>CAZGIY010000018.1:0-22351 GCA_964526445.1 uncultured Candidatus Poseidoniales archaeon
GGTACTGTGGTGCGAGAGCCCACGGGAAAGACGGTCACTGTGCCCCTCTTCTTTCCTCGAATCCCCTCCCCGAATCTTCAAGCCTTTAGCGAGAGCAAGGTTTGGAATCCAAAGCATCTGCGTAGCGCGGATTATTTCATCCATAGGATGAAGAAGTATCTCCATTGGGCAGCACCTGAGTAGGCGACGCGTATGGGTATTGCAACAGGTGATGTTTTCGGCTCTGATCAAATTGGAGTATTCGTCGCCGTAGTTGGCAAAACGATTTTTCATCCTTCAGAATTGGAGAAGGATGTCGTTGAGACTCTTGAGTCGACATTGGGATTGGAGTCCAAGGGACTGTTGATAGGCGGCTCAAGATTGATTGGAAGCCTACTAGCAGGTAATAATCACGGCCTTGCAGTTGCTGATCTTGCTACTGAAGAGGATGTGGAAGTTTTGACTTCATATGGAGATGTGGTAGTCATGGAGAGTGGAATCAATACTGCGGGCAATCTTCTCGTTTGTACTGATGATGGAGTAATCGCAAGCCCTGAATTACCTGACGAGGGATTAGCCATACTTGGCGAAGTGATGAGGACCGATGTTGCATGCACTACGGTTGCAGGTCAGGCTATTGTTGGTAGTCTTGCAGTAGCAAACTCAAAGGGAATATTATTGCACCCCGACGTGCGTTCTGAAGAGGTTGAAGTAATCAAGCAGGTGTTGGACATTCCGCCTATGGTTGGGACTGTCGCACGGGGGTCACCATTCATTGGTTCTGGAATGATATGTTCTGATGAGGGGGCCTTTACTGGTAAAGAGACAACAGGTCCGGAGCTGAATAGAATTGAAGATGCTCTTGGATTGATTTAATCCAACTTTTCCCTTTGAAACTACCAATTCATGACTGATTTCACCGAAGCAACGTTGAAGGACGTCTTTTGAAAGTGGCGCGTTATGGCAGAGCAACTTTACGCTGGAAAGGTCAAGCAGGTTTGGTCCACAGATGACCCCGATGTTATTGAATTCAGATATACTGATCAGATTTCGGTCTTTGATCAGATTATTCCAAGTCTAATTCCACGTAAAGGAGAGAGTTTGAATCGTACATCTTGCCATTGGTTGAAATTAGTAGAAGACGAAGGTGTTTGCAAGACTCACTTGATTGAGATGAATGCGCCTGACCGCTGCTTAGCTAGGCGATTTGACGTTATCAAAGAACCTGGTGCTATTACATCTGAGATGGAAAATGTCTTCGTACCTTTGGAAGTTATCTGCCGCCACTATCTTGCAGGTTCGGGGTGGAGAAGGTATGCTAGGGGTGACGTGGGTGCAGAGGAGTTTGGTTTTGCACCTGGTACAGAATTAGAGGAAGGTGTGAAACTACCGGCGCCTTATGTAGAAGTCTCAACGAAATTCGAATCATTCGACCGTTTGCTCGATACCGAGGAAGCACTAGAGATTTCGGGATTAAGCCTTGAAGAATTAAACAATATCAAGGACGTTGTCCTGAAAATAGATGCAATCATCGATCGAGAGGCGGCTCTGAATGGATTGATTCACGTAGATGGAAAGAAAGAATTCGCATTGGGCAAGGGAAGAGAGCCTATTCTGGTAGATAGTTTTGGAACTCTTGATGAAGATCGGTGGTGGGACAAGGATGCTTACGAAAGAGGAGAGATAGTGCAGCTCTCAAAGGAATTCGTAAGAGCCCATTATATCGAAGATGGGCACCACAAGGAACTCTACGATGCTAGGGAAAATGGGGAGGATGAACCTCCAATTCCTGCTCTGCCACAGTCAATGATTGACAGGACCTCTGCATTGTATGCATCAATGTTTGAGCGTCTGACCAATCATACATTCTGAGAAAATAGTCTAGGGTGCTGCTCATTCGTGTCTTCGAAGCAGAATTCCTGTTCTCTTTGAGCGCGCAGATTTCAGTATAACCGAGAGGTTTTTGATAATCTGTCTCACTCCACCATCGTGCGGTTCCATTGAGGATACCCCCCAAGAGCTCTTCAGTAGAATCTTGTTCATCTTCTCAACTTCATCTTCGCTCAACCATCCCATCAATGAGAGTCCGCCAAATCCAGATTCATATCTTTCATGACCCAATGTGACATAAGCAAGGCCGGCATTCAGTTTTTCCAGTAGATTATCTAGTCCGCTACCCGCTTCTTCGATAATGTATTCGAGTAGATAAGAAATTGGTGAACCATCGCCCCACGGAAATCGCCCCAATCTGTCTCTTACCATTCCATTATCGAGGAGCGCAGGACTTCCGTCATCTTTGATTCGAGCACATACAATCCACAGAATAGTAGCATCATCCCACGGGATGTCTGATCGTTCTTCGATACTATCTATTGATTCGTTCTGCAAGCGTTCCTTCAATTGAGAATCACTATTGAACAACTTGAGTAGTTCCCCATCGTCCCCGTCTTCGCAGGCATCAAGCACCTGAATCAGTGCCTCCATTTGTTTCCCATCGATGGCATCAAAAGTGTGGAACGGAGAGGTCGAAGCCTTGCTCAGTATGCTAATCTCATCGCTCACAGAATCGTTGGCCCCTTAGTTACTCAAGAATCCTTGCTTCTGCGTGAGAACAATTCATCAATGCGTCTGTCCAAATCATCGGCATCATCCGCCACTTCTACCTGTTCTCTAGCCGAGGCTCGAAGTTGTTTGATACGTTGTCGGATATCGACGCCAGGTCCCGAATCTGTTTTTTCTGTCGGAATCTCCTCATCATTAGTGGTATTTTCGATTTCGATAAGGGAGATTCGTTCAGTTTCTTCATCTGACCCTTCAAGGTGCAGGCTTTCATCTGAAACTTCTTCTTGTTTCACCGAATCATTTCTTGAACTAGTTGTGGGAATTTTCTTCTTACCAGGTCCAATTGTGGTTTCTTGAGCCTTTGGTATCAACAGTCCTGACCACCAAAGGGCGAACAGGGTCAAGATAGCAACTCCGCTGCCCCATATGATGCCAGCTTCCATTTCTTCAGCAATCTCTTGAGTTGACAATACTATGCTATCGCTATTGTCGCTGGCGTTATCATCTATATCGAATGGTGTCTCACAGTGAACGTGTACATCTACTTTCTCGCCATCGGCAACGTCAGGTCTCGGTAGATCGATAATCGGAGCAAAATCTGAACTCACTACATCAAGTGTCCATGTGGCACTCCATTCGTTTGAACTCATATCCAACCTACAATCGACACCTTCGAGGACATTTTCTACTTCATCGGTCCTCAATACTCCTATCCTTATATCGCCATTCGAGCGTTCTTCTAGATATGCTATGCCGATATTCCAACCGCTCATTCTTATGGTAATGGGCAAGGTGTCACTAGACAGCAATCTACCATGAGAATCTATGGCTCTTATCTCTAGAATCAAATTACCGGGTTCTCCCAGCCAACCTTGACTGCTCAGGTTGAATGTGGCTGCCGTGTTGGCAGGGGCGTTGATTATCTGAGACTGTACTATGTCCCCTTCATTTGTCAATAGAATCAATGTTGCTTTCAATGCAGTACTTCCGTTGGCGATGGTACAAGTTGCCAGAGTGGCGCTGGAATTGTGATTTGTAGCGCCTAGAGTTGCAGCTACACCATTGTTGATGTTACAAGATATTCCCCTACTGGTCTTGGGAATAGGTTCGACGCGCAACTGCAAATCTTCTTCTCCTTGGGAAGTAGTTACCGCCACTTGCACATCGGCTGCATTTTCGGGAAGCGTAAACCACCACAATTCTCCCTCGGCCTGCAAAGGCATTGAAGTCCCTGTCAATTTGATGGAAGTAACTTCGCCATACAGTCTAATGCCTATTTCATCTCCACTCAAACCGGTTAGTAATGGACTGTTTTTCCAAGAAGAATTGGACAGTTGCACACTGATGTCATGCTCCATCTGAATGCCTCCATCTGCTGTTATGTTTATTGCAATCAACACATTAGTTCCATCCCAATCATCAGCAGGATCAAGGTCGAGTTCTAGGCCTGATTTCTGACCTGCTGCAACAACCAAGTTCGAAGGGCCATTTACTATCCATCCGTCGGGAACCCCTTGCAATTCGATTTGGATGTTCGATAGAGCATTGCCAGTATTTTCAAACCAAACGAGTGGGATTCCGCCTTCTCTAGTCACTTTCCATGCATCTTCCGCATGTAGTTCCAATTCGTGAACCGCCCCTATTCGCAAAGGAATTGTCACTTGACCAAGGCCCTTCCCGTCGCTTTCCCTTGCACGAATAACTAGCAGACTGACTTGACCTGCCAAGCCATCTTCTGGAGGAGTGACTTCGATATCCAAGGTAGTCTGATTTCCTGGCGAAATGATTTCCGCATTGCTTGGATAACTTAGATTCCATTCGGGCATTACTAGACTGAACCAAGGGCTGGTTGGAAGATTGCCGCGTTGTTCTACTACTACACTAACTGTTCCTCCTTCAGGAGAAACTTCCAACGTGGTGTTTGAAAGATTGAATCCCCAACCTGTCTTGTGAGAAACTTCAACCCTTACTTCAATAGTTGAGACCACTACATCTTCAGCCACCACAGAGATGGTGACAATTGCCACGCTGCCATTCCAAGCATTGCTTGGAACTGTACAATTAACCCAAACATCTCCCGAATCTCCAGTTTGGATGTTGCTAAGGCTACTGCCGCTGAATTGCCATTGCGAGGAATCTTCACCTGCCTTCTGCAGTTCTAATTGAGGTTCCATTTCAAGATGGTCCAGACTGTTACCTACATTGCTGGCGTTAAATTGGAAGGACACTGATTCATCTGGTGCTGCCAAGCGTTGTTCATCACCTGATAATTGTAATTGCCATCTATGATCGGGTCTGGCTTGAATTGTGACATCAACACTATCTGATGCACTAGGGAGCATCAATGATGTCAATGTGAATCTTAATTGTAGTGGGATTCTTGCTGGAATTTCAGGTGGTAGACTGACATTTACTGGAACGTGTACTACCGCTCCAGCACTCAGGTTTCTTACAGGGTTTGAAATCAGGAAAATCACACCAGGGTCTGAGGTGTAATTCTCATCTAGCACCACTTCGCCTGCTAGCAAGAATGAGTCGAGACCATTTCCTGGATTCTCAAGTCTGAGAATTAATCTGTCTCCTTCATCATCCTCACTAGATGAGACATTGACCATCCAGGGTTCGGGAAGAGGTTGACTCAATGAGATGTCGGATCGATGTACTTGTAGCACATGTAAAGATAGATTCAGATCGTGATTCTCTCTCTCCGCTGAACTGATATTGGCGACATGAATATCTGGCGGTGTGGTACCTGGGATGCTTAGATTCAGCCATCCGCTTGCAGGTGAAGGTCCGGCAACAGTCGAAAGTATGCCAGCAACGATCTGCAGGTCTCCTTCGGCACTCCAAACCCAGCCTTCTTTGAGCAGGCCTGCTGCTCCCAGATCCCATGATAAGTCAATACCACCCGGTTTGCTCACTTGAATTTCCCAAGTTTTGTCCAATTGAGGTTCTTGCCTGATATGTGGGGGGCTTAATGAGACTCCATTTGCAGTGAATCGGAAATCGATGTCTCTGCACAGTGTTTGTTCACTGGAGCCGATGCATATTTCGAGATTATTGGTCACCCAATCACCTAGAGATACGGAATCTGTCGGCACTTCAACCATGGCAACAAACTCTCGAGTTTCTCCTGGTTGTAACTCAATCAAATTCACCTCTGCTCCATTAGAATCAACAATGCGTGGTTGTTTCTGCCAGCCATTCAAATCCCAAGTTATGCTGCTGCTCGTCTCATGTGCATTTCCAAGGTTCTCGATGAGGAACCAAGCGCTTGCATCATGTCCTATTCTGCCACTTCCGTGTGAAATAGGCAATCCATCGGGGCCCTGTATGGAGAGCCCTTGAGTTCGTAAAACTTCAACAGGAATAGTCGAATTGAAAGAGATGTTTGAGTCCTCGTCCAAAGTCATCATGAGAACTAGGTGCCCGCTCTCACTACCTTCTGCATCATCGGGAATAGAAATCCTTAGGGTCGGGTTCCAAGCTATTCCTGGGACCAGTTCAACCATCTGGCTACCTCCACTCGTTGCATCCACTACAGTCCATCCCTCGGGGAGATGTTCTTCGATACTCATACTCCATGTGGCTGCTTTACGTCCAGTTGCAGTAACTGTTGGGAACAAGTCCTCGCTTTGACCTGGCAATATACGAGTTAGAGATAATGGTGGTGAGATATCTACCACGTAGGGGTCGAGTACCTCGAGGAAAGCTGTGGCGGCGTCATTGTCCTTACGTGCTTGACTATGGTTGCCTAGGGGGTCGAGAACAAGTTTGACTTCATGGACGCCGCGGGTGGCTACAATGTCTACACTGAATGAAACAGGTCCTCCGTCTCCAGTAGGTGCTACTGGTTCTAAATCGGTACTGCGATGCCTACCAATTTCCTCTCCTCCAAGATAGAGAACAGCATCTAATCCACCTTCAAAGGCAGTAGTTCCGATGTTTGAGAATTGAGCACTAATGGTAACCGTTTTGCCAGGATCCGGTTGTTCGGGATTGAACGTAATTCCTCGTGAATCACTGGTTGGGGCTGTGTCTGCTTCAGTCCTACTGACCAACGTATCTCCAATCAATAGGTCTAGTGCACCATCTCCATCTAGATCACCTGCTGCAGGACTCGACCACGTTCGGTGCGGAAGAGCTAGGGCGTTTGCCCAGTCTGAATTTACTCCTGCAGAAGTTCCCGTTCCAACATCAAAGGCGAATAATCTGCGCCCGAAGGCAACAACCAATTCGTTATCGCCTTCTCCATCAATGTCCATTGATAGTGGTGCACTTGCGGCAATCTCATCGTTGTCGTTTCCGCTGCTGGAGTCCATGGTGTGTCTGAACAATTCGCTTGGCTCCCCACTTACATCATGACAGCCCGCTAACCCCTGTCTTTCGAAGGTAAGGCTACTGGTACTGTACCAAGTCACCCAGCAGACCTTTTCGTGTATTCCATCTCCATCATCATCAATAGCTATCGGAGCTGCATCTGCGTAGCCATTGTATGCTCTGAATCTCCAAAGCTCATCGGTTGAGGTCAAATCCCACGCAACATATGTTGCCCCATTTCCAGAACTTCTACCATTCTGGTCTGAAGGTATGGTGAAAATAACTTCAGGGGCATTGTCATTATCGAGTTGTGCAACTATCGGACCTGGTACCCGGAGATGAACAGGGTCAGCATCAGTTTGAGTTCCAGAAAGAGTTACTCTCTCCCAATCAAGCGAACCACTCGCTCCATCAATTCTCCATACCCACATGTTTCCATTGCTACCATCAATAGTTGTGAGTAGAATTGCCGAATTCAAATCGTCCATGGCTACCCAAGTAGGGTCAGAAACATGCGTTCCTCTATCCAGAGTAACGCTCCACGTTGGGTCTGGAGGCCCAGTAGTCGACAATTGAATGGCCTTGATGGTTGGATTCCCAGTATTCCGGTCTATTAGGGCTAGAACTGCATCAGCGCCACCATCCATTTGCAAATCGGCGATGAGCACTTGAGTGGAGACTAAATGGTCGCTCTGTTGTACTGCAAAGTGAGGTGAGTCCGTACCAAGTCTCATTTCAGAATCGCTCCATGTCCACAGTAATTCGGAAGTGTGTCCCGAACTATCCCATCCCGACTCAGAGCAACTGAGACGAGGTGAATAGACCTCTAGGTTGGCCGCAGCATCACTATCGTATGCCACCATAATCTCTAGCAAGCCATCATCATCAATATCCACTACAGCAGGTGCTGCCTTCACAGGTTCAGTTGTACCGAGGTCTACTTTCCAAGCGGTTTTCCCTGAACCGCCGTCAATAATACTTAGAATACTGTGGCTTTGCCCCCCAACATCCTGTGAATGAACCATTACTGCGAAGGAGATCCCCTGTCCACATCGTTCTGCAGCCGCAGGTGGAGCGGTTATCGAGGAGGAAAAGTCGCCAATAACGGTACCATATCCATCTGCTCCATAATGTGAATCAGTAAGGTGATGCCAGTTAACTACTGGATCATCAATGGTCATCAGTGAAGTAACATTGTCGACGGTCCCATCTTTTGGCCCACCATCACTTGAATGGGCAGGCATACTAGAATTTCTGGTCGGATTATGCCTGAATTGGCCCCAGAATTCATCGCCATACCATGCTTCTGAATCTCTTGCTTCGGTATTGGATACTTCTGAATTGGGAACAATAACACTAGCCAAAGGTGCAAATGGAAGCATCAATAGGGCCATCAAGACCGCAGTTCTACAACATCCGTTCAGCATTCCAACAGGTATGTCTGCCTTTCATGCACCTAATAGGGTTATGTTGAACGGGACCCTTAGGGTCCCGAAAAGCAGATTGTAAGACACCATGCGAGCCCTAGAATTGAGTGAATATGTGTTCAGCATGGATTGGGGCCCTGTCGGTGGGCTTATGAAGGGGCCATAGGTCGCCGAATCGACTTTGGTCGCTTTCTCTCCCGAGGCGTATGCCGGTGAAGGACGGAATGGGTATTCCTTCCGTCCTTTTCAACACCTTGGAAGAGGGCTCTGAAGCGAGGTGTAAAGAATGTACAAATTGGTGCAGAAGGAAGATATCATCAGGATACCTGCGGAATATATTCGTAAAGGACAATCCTTGAATCAACACATCGACAAATTGGCAGCAACTGCATTTGAAGGTAGATTCGATGATGATAACAGATTCGTGTTGGTTACCTTGAATCATGAACCACTCGGAAGGGGCCGCATCATCCATGGTGATGGTGCCATCTATCAGAATGTCAAATTCGATGCAGTATTGTTCTGCATGGATGATTACGAGGTTGTCGAAGGTGCTGTTTCCGAAGTACATGATTTCGGTGCATTCGTACGAATAGGTCCAATGGAGGCTTTGCTACACAAGTCGCAGATAATGGAGGACCATGTTGACGTAAATGTCGGCATGGGAATGATCGAAGGAAGACAGACAGGCCGCCGATTGCAGACCAGCAGTTTCGTCAGAGCAAGAATTGTTTCTCTCGCTCCCAATTCAACTGACCCTCGTCAGAGTAAAATTGGATTGACTTGCAAGCAACCCGGTTTAGGCGGGATCGAATGGCTCATGGAAGAGCGTGAAGATTAGGTGATGAAATGCCAAAACAACCCTATGCATGCGGCGAATGCCACCGAATACTCGATGATGGTGTAGACCAATGCCCACATCATCCAGATGCTAAGGTCACTACTGACCATCTGGGCTATGTTATCATCCTCAATCCAGAGAGAGCTGAAATCGCAGAAAGGCTCAACATTAGCGAACCTGGAACCTATGCACTCAAGGTGAATGTCCACTGAAGGAGATGAGAAGATGGAGATATTGGAACGCAAGGAAAATGAATTACTCGACAGAATCGAGATTGATTTCAGATGGCGCCATGAAGGCAAGCCAACCCCCAGCCGCAACGAATTGCTGGACATGATAACCACGCTTGAGCCCAAGGCCAAGAGGGATTGTATCATTGTCAAGGATGTCAACACACGTTTCGGTCAGCCCACTACAACCGGTGTGGCACATGTCTATGGTAAGCCAGAGAGCATGGTTGTTGAAGCAGCCTATGTCCATGAAAGGCACGGCACTGGCGCAGTTGGAGGAGATTTAGAACCCGCACCGGTCGAAGCAGAAGATGTATCTGGAGGTGAAGAATGATGGGCGGAAGCAAGCGTAAGCGCAGGTTGGCTGAGGATAGGGATGGACCTAATCCGAACGGCAAGTGGGCCAAGTACTCCCTAGAAGACGGCAAGTTGGTTCGTAAAGGAGAATTTTGTCCTAATTGTAAGGATGGAGTATTCATGGCGATTCATTCGGATCGTAAATCATGCGGACGTTGTGGGCATACTGTGCCAAATGAAGTCAGTGAGTAGTTCTTAGAAGTCGCACCAGCGGCCAGTATTCTCCAGCACTTTCCAACCGGTTGGATGCTTCAGCAGTTGCACGCATAGCTCGTCTCGCTCCCAACGTTTCAATTCGGTATCGTTCCAAAGTAGATTCTCTCGCCAGCCGCAGATTCTCCAACCTGAAGCGTCTTCATCCCAGAGGGCGGCACTTATCGGTCCGCCAACGTCTATCGTTACCGGTTCATCTCCAAGTTGCTTCAGCCTGACAAGGTGGCCGCGATTACTGCCCAATAACCAACCAGATTCGGGTGAATGATAGGTTCCAATAATACTAGCAGGAATCTCTATTTTCCCCATTTCAATGGTCTTTCCATCTTTTGCGGAGAGCCGAGCCCATCCTCCACCTCTGGACCAAACCAAGAGTTCTCCATCCACATTGTGCAAGCCACAGACTTCTTGGCCTCGCGGGATATCTTCCAGTTCGGACCAATTCAATTCACTAACGCGCCAATATTCCTCTGCATCTGTGCTTAAGCAGTATATTCCTCTTTTCCATAGAACGAATGCTATTCTTCCTTCAAGTTCGCACAATCCGAGCGGTTCAGCATCTAGAATTCGAGACCATTTGGCGCCTGCTACTTCGATAGGAGGTGGGCGATTGGGGCTGGGTTGCATAGCGGCCCTAACCTCTGACTTGTGTGCTCCTTGGGAGAATTCTACTGAGAGGTCAAGACTTGCCATGCGAGCTGCAAGGATATCATGTTCAACCCAGAATGCCAATAGGCAGCCTTCGATAATCATGCTGCGCGACACCGAAGCAGGAAATGGACGCTTGGACTCGCTGATGGGCTCAAGTTTGTCAAAATCGACCCATTGTAGTTCACCATCGATGCCGATAAGCAGGATTTTCTCATCATTTACAACGTGCGCATTCGATGCGGGTAACGTCGCCCCCCCTCTCGTCATGAACATCCCCGCGCTGAACATATACATTGGATTGCCTGCGAAACGATATGGGCCAAGACCTTACGGCTTTGGATATGCAGGCCGATGGAATCAAGCTGATTGTCGTCAGTATTCCGGATGTCGCCTCATTGATTCAAGGAGAGGCCCTGCTTGATTTGGGAGATTGGCAGGAAGGAATGGAAGTTGAAGGTTGGCGCACCCATTCATTCTCTGATGCGCGAATATGGTGGCTAGATTCCGGCCTTTTGTGGGAGGATGATTTGGATGCACGCTGGACTTCTGCAACAGGCGAAAAGGTATGTGAAGTCATTTTCCCAAGCAGACATTCTGCTGCTTCCGGACAACCGAGTTTGACTGTTCATCCAGTAGGTATCCCACATATTGGCGAAGAAGATGAAATTCCATTTGGTGGAAAGCCAGCATCTTGCCCGCCTCCGAATCCGCGGCTTGCCAGTTGGTATAGGGAGATTCTCAAAGGTGGCAAATCTAGTGAACTTTCAGAAGAGTTCTCTTTTACTTTGGAAGTGACCCATCATGGCCCATGGCTTGAATCTCCTTGTTTGTTTATCGAGATAGGTTCAACACCAGAACATTGGCCTAGAAAGGATGCTGCAAAGATACTTGCAGAAATCATTTGGCAAGGTTTAGGATTGGACGGGGGTGATGGAATCGGGACATGGGACCAGCACAAACCTTGCAAGGTTGCAGTTGGAATTGGGGGTGGACACTATGCTCCGTTCATCGGTAGGCTTGCAGCCCATGAGGGAATATGGTTAGGACACATGGTGGGTGGTCATTCCCTGCCAATGGATAAGCCAGAAGATGATTCATGGGATCCCTTGACTGGAGAGTTACCTGCTGGCAAATGGAGACAAGCGATCAATTCTGCTATTGAATCAACGCGCCTTGCTTTCCCTAAAGGAGAAATTTGGGCTTACATGGATCGTAAGTCCTTCAAGGGGTGGCAAAGGCAGTCAATCAAGAGGCACCTACAGAACATTGGAGTCCCTCTAGGCCGTACTAGAGACTTCATCTTGGAGTGAATCGTCATTGGAAACCGTCAATAATCGCCAAAGGAAGCGGTTAACGGAAGCCATGTCTAGACTATTCGGACGCATGGTCGTCGCGATGATGCCCATCATGCCACGATTTGTCGTCCGTTGGATATCTCGTAGGTACGTTGCAGGCGTAGATATTGAGTCGGCGTTACGGGTCATGAGAAAGCTCGAGTCGCAGAATGCATGCTTCACGATTGACGTTTTAGGTGAGGAGATTACCAGCATTGAGGAGGCCGATTATTTCATCGAAGAGTACGAACGTCTCATCGAGATGATTGTCAAGGAGCAATTGGATGCCAATATTTCAATTAAGCCCACTGCGTTTGGTTTGTTGATCAACCGTGATAAGGGATTGGAAAACATTGAGAATTTGTTGCTCAAGGCTGCAAAACACGAGATTTTCGTGCGCCTTGATATGGAAGATCATCGAGTGACCGATGATACTATCGAAGTTTGTTTGGCCATGCACGAAAAGGGATTAGAGAATATTGGAGTGGTGCTTCAAGCGCGTTTGTTCAGGACTAATGCTGACATTGAGAGCATCTGTTCAAAATTGGGACCTGGTGCCGATTTCCGCATCTGTAAGGGAATCTATCTTGAGCCACCTGAGATAGCACATACCCAATACAAGGAGATTGTCGACGCTAGTAATGAGGCTATTGACAGGATGTTGGATGGCTCCTCCTATGTCGCAATTGCCAGCCATGACCTTTCGGTCATTGACCATTCTCTAGCGGCTTTAGAAGAGAGGAAGATGGGCCCGGGAGTCGATGATCCGCGCCCCGATGCACCACCGCCTCGCAAAGGTAAGGGTGAAGGTTACGAGTTCCAGATGTTGTTAGGAGTTAGAGGAGACGTACGTCGCAGGTTGGCTTCCCAAGGTCATAGAACAAGAGTCTACATTCCTTATGGGGAACAATGGTATGAATACTCGATGCGCCGTTTAAGAGAGAATCCAACTGTTGCCTGGCATGTGACCAAGGCTATGTTGATGCCGTGGACTAACAAACGCTGATCAACGGCGTTTTCGATTCTTAGGATGTTCCGGTTTCAAGGGGTTTGGATTGTAGCCAAGTTTTCCTTCTTGCCAAGCTCTACGTCTTTCCTGTTCAGTTCGGGGAATGAATTCATCTTCCGATGGTGGCTCATGTAAGTAGATCCGCTTGATTTCTCTAGCCTCCATGGTGCCATTCAATGTCCTGCCCGTTCCTGAATGTAAGGCTCTGATTCTCCACTTTTCGCCGTCATGGTGCATGATTGTACCGGTGCTGAATAATTTGTCTCCAGGAACGATGATGACATCTGCTTCAGAGTCATCTCCAATGGTTAATGTCAGCTTCACCCTTACCAGGTCACTGCGTAGAGCGGTAACTCTTGCAATACGGTCAACGCCCCTTTTGTAACGGGGTTTGCCACCCAAATCCTCGATTCTGCTGACTCTCCACTCTGCTTCTTCATGCTCAAAAACATCTCCTTCGGTAAGAATTTCATCAGCATCCAAGTCCAGATGGACCACTCTACTTTCTGGTCCTTCTGTCAACATGAATGGAATGGTTCTTGCCGGAGGTGTTCGGAATTCAACGGTGTGAACTTTGCCACAATCATCGCACTTTAGTAGGAAATCAACACCACTGCCGCGTGGACGTTCGCGAAGAACCGAGTGACCACAGTCTTCTCCACAACCCGGGCAATTAACCACATTTCCGATGATTTCATCATCATCATTTGGGGCCTGATTCGCCATGTTCCTCAAACAAGCGGCGAGTGCCCCCCTTCTTAAGGCGATGCTGAGTATTGGTGTCAATGACTTGAAATCCCAGTCGCGTGGAGAGGTGGGCATGGAAGATACAGCCACCATCAGCCAAGATGAAGCGATGGCGGCATTGTTGGCTAGAAATCCTGCTCAACCGCGAGATGAATCAGAGGTGGCAACCAACATCGGGGTGCAGTTGAAACACATGGAGTTACAATCTCCATCCCTGTCGATTCGGCGAAGAATCAGGGATATCTGTGCACGATTACAACCGGTTGGAGTCATCGAGGTTGGAGCGGGAATAGGGCATCTATCATCTTGGCTTCTGTACCTTTGGCAAAGAGAAGATCAACCCCCCTCCTCGTATGATTTAGTAGAAGCTGGTCCAAAGTTTGGTGTAATACTCACGCGACTCTTGCAACGATACTCCGAGGTTGATGGTGCTAGGGTAGTGGTTGGAAAATTCGAACAGTTAGCTGCTGAAGCCGCTGCTTGGAAGGCAGCATCTTCGAGCATCAGCACCCAGTCTGCAGAGGCATCTTTGGGAGAGGCTCCATTGCATCTTCCTGCTGACCTTGTTATTGTTGATGTAGGAGAAAGCGGTCAGTCTAATTGCATCAGGGCTGCATTACCATTACTCAGTGATAATGGTTGGTTGTTGACAATCGAGCCAGAGGTTCCAGCGGAAGATGAAACCGATCAAGGCAAGATAGAGGCTTTCCAAGAGTGGATTGACCTCGTGAAGGAAGTTTCACAGAATCATCGCATGGCTTTCCAACCCTTGACTGGAGGCACCATCGTTGCTATTGGCAACTAGTTTGTAGATACAGAATCTAGCAAGCTTCCTATTTGCAATAATCCATATCCATAGTGGTCGTCATGACCGTTCTGTCCATCTCTTGGATGGGATGATTCCATCAGCCACTCTTTGACGTTCTCCACTGCACTTTGCCCTCCAGAATCTCCATCATGTTTTAGTTCGGGATTACCTTCGAGTAACAGTGCTAGACTTGCAGAAACATAGGCCGTGGAAATGCTAGTTCCGCTGGAGTAGCCATATTTGTCACCGAGTATCAATACTGGAATTGATTCTCCAGGAGCAACCAATTCTGGCTTCTTGTCTGGGTCATTGCGAGGCAATAGAACAGGCCACAGGTTTCCATTGTTATCTCCACGCGAGGATTTTGCCCACAGATTTCCATTCTTGTCAACTGCCCCGACACAAATGACATCCTCTTCCCCACCAGGAGAATGAACATCGCTATCATTCGTTTGATCTCCATCATTTCCGGCTGCAGCAACCACGTAGACTCCATTGCTGATAGCATCTCTTGCTGCAGAAGATGAGGAGGACCCCTCAAATGCAGAAGGAATGATTCCGGGTGCGCCCCCAAGTGATAATGAGATGATATCTGAGTCTTGCTGTACGCACCAATCGATGGCGTCAGCGACGATTTCATCACTACCCGAACCATTCTTTGACAATGCTTTGGCAACATATAGGTCGACATTTGGGGAGATGCTACGCATTCCACCTCCAGCGACCACGATTCCTGCCATCGCAGTTCCATGTCCCTGATCATCATATGGCAAAGATTCGGAGGAGATGAAATCTCTCCAACCTTTCAATTCAACATTCCTCAAGGCTTCATGACTCATGTCTATGCCTGTGTCGACGATACACATCGCTACTCCATTTCCACTCAATTCGCCAGCAGCATCGAGTTGAATCAATTGTGAGAATGCGGCTTGGTCGGCGAGCAATTTCCCGCTCGGACCAGATAGAACAGTATCATCGAGCCAGTTCTTGATAGTGACATAAGCAATTCCTCCAGCAATGATGACAACTATTGCCATTAGCCAACTGAACAGCATTCGCAGGCTGGCTAGATCTTCTTCCAATTGATTCGTAGCAACTACCGGTGGCATCGCCTCATTTACTTCGGCAATCATGGCATCCCCGGACACTGTCTTCACCTCAGAACAGGACTGAATGTAGTTCCTGCATTGTTTCAACCATTGTATTTATCTCGTCCTCAGTATTATAGAAATAACATGAAGCCCGAAGACTTCCATCTTCAATTCCTCGACTGCGAAACCACGAGTGAACACAGTGCATACCGCTACGAACCATGATGTCCGCACTCTCGTCGAGAACGATGGCCAACTCATGTGCTTCAAATCCATCGAGCAACATTGAGCATATGCCTCCACGCAATTTAGCATCTTCAGGACCGATAATGGAAATTCCCTGCAAATCTTTCACTCCATTTGTCAAAATGCCATTTAGTTTTGTTTCGTGTTCATGTATTCTCTGCATACCCACCTTCTCGAGGTAGTCGATGGCGGCTCCAGCTCCGATGATACCGGCATAATTGCTCAATCCTCCTTCAAAGCGGTGCGGTATTCCTGCCCATTCAAGGTCCTCGTATTCCGACCATTTGACCGTCTCTCCACCTGCTGAAAGCGTTCTCATATCCTGCAGGAGTTCCTCTTTGCCCCAAAGTACACCCACTCCCGAAGGGCCCAACATTTTGTGTACACTGAATGCCATGAAATCGATGTCCATATGCTGTACATCAAGTGGCATGTGAGGTGCTGATTGTGCGGCGTCGACCATCATCATTGCACCATGATCGTGTGCTACTGCTGCTATTTCCTTAATCGGGTATTCTACGCCATCAAGGTTACCCACTTGTGGCATTGAAACCAAACGCAGTCTATCTCCTGCGTCAGCACATGCAGCCTCGAAGGCCTCCATGTCGAAACGATTGTTCGGCAATGAAGTTACTACGCGATGGTCCACACCTTGTTCCCGTTCCAGCTGTAACCACGGAATCAGATTGCTGTTATGTTCTCTATCGCTGGTCAAGATGATGTCTCCCTCTTGCCAAGAAAGTCCCTTCGCAACTTGATTCAAAGAATGGGTGGTGTTTCGAGTAAAGATGACTTGCTCGCTACTTGGAGAATTAATGAAACTCGCCATTTTTCTGCGGCTATCTGCCATTTTTTGTGACACCTGATTCGCATATCTGTGAATGCTACGTCCCCCACAACTAGGGTGTTTGGAATAGTAAGTTCCAATGGCATCAATCACAGATTGCGGCCTTAGAGTCATGCATGCATTGTCAAGATAGATTGGCGCATCATTCGCACACAAGGTGGGGAAGTCTTCTCGGAGGTGCTTGAGATCAGTCATCACCACGCCTCCGAGTCTTCTAGATAATCCAAGACTGGGGCATTGATTCCACATCCAGTACAAGTGTGTCGGTTTGGTATTCGAGCCTTGCACAGTTCGCACTTGCCGTTTGCCTTACCTTTGCCTTCACATCCTTGTTTGGAACATGCGATAACGGGTTCTCCTTCTGCGGTTCTATCGATAGGGGCTTCAGCGCCACATTCTGGACACTTTCCTTCACCAGTCTCGACCTTTCTAGGTATTGCGCTTGCTTTCTGTGCTTCAAGGTCAGCGATGGCTTCCCTCGCTCTGCGCGACAATACTCGAGTGGTTCCAGCTCCTAACATCAATTGCGGGAACCAAAGAAGGTGCATCAATCCGAAAACAGAAAGGCATCCAAAAATCACGTAGACAAACATAAGCATAGGCATGGATAGACTTCTGTCGGCAACGTAGTGTACTCCTGACCAAGAACCTAGAGTTATTGAAACGGTCCAAAGCACTAGGATGAAAGTCCATCCTGCAAGGCTGTGTTCTTTCATCGCTTCTTCCATTTTCCTCTTGTCTGGGTCTGCATGGGTTTCCTCCACGTGTTGATCTCGCGTTTCTTGTACCGCTTTCCAGAAGATATAGATGACGAAGATCATCACCAAGAAGGTGACAATTCCACCCAACATGTCTCCTCCTAATGCAAAGGGAAAGTCAGGTGAGTCTGTGTGGAAGAGAATCATCGCCATCATGACCGAAATCCAAGCGAATACTAGACTGACTGAATGGCCTTTCATGATTGGATAAAGGTTCCAAAGTTCAAACATGAACCAGACCCACAAGCCTAGGGATGTAATCATCATGAAGAATCCAGAGCCATCGATGGATCTAATTCCTGGCAGACCAACAATCATCGCATCTCCTCCAGACCATGTCTCTGGAGACAAGGCACCGATGAGGAAGGCTGTAAGTCCAATCAGTAACGTCCGTAGATGCGCAATTCCCCAAGTCATTCTTAGTAAACGTGCATGAAAAATCAACTCTTGCTGGATGTTATCCACAGCCTGCATACTGGGATGCAAATCAGTGGTGCGAAAGCGTGGTTCAACATCGGATAGACGAATAAGCCCAACACCCTTCTCCTGCACCGCCGGCTGCATCGCCTCGGCTGAAGATGACTCACTCATCGGTGATAGGGTGTGGCCATCCGGACATGAAGGATTCCCTGTTTCGGATTGCCTAATACCTATTCATTCACATTGTGTATTTGTACCGAAGAGCACTGTAAATTCCATTTTGGTCCTTCAGAATCAGCATCATCAATGAATGCTGAAACTTCTTTCAGTAATAGCGGAATATCAATTGACCAAAGATTGCCGAATTTCGGTTCATCAGGAGTGCCGAGTTTCTCCGTTAATTTTGACCACATACTCAGACAACCTCGTTTCTTCTTGCGCTCATATTGAAACATCAATGCTGTGGTTTGAATCAGGCCTTGAATCCCTAGGATATAGTCAAAGTCCACTTTTCTCGACTTGAGTGATTTCCACAATTCTTCCCAATCTTCGTGAGCGTGCCAGTAGCGGCTGTTATTGAATTCTGCAATGCCTCCCTCAAGCCAAGCTTGCTCATCTTGTGAGAGGTTACATCCAGTCATTGGAATGCCCACAGGCCGTGCAGTATTGGGGATTACGATTAAACTATCAATTGGAATTACTTCATCAGCATCCAAACTATTGGCATCGAGACCATTGTTAATCCCAGCCAGAAATACAGCATTTGGTTGAATAGGTACGATTTGGGGGCCTCTTCTTTGCTCATCCATCCTTTCCCCTTAACATGGGTGCCCTCATTCTGCCAACAATATGCTGCATAGGCAAGCAAGATTAATCCTACTATGGGCCAATAAATACTCTCGTACACCAATATCTACCAAGAAGCGATTGGTAATCAGTTTGACTGTATTTATTCGAGAAACCCCTTGCGATTGGTTATTGTAATAAGTGTGGAAGAATACAGCGGGCAAAGAGGGTTTTTCATGAAACCAGAGGAGATGGAGGCGGCTATAATCCGAAACCTTCTCGAAAAAACAGGTAAATCACTTGAAGATTGGTTTGTGGTACTGAAAGAGTCTGGACTTACAGAAAAGAGGGGCATGAAGGCTCATCTCAAAAACCACCATAATGTGGGACATTTTCAGGCACAGACCATTGTTAAATTCTATCTTATCGATTGATTAAGATAAGTTGCAAGGGGTTGCAGTTGTTCTTTTCAGTACCTACGCGCGATATGACGGACTGCGAGCCCTTATGGCCGCCAAATCTGTTTACATGGGTACTATGCACAAACCCTTGTGAATGTTCCTAAAACACACCTGCACTTCTCAATGAGAAGAACGCGATAATCCCGCATACAACGTAGATCAGAATTCCAATTGGTCCTCTTTTGAATTTTGAAGACGGCTTGAACCCGAGAACTGGTTCTGCTTTCTCTGCGAGAATCTCTTCCATTTCTCCTAATGACTTCATATTCCAATTCCCGTTATTTTGTTATTTCAATATTTCTTGGAAAGTCCTGTGTTTGTAACTATTTCCTGTATCTATGGGGCCCCCATGTGTTCGCCGGCGAACTCAACGGTACCCTTGTGGTTGTATACATATACAACGGGACCCCTTGTATATACACGTCCATGATTTCACGAACTTATGGTTTGTAAGAGAGTTTAGAGTTGAGATTTTGCACTTAATTTCACAAATGGAGGGTTAAAATTATATGATGTATCACAGTAAAAAAAAATCATGATATCAAAGTCTGTTTTGGTTGTCATTTGTTTATTTCTTCTCCCTGGTTGTGTAAACCCACTTGGTACTGTGTATGATATTTCGGTAATTCAAGAAGGAACTGCCACTGAAGACCTCGATTTAATCGTAGTTCTACAACTTGATACCACCGACGCAAGTATCGCATTCTCTGAGATCCATGTTGAAGTTGGTGGAGCGACCGGTGGAGCGTTGGGCTGCACCAGTGAAAATGAAGCAGAGGGTTGTAGTTATGCAGAACAAGGAGACATGGATGGAATTTGGGAAGAAGGTGAAGGCTTAGAAATCTATGAAACGAGTAATTGGTGTGATTCCACGTGCACTGAATTGTCGATAGATGTTTATGGAAAAGGTCACAGTAAGGATATCATTTTTAACCCGGACAGAATCCAATTTCAAATGCAATAAAGCAGTAACTAAATTGACCTAAGCGAATGAAAGGGTTTATGGAAATTACCCTTGAATACAATAATTCTGTTAACAAGGGTTTGCAGTCCGTCCTATACGCCCCTACCCTTTCGAACAATTAGTAATTCAATTATGGACCAATTAGTGTCAATAAATTTGGTGTAAAAAAACAGGCCAAAAAGTGGAGCGCCGAGAGGGAGATTTGAACTCCCGCGGGAACGGGCCCACGTGATTTCCAGTCACGCGCACTACCAGGCTATGCGATCTCGGCTACGATTCGTCGACCGGCATTTTCGGTTTAGCCCTGTCGTCTGTCCAATCTGGATTACTGGGCGAAGCGGTTATGATTGAGAGGCAGGTGGGGCGGCTACTGCCACTGTGGCTTAGGGGTATAGCGACGCATTGGTAATGCGTAGGTCGCGAGTTCAATTCTCGCCAGTGGCTCTTATTGTAAACCAGTGATTTTCACGCTCTTCCCGTCTGTTATCGGTGAAATCATAACTATCCACAAAGCGACCTGTTGGGATAGGTTTCATATCCCGCCATTGGGCCGAGCACCCTACGGGTGCTAACGTGACGCGTGGTAATTTACGGATGTCTGCAATAATCATAGTTTTCCTAATGCTGGTTTCCAGTGCATCAGCAGGAATGTCTGTTTGGATGGGGCCCAATGCATTGAATGGCAATCAAAACGTGCCAGTTGGATGGGAAGTTCCCGGTAATGCGACAGTATTAGACGCATGGTTGAATGTTCAGGAAGACGGCATGACCGATGCTGGAAATGGTAGTGGTTGGCATGCCGAAGACAGACCTGGAAATTTCACTAGTGGAATCTCTTCTGGGACCACGATGAGCCATTTTTCTGGACATTTGTCTCTGATGCCTAATTCCAGCGTTTCCCAAATAGACCAATTCTCTAATGCGAGTTTTCAGTTACCGATTGGTTGGACAGATTCTTCTGGATTGTGGAATGTTTCGACTCTGACTGGAATCACTGGTACAGTTGTTGGTAATGCAAGGAATGTTGCTCATGGTCAGATTCCAGCTCAACCACATTCTGGTGGACTTTCTGTAGGCACGAATCCTGGTTCGCCTTTGCCAAGCGGTAGTAACATCTCTTTGGAAACTGCTGCCGGCACCACTCTACCTACTCCTATCAATGGTTTCACTTTCTCTTTCCAGCATTGGTATCACCTGAACACATCTTCCAATACCAATGGTGATGGAGATGGGGCTTGGGTCGAGTACAAATTGGACAATGGGCAGTGGACTTGGATCGAACCTGTAGGCGGTTATCCTAACACGATTTCACCTTCAGCTCCAGTGCCCAATGGTGCTTCAACATCGGGGGGGCATGGCTTCCCAGTATATGCTTCAACATCGTCCAGCGGCTGGCAGTTTGCTAACTATTCTTTGGACAACGTCTCGGGAATCTCCTCCGCACAGGACATCTACTTCCGATTCAGAGTTTGGACTGAGTCGAATGGGACTCAGAGACCGGGATGGTTTATCGATACGATGGACTTGTCAAATGTTGGTAATTCATCGGGTTATTGGCATCATGGGTGTAGTAGCGCTGCAAATACCACCTCTTGCTCTTACAGCAATAGTGCCGATGGAATCCTTGAGTTCCCAAGCATCGACCTTTCTACTGCCAACACAACTGTGACCGTGAGTTTCCTCGCAGATTGGGATATTGAGGGTGCTTCGTATGATAATTGGTGGCTTGAAGCCAGCACGGACAATTCGACATGGCAAGATGTGACAACGAGTAATGTTCAGTACGTGACCACAGGATGGAACACACCTGACGGCGTTCCTACCGATGGCGTGATTATTGGGGGTACCACATATACTGATGATAGCGGTGGCTGGGTCCCTATGCATCTTGACCTGCCCGCTACATTTCAGAATGATAGCAGTGTATGGATACGTTTCCGCGTAGAGACTGATACTTCAGTAACTTATGGGAACTCACCTGATTCAAGAGAGGGCTTGACAATTGCCAACATCAGGGTACACGAGGCAAATTCAACATATCATCTGTGGAATAATTTGAGCAATTCATCAGGGGCTTGGCACTCTGGATTGAATGGAATGGCGGATGACTGGCAATTCATCATGATCGGCGCTGGAGGCCTTTCAGTGCAATATGGTTGGGAGGATGCTCCATCCTTGCCACCCGGTGGTTGGCAGGTGCAGAATGTTGCAGGGCAGATTGGCTGGGAATTTGGCACGATATCTTCCTCTGCTAATGTAGGTCCCTCTGCTTGGTCCAGCCCCCCTGGAGGCTTTGCTAC
>CAZGIY010000019.1:0-20379 GCA_964526445.1 uncultured Candidatus Poseidoniales archaeon
ATCTAGCGCGTCAACCTCAACCAAGTGGTAATGAAAGTTTGAGCTTATCATCTCCATTGAATGGAAGCAAGCACAATACCAGTTCTGGTAATCTATCAATTTCGCTTGGCCTACTGCACTTGACACCTTCAGTCGCATATGGGTTGAGTCTAGATGTCTATCATCCAAATAATGGCTCTTTGATATGGTCTGACAACCATGTGGTTAACCAATCAAATACGTCCATGAATTTCAGTCAATCATGGAATGCAAGTCCAGAGGGAAATGTTTCTTTGCAAGCCAACTTGACATGGAATACTACTGTTTTGTCTAGTATGAGTGTGGATATTTGTCTCCACGATGGAGATGAATGCATTGTAGTTCCTCCGAGTAACGGTACAGGGAACGGCACCGGGAACGGTACGGGCAATGGCACCGGGAACGGTACGGGCAATGGTACCGGAAACGGTACGGGCAATGGTACTGGAAACGGTACGGGCAATGGTACCAGCATGATTCAATCCTTGGGCAGAGCGGTTCCAAGTGGATGGCAAGTGCGTTGGTTGAATGACCAATTGATCGACATGGCCCCCGATGAGAGTAGAAATCGCACCCTCAGAATCACTGTACCGGGAGGAATAGCACCAACCTATCAGGGACTGAGTCTCAAAGCAGGTAGCACCAAAGGAAATCTGACATGGTCGACCACCCTAGTGATAAATGTAAGTCAAGAGTACAACGGTAGCCACATCGATATCACTGATTCTGCGCATGAGTGGTTACCGGGGGAGAGTGGCAATCTTAGTATCTCATTCATCAATCTAGGAACTCATGATGCCGAACATCTGCATGAAGTCGAATCAAGTACCGGTGCTTGTTCATTCCAAGTTTTGAATCCGGATGGTGGTTTGCTCACTTCAGGTTCAAGTGAAACCATCACTGTGCAGGTTGATGTTCCTGCCTCAGCTCACCTTAACGATACGTGTTCAGTTACCTTGCTGGCTACAAATGTGGCTGAATCCAGTGCCTTGCACAGTGGTACAATCAACCTCACAATTTCGGTTGTACATGCATTGCGATTGGATTCTCCATCGGAGGTAATGTCTCTAGCGCCGGGGGAATCCAAGACTGCGACATGGGTAGTTTCGAATGATGGCAGTGAGGATGAGGAGATTTACTTTGAGAGTCAATCTCCTACAGGAGTAGAGGTGTCAGCACCTGAAACTTGGTTGTCTGTGGAACGTGGTTCAAGTGAACAATTCCAAGTCACCGTGTCAATTAACGAATCCAGCAATTTGGTCGGTTCTGCTACTTTCACTTTGAGCGCAAAGAGCCGCTTTAGTCAGGCAACTGCCAGCGCTAGTGCAAACCTTGAGATCAAAGCAAAATCTGGCTTTACCTTCACCGGTCCTGCGGATAACCGTGTGCAACTTCTACCCGATTCCAATACCACATTCACACTCTTGATTTCTAGTGAAGGAACTGTTGAGCAGGAATTGTCGTTGGGCAGTTCAGGTTTGGCATCCTATCTCTCATTGTCTTTAGAGAATTCTTCCGCTAACACGACCTTGCCTGCTTTGGGAAGTTTACAGTTGCAGGTAACCTTGGAAGCTGATTCAAATGCTGAGTTGGGAGATCATCTATTCGATGTCATTCTCAGTTCTGAGGCTGAATCAAGAAATTTGACTCTTGTCGTTCAAATCATGCCGCTTTCAGGGGTTGCTATTTCTGGCTCATCTGATTCCTTAGTTGTAGGTTCACGCTCTGATGTCAATAGTAGCATCTATGTAACTAACCTTGGTAATTCTGAGGATACATTCCTGATTGAATTGGACGCCTCAGAAGCAGGGGGCTCCTTGTCATATTCACTGTCTGATTCCACCATAACCCTTACTCCAGGGGAATCGGGTAGTATTGGTCTGCAGTTGATGCGAATCTCCGATGGGCCGGAAGATAGTGTGGACTTGGTATTCACCGCAACTAGTGTGAATGAACCTTCGATTTCTACTTCATGGAATTTGAGTATTCTCGAACAGAGAGTGGGAGTTTCAGTTGTATTCCTCAATACCCCAAACTTGGTTTCTCCCGGGCAGGAATTCAATGGGAGCATGGTTTTAACCAATACTGGTAATGCCCATGATTCCTATCTAATCGCATTGAGTGGAATGGATTGTTACATTGAGGCAGGGGTTGAATTGGCAGCGGGTCAATCCAGTCAAGCCATACCTTTCACTTGTCAGGCCATGGAGGTCTCCTCGTCGTTGCTGGTCAGTATTGATGCAAGTGTCCATTCTCTTTCCGACCCTTCTGCTGAACTGAATTTTGAACATCCTTTGGAACTGACTTCGGGATATACTGCAGGAACCGCAGTTGTTGAAATTATCATTTCAGAATCTGAACTGAGCATGAAATATGATAGTGCCAGTAGCGTATCGGTGATGGTGTCCAACAATCTCAATCAGGTCATCAATGTCTCCATGTCAGAAGAAGGAGATGATGTGGGTATAATCTATGCCTCTTGGACAAGAACTTCTGATGACGCTCCTTCAAAGAACGCTCAATTAGGCCCCGGCGAATCGGTCAATTTCATTCTACGACTTGATTCGATGACCAATGATGATTCAACCGGCACTATTTCTCTGGTCGCTACTTCTACATTCTCGGGCATTTCAATCGTAGATAAGAGTGAATCTCTGAGTATCAGCATCGTAGGTCCCGAACAATCACCTACTGGTTTGGCTCTGCCTTTTGAATACGAACTCGATAATCAAAAGGGGTTGACAATTATGGCAGGGGGTTGGGTGTTATCGACACTTCTGATATTGTTCATCTACATGAGAGCCAAGTCCAAGAAGTCGCGCAACGATAGTTTCACTGGCATGGACCTCTTACCTCCTCCTCTTCCTGCAGAAGAAGAACCTGAGATTGCCGTTCAAGTTCCTCCAAAGCCTGTAGCAACTCCCGGAGGACTTGCTGAGGGAGAGGTTAGGATGGATTCTGAGCGCAAGGTAGCCTGCCCTTCATGTGCTATGCGACTGGCTTTGCCAAGAGGTAGCGAACCGCCGTTCAGATTCACTTGCCCAAGTTGCGATTCTTCGATACGAGTTGTGCTCTAATCAGGCCTTCAAGGCGATGAGCAGGAATGCTGTATGTCCGAATGGGCCGTTAACTGGGCGCACCCCTCCTTTGCTTGCTCTGCCCCACTGTCGTTGCATCAATTCCCCAGCCCAATCAACCACAAGGCCTGCGGATTCTACGGCCTGCCATGCATCTTCCATTTGGCTACTCACTGGGCAATAACAGACAATTCTTCCACCGACTTTCAATTTGCTGGACAGAACCTTGATCGCACTAACATGGTCTGGTAGGTCTAGAATGATTGCATCGACTTTTTCAGGTATCTGTTCGGCTACTTCAGAGATGTCTCCGATGATGCAGCGATGTTCTGTTTTGGAGGCCCAAGATTCGATAGCATTCTGTATATTCTCAAGGCCAGTATCTGCATGTTTTTGTCTATTCTCAACAGAAATTAGGAGCCCATCATCTCCTAGCACCCGTAGAATATGCATACTCAATCCACCTGAGCCTAAACCGGCTTCAACCACAACGTCATTGGAACCGATTCCAGACTTGGCGATGATGAATCCAGCATCCTTTGCTGATATGGTCTGTGCACCTCTTTTCATGCTGCTTATCAGTTCAGCGAGACGCGGTTTCAGAATGGTGAATTCGCGGCTTCCAAGTTTGAATACATCCCCGTATTGTGAATTTCCCAGCATTGCCAAAGTGTCGATAACACCCAATCCTGAGATCTTGCGCGCCCCACTTTGGATCTCGACTAAAACACAGTCTCCCTGATTTGAACGCAATACCACTTTTCGTCCTTCTTCAAGTCCAGACATGAACTTTCGAAAACGCTGCTGAAGAAGAAACCATCTACAAGTCTAGGACACTTGTGGAGAGATTATTGGCTGATACGTAGTATCAGGCACTTACCGCGTACGTTTATGAACGGACAATAAGACGCGAAGCCATGCGTCGCGTGCCGGTTACCGTGTTTGCTCTGACTTTCTTGATGCTTATTTCAGTGTTGGGCGTAGGTTGGTTTGAACCGGAGAATGATGATTTACGAATTGAGTTAGAGATGACGGAGGAGCCAATGGCTGCACCATCAAGCCCTGGACATACTGTGTTTGCGCAGTACATCACTTCTGATAACTGTGGCTACTGCTATCAATATGGTAGCCCGGGCCACAAGCAAGTCAAGAACAGTTTGCCTGACGAGTATGTGTATATCTCTTATCATAGTGCAAATTTTGGCAATACTGCTGATGCGGAATCAGGAAACATCGCACCGATCATGGGAGTGAGTCATCTACAGGAGACCGGGGGAGCCCCCAAGACCTCTTTCGGTGATGCAACCCTGAATACTGGTTGTGGTTCCAACACCTGCTGGGATTCATTTGTCTCTAGTGGTGGCAACATGCATTCCACAGCATCTGATTATGCGATGACCATCGGTCAGAGTGACAATGGTGATGGAACATCTGACGTGAGTGTGAATGTGAAGTATACAGGCTCTGGAACGCCGCCGTCTTCGTTCAAATTGTACGCTGCCGTGACTGAGGAGGTCTGCAATTCCCATGTATATTCCGATGGCTCAAAGGGTGGCAATTGTTGGGAAGCATGGTTGCTCAACAATGGGGCATATGCCAGCAACAGCGGTAATGTCGGTGGAGGAACTGGTTTTGAGACAATTTCGCTAACTGGAAACCAGTGGTCCAGCACATCATGGACGGTGCCAAACAACCTAGTGAGTGGAGGTGCATCCAACATGAACGTAGTATCAGCTCTGTTCTCTGGATGGAGTACTTCCAGTTTCGGAGAGGACGTATATGTGGCCTCTGATGGAACCATGGCGCCACCAATCGATGTCGGTATCCAGGATTTCACCGTGAGCAATAACAATGGTGGAGATTCATGGATTACCGGAGATACATTGGACCTTTCAGTGACCATCAGCAACAATGGTATCGACAATTACAACGATGGTGGAATGATTCGTTTCTACCACGTTTCTGGTGCAACTGAGAATGAGATTGACAATGGAATAATCAATTCCTTGTCCACGAGTGGTAGTGGCTCAACACAGACCATGACCGCAACATTCGACACCAGTTCCCTTTCTGCTACCGCTTGGGATGCGTCTCTGAGAGTCAGGTTGACAGATACTACCGCTGATGGCAATTCTGGAAACAATATTGCGAATGCGAATATTCTGCATGATATGCCGCCCGTTTGTTCCAATCCAACTGTAATCGGTAATCCCGAGGTTGACCGTGGAGAGACAGTTGTCGTGGAGGTGAGAGGAGATCCAGCCGATGGAGTTGATGATATGAATACCATGACTCCTGAATTGGAGATTTCAGTAGCGGATGCAGATTCTTGGAGTTCTACTTTGGTAATGGGTGGCGAGACTCTGATGGGAGAGGGTACCTCAAATGAACGCTACGAATTCCAGGTTGAACCGGACTCCAGTCTGCCGAGTGGCGCCATTGATATCCGTGTCCGTTTCGTTGACGAAGGAGGATTGGTTAGTGATTGGGTAATCAAGGAAGATGCCTTTTCGTTGAACAATGCAAAGCCAACCATCGTCGTGGAACCATATCCATCGGTCAAGGTAGAAATTGAAACCGTGGTTAGCATGGTTGGGCATCTAGATGACTCCGAGAGTGGAATCTATGGTCTGAGCGTTACCAGCACAAGTCCGAATTTCGTTTCATGGGATGCATCAACTGGTGAGATGACTGTTCTATTCAACAGCATCCAAAGGGATGTTCACGGAACACCAATGCCAAGTGGAATATATGTCAATGTGAATGATGGCGAAGATACCACTGGCGGTACTTTGCTGTTCAATGTCATCGAGAATGGTCAGCCACGTTGGGGTGCGGTTCCAACCATGCACATTGACGAAGACGGAAGTGAATCATTGACACTTACTGAATATCTTACCGACACAGATGATACAGGTGCATCAGTAGATGCATCGACATTGTCTATTGCAGTTATCGACAATGACAACCCTGAACTTGTTGATGCCAGTATCTCTGGCCACTCTTTGAATGTCGAGACCGTTGATTCAGACTTATTCGGTCAGGCAAGGTTGACTCTTAGGGCCAGTGATGGTTCTCAGTTCTCCGATACTGTTCTGGTCATCGAGGTACACAATGTCAATGATGCACCTACCTTGAACACTTCATCTTTGGAGGGATTAATGCTCAAGAAGGGTGAGGAATTGATGGTTTCTCTGAACGAATTGATGAATGATGTTGACGATGACAATAACCAGATTTTAGTCGCCGTGGCTGCAAGTCCACAGCATGCAGCGCGCCACAATATGTTGTCTAACACCTTGACACTAGGTTGGGACTCAACTGGTGAAAAGACGGTCATGATTACCGTTGTCGACCGTCATGACGACTCGAACACCTATTCATTGACAATAACCGTGTTCGATGCTTTGCCACTACATGTGTCTTCAACAGATACTGGTGCGGATATCATCGTCTCAATTGACGATGCTTTAGTCGGCGGCACTGCAAGTGTTACCTTGGCCTTGAACAATGGTGAGATGGGTCTGAACCATGTGGTCAGCGAGTGGCAGATATGCTCCATCACCGATGGAATTTGCTATGAATTCATGAACATCGATCACAGTGGAAATCAGGACTCATGGACCTTCGGTCTGCCATTTGATCGCAGCACTAATGGTCTGTTGTACAACGACCAACTCAAGTTAGTGAGTGTTGTCGCAGTTGATGTTGATGGCAATGACCTTAAGTTCCACGGACCAATCTATTGGAACATTACAGAGTATCCTGTTGACCCAGCAGAGATGACTTCAGAGGAATTGTCCGCTCACATCACAGAATTGGAGAACCGAATCGCAGTATTGGAAGCAGCCATGGAAGATTTGGATTCCTCCAGTGAGGAATATGCTGACAAGGAGTCTGAACTCGACCTTGTTGAAGATGATTTGGCAGATGCATGTGCTGTTGATGGGGCGCAATGTAAGTCCGAAACTAACAGCGGCTCTCTAAACGATAAGGTTGAATCTGGGGGCATGGGAATGACTGTTATCGTAGGAATCGGAATGGCTGTTATCATTATCATCCTTTTGACGGTTCTACTCATGGGTGGCCGTAATGGTGGCTCAGATGGATTCGTGGAATTAGGTCACATTTACGGAGACCTTCCTGCCAATGATGCAGTTGCAAATTCGATGTATGGTGGTGCTCAAGACATCTTCCAGCAACCGGTAGCAGCGCCTCCAGCTCAAGCACCCGCTCCGGTTACTCCAGCACCGGTTGCAGGAGTACCACCGGTTCCAGCAGCGGGTCTACCAGAGGGATGGACCATGGAACAGTGGCAGCATTATGGTGCTCAGTACTTGCAGCAGAACAATCTCGTTTGAGTAATTGGTGGAGGAATCTATTGACCGAATATGGACGAACCCATAAGGCGGTCGAATGGTAGGGATTGTTATGTCAGATGATTCTGAGGCACTGGAGGAACTCCCTGAGGAGAAAGACACCCCTCTTGACAGCCATGTTGATGAATGGTTAGAGTCAGTAGATTTTGAGTCTACGGCTGAGGTTCCAATTCCCGAACGTCTAGTTGATCAAGTCATTGGTCAAGAGGATGCTTCGGTAGTGATTCGCAAGGCTGCTGAACAGCGTAGACACATGATGATGATTGGAGACCCAGGTACTGGTAAGTCCATGCTAGCACGTTCAATGACCGAATTGTTGCCGAGCGATGAATTAGAGGATACACTATGTTACCCCAATGATGACGACGACAATGAACCAAGGGTCCGAACCGTTCCTGCTGGTCGCGGGGACCGTATCGTGAAGACTCAGCGAGAGCAGATTCGTGTTCAGAGGGAGAAACACCAGAGAACTCTGCTTATCGCAGTAGTTGCAGTAGCTTTCCTCTTGGCTGTTTTGGCCATTCGTAGCGGCGACCTCTTGACATTGATTTTTGGAATGTTGTTGCTTGCTTTCGCTTACATGTTCATTTCCAACAGATTACGTTCGGGGGATGAAGCAAGCCTTCCTAAGGTATTAGTCAAACACGAAAGAGATGATGACCCTCCATTTGTCGATGCAACTGGTACTCTTGCGGGGAGTTTGCTCGGGGATGTTAGGCATGATCCCTTTCAATCCGGAGGTATGGAAACCCCTGCTCATGAGAGAGTTGAAGCTGGAGCTATTCACAAGGCCAATGGCGGAGTACTCTTCATCGATGAAATCAACTTGTTGAGGCTAGATGAACAGCAGGCTTTGTTGACTGCGATGCAGGAGCGAGCATTTCCCATCAGTGGACGTAGCGAACGTAGTAGTGGAGCCTTGACCAAGACTGAACCCGTTCCTTGTGATTTTATTCTTGTAGCAGCAGGCAATCTTGATGCTATCCAAGGAATGCATCCAGCATTGCGTAGTAGGATACGCGGATATGGATACGAAGTATACGTGAATAGTGAAATGTCGGACACCGCCAAGAATCGAAGGCGCCTGATTCGCTTTATCGCTCAAGAGGTGGAGAAGGATATGGATACCAAGAGAGCGATTCCTCACTTCGACAGGTCTGCAGTTGGTATCGTGCTGCGAGAAGCGCAGAGAAGAAGTGGTAGGAGAGGAAAACTCTCTCTCAGACTGAGAGAATTGGGTGGATTGGTTCGAATCGCAGGAGATCTTGCTGTTGAAGAGGGTGCTGAATTCACTTCTGCCAAGCATGTTCTTTCCGCTAGAAGAATTGCTCGACCATTGGAACAGCAGGTGGCCGATAGAATGATTGAGAGGCGTCAACAATACAGTCTTCTTGTCAATGAAGGTGAAAGAGTTGGTCGAGTAAATGGTTTAGCCGTATTGGGTGCGGATTCAGGATTATCTGATTTCAGTGGTATCATGTTGCCAGTAGAGGCTCTAGTGACACCATCTCAGGCATCAGGAGGCAAGGTCTTTGCAACAGGTGGTCTTTCTGATATTGCTAAGGAAAGTGTCACCAACGTTTCTGCCGTAGTCAAGAAGTTGACTGGAAAGGACGTTTCAGATTTCGATATTCATATCCAATTCGTTGATACACATGGAGTGGATGGAGATTCTGCTAGCATTACTATTGCAACTGCGATTATTAGCGCCTTGGAGGATATCCCAATCAAGCAGAACCTTGCGATGACAGGTTCTCTTTCCGTACGGGGAGAAGTATTGCCAGTTGGAGGAGTTACAGCCAAGATTGAGGCTGCAGCCAAGAGCGGAGTCAAGACTGTATTGATTCCAAAGGCGAACGCACAAGATGTATTGTTGGATGATCAGTTCATCGATAAAGTCGAAGTTATTGCAGTCGATTCACTTGATGAAGTCATGGAGAATGCCTTGGTATCTACCGATAGCAAGCCCGGCCTAGTTGAGAGATTGTCCAAGGTCATCGATAAGTTGACTCCTGAGATTGCGGCATCAGGAACTCAGTCGGTTTGAGTCTTCAGTGCAGTTTTTCTTCTTCTGCAAGTCATTTCAAACGAATGTGTTGAAAGGTTGTTGACCAACCCGAGACAATGACTGAACAGACCTCGGCAACTAAGGGCTCTCTTCTAGTCATCACTTTGGTAGTTATCGTTGACATGATAGGATTTGGAATTATCATTCCATTTCTTACATTCATGGTTGACCATCTAGCTCCCCAAGGAACTGACAAGGGGATTTGGGTAGCCGCTTTGATGTCTGCTTATGCAGGTGCAGTCTTCCTGTTCTCATCATTTTGGGGTACTCTTTCGGATCGCTATGGTAGGCGTCCAATCCTGATGTTTGGCCTAGCAGGAAATACGGTTGCATTCGTCATCTTCGGACTTTCAACCTCCTTATGGATGGCTTTCTTTGCGCGTTTATTAGCAGGTTTGTTCAACGCAAACATACCTGTTGCTCGAGCCTATATCTCGGATGTCTCAAGACCTGAAGAGGTTGCAAAGAGACAGGGATTGATTGGAGTAGCATTCGGCGTGGGATTCACAATTGGACCAGCATTGGGAGGTTGGCTATCACGCCCAGCATCTTGGACTTGGACAGACGCCTTCGTAGGTACCATTTTCGAGACCCACCCGTATCTATTACCCTGTTTGGCGTCTTCAGGGTTATCTCTGCTTGCCTTTTTGCTTGCATTCCGTTTACTTCCAGAAAGCCATGCATTAGAGAATCGAAGCAAGGCCGAGAAGACAACTCCGATGAAGGAATTGAAGAGTAAGTTCAACGACATTGGTAGTTTGATGAAGCGCCCTGTAATCAGCCCATTACTATTCAGTGGGATGTTTTTCTGGGTTGGTTTCACAATAATGCATGTTGTCTTCATCCTCTTCACCATGATGCCAGCAGAATCCGGAGGGCTTGACTTCAGTGAGTCGGATAATGGGATTGTATTCGCATTTATCGGACTGGTAGGTATGGTGACTCAAGGAGGAATGATTGGACCCCTTACCAAGCGTTATGGTTCAAGCAGATTAATTGCAATGGGCCTGTTCATAGCAGGCTTGGGATTGATTGCGATTCCATATGTTGACATCAGTATTGCATGGACAGGCATGCTTGTCACCTCATTGTTGATTGCCTTTGGAAACGGCCTGTTCACCCCCAGTAACATGGCGATGTTGAGCAACCATTCATCACATGATGAACGGGGTTTGGTAATGGGGGTATCCGAGAGTCTACGCTCTCTCTGTTCCTTGTTCGGAGTTCTAATCGGTGGTATAGTGTGGGATTTAACCTGGGATGGAGACTCTCTATTCACATATCACACCGCATTTTGGTTATGTGGCTTATTTTCTTTCATCGCAGTCATCATACATGTTTCTGGAGGTGCATGGGATGTAGATGACCCGGCGCTGAAGGGTAAGGAGGTCGAGGCAGAATGAGTGGAACCATGTTGGTTGTACATGGCGGTGCAGGACACGGGGCTAAAGACCAACCCGGAGTTGACGCTGCGTCTGCTGCGGCATGGCAGGTTCTCGAGTCGGGAGGTAGTGCCCTAAATGCAGTATTGGTTGCAGTTGAAATTATGGAGAATGATCCTCGTTTGAATGCGGGAACCGGTGGTCGCCTGAGGGAAGATGGCAGTGTTCAACTCGATGCCGCCGTTGCTACAGGTGATGGCCGACTTGGTCTAATCATGGCTATTGAAAATACTCCGAATCCAGTATTGGTCGCTGCTGATCTATTGGATGAGTCATTCCACATATTGGCGGGGAGGGGGGCGCGTGAATATGCCGACAAAAAGGGTCACCTCCTTTCAAACGTCCAAGGAAGTCCGAGTCCAAGCGCCAATGATACAGTAGGTGCAGTAGCCAAGGACAAAGATGGAAACATTGCGGTTGCATCCTCCACTGGTGGTTGTAGTGGTCGCCCGGTAGGCAGAGTGGGGGATACTCCAATGTGGGGTTCTGGCCTTTGGTGTGAAGAGGACGTAGCAATTGCAGCTACTGGGATAGGAGAGGAAATCATGTTGAAGATGCTATGCCATAGAGTGGCTCAAAGATATCATCACAATGGGAATCTAGATGAAGCGATGAATTGGGGTTTGAATTTGTTTGATTCTGATGTTGAAGTGGGGTTGATTGCAATTGCAGGAGATGCCGCAATGGGTTTAGCAAATACGGAAATGCCTTGGAAGAGTTATTCTTGAAAATGTATATTCTTCTAGTTTCATGAAGGGATATGTTTTCAACGCGTCCTATAATGGAGTACCATGGGTGAGGTACATCTGGACTCAGCACAATTTGCAAGGCGGCTGGGAATTATCACTAATTTCTGCGTATTACTTACTCTTCTGATATTTGCTGCCATTATGCTGGAAGATGTACTCAAGCCATTTATTATCGCCTTGGGAGTATATTTCATCCTCAAACCGGGTGCTGATGCTCTCAATAAGACGGGGTTCAATCTCTATCTTTCATATTTCACGGTCTTGATGTTGTTTCTCCTACTACTGGTCAGCAGTGCTTACTATTCATATTCTCAGATTGATGATTTGATGGAAGATGAAGACAAAATGGCGGAATACAATTCCAATCTAGAGACAAGATACACCGATCTCAAGGACTCTGCCTTGTTCGGCTCATTCTTTGCCAGCGATGAAGAGAATATGTCTGTCAAAGATCACCTAATCACCTTTGGTTTGATTGAGGAAGGGGGAGAGGTAAGCGATCTCTTCGGAGCAGTGTTATCCTTCATAGGAAGTCTTGGTACAACTTCAATTACGGTACTATTCTTCTTGATGTTCATAATCTTCGAAGCGGGTCTTCTACCAGGAAGAATATCAGCTGCTTATCCGGGTGAAGCGAATGAAAAAATCAAGGATGTGCGTGCGGACATTGAGGAGAGCATCAATGTCTACATTATTGTGAAAACAGGTGTTGGGGTAGGAACTGCTTCCATAGCAGGTGTCATTCTATTCTTATTTGGAATCGACTTGTGGTTCTTGTGGGCTCTCTTGACCTTCATCCTCAATTATGTTCCTTATATCGGCTCATTGGTTGCCAGCGTTCCTCCAATATTGCTTGGCTTCATTATGCTGGAACCAGGTACTGTCATCTTCATGGGTATCCTGTTGATAGTTAATCAACAGATATGGGGTAATATCATCGAAACTAAGTGGTGTGGTAGTAAACTAGACATCAGTCCAGTATTGTTATTGATAGTAGCGGCATTTGGTTTCTGGCTTTGGGGAATCATTGGAATGGTTCTATCCGTTCCATTCGTGGTCATCTTCAAGATCATCCTTGAGAATATTGAACCAACACGTCCGATTGCAATTCTGATGTCTGAACGGGCCCCGGATTTGATGGAGGCTTACAAGGAGGCATTGGCCGATGGTGTATTGACCAGCGCAGAAATCTCTCATCTGTCGAAGATTCAGCAGAAGATGGGTTTCACCGATGACACAATGGACAAAATGGCAGGATTGGCTGCAATCAACCACGCCATCGAGAGAGGAAGTGTTACTGAGGATGAGAAGAACTTGGTGGTAAGAGCTGCTGAAATAGTTCTAGGAAACCGTCATTTGAAGATGCTCAAGACTTCTCTCAAAGCAGGAGTAATTGACGAGCATGCAATGGAAGCAGTGCAATTGATGATTGCAAGACTTTCACCAGAGGAAGAGGAATAGAATCAGCCTAGTCTTTCGAACAGTAGTACCAATGGGTCACCGAATAGAATTAGTGGAACCAATGCTGGGAAGAGCATGGTAATGAGTGGGAATTTGAGACTGACCCAAGCAGAATCACTACCCTGTTCCTGTAAATTTTTGATTTGTTGACTCAGTTGTTCCGCATCTGGAGTTCTGCGGGGGGGCCGAGTACTACTCGAAACTGTTGTGCTACCATCTGGACTTTGAATCACCTTGTCCAATAGCCAAACGTGTTTATGGGGAATTTCTGCTAATGGCATACGGATAGAATGCCAGGCCATCCGCAAGTCCTTCATGCCTTTCATATCCCCGCGTTTTATGTTTATGGCCAACAGAATGAATGGCAAAATTAGGAATGATAGTCCGCCCCAAATGAACAGAGAAATCACTGGAGGCGATCGTATTCCACCTGAACTGAACTCCCATATTGGTTCCAGCGTGTACCACGAAGGAATCAGCATTGCTACCCACATCATGGCTTTTGCATCTGCGCCACCGTGTAACAAACGCATTCTCCATGCGAATTCGAATAAAACCACCATGGCTAAAGCAGTCATTACCTCAAACCAGAGCACCATTTGATCATTTGCAGTTCCATCGAATAGAGGCACAAGCCCTCCACTTGCATGTTCCATAGCACCGAATGTAATGCCTACTATACCTATCACATACCAAATCGATACTAGAATGTCCAGAGCATTGCCAGAACGAATATCGGAAAAGGTAGGTCTACCAATGACTGAAACAGAAGCATAAGCCAGCACACCTGCTGCACTTGCATATATCGTCCAGTCTGCATCTCTGATTAGGAATTCTAGAACCCAGATGAAAATTAATGGCTTTGACCAAGCAATCCAATGTTCGTTGGGAACTCTTCTTTCTTTGTGGTCCAACCAGGCTGCGTAACCAAAGCAACAAGCAATTGTGAACCATCTGGCGTAGCCTAGAATGTCGGTATTCTCCATTGCCATCAGAAGAGCCGTGGTGGCAATCGACTTAAATCACACATGGTCCCAGCACCCCTTACGGGATGTAATGAGGGATGCTATATGTCAGGGGATATCGAAACCAAGTTACAGCAGGTTGCCTCGGTGATTAATCAACTAGATGACCCAAAGGTGCCGCGAAATATCCGCAAGGGTGCCAAGGATTCAGTCGAGCAATGGTTGCTAAATAAGAACAAACAGATTGATGTTAGAATTGCTATCACACAGAACAAGTTGGAAGAATTGTACGAAGACCCGAATATTCCCCCCGAATTCGGCACTTTGATTCTTCAGATCAATACTGCTCTTGAGCAGATGCTGAGTGAATTAATCTAAACAAGTATCTCAGATGCTTCATTCAAGCGCTACCGCGACGCTCGATGTTCTTTGGTCTGAGACCTTTGTAGCTACAACGACGGCACGACTTTGCGCGCACAGCATTTCGTGCATTACAGCGCATGCATATCTTCCTGTGCAACAGGCGAGCCTCTGCTTCCGGAAATCGTGCCATGGGGCCGCCGACCTGCTTTCCCTCTTTAACCACACCGCTTGAGTAACTTTCCTTAGGCAGACACAAGAACCGACCCCGTGGTCGAAACTTGATGCGCATAGTCAGATTGCCGGGCATCCATCATGATGCCAATGCAACTCTTGTCATGGGTAATGTTGGAAACCTGTTAATCGATGTAGGAACCTCTTGGTACCAATTGCTCATTCATGAGCGCTTAATGGGACAAATCCCTGAGGGAGAGGGTTTGTCGGCAATTCTACTGACGTGCAGGAGATTCAATCATGCAGGAGGTGCGTCCTTCATTTCTTCTCAATTCTCTGATGCCCCAATACACATCGAAGCTGGGGCTTCTGCTGCATTGGCAATGGGTGATTTTGCCTCTACTGGAGCAGGACGATTCGATTCTGATATGCCCCCCACCGAAACCGAAGCGGTCGTTGATGGACAACAATGGAATCTAGGAGATTGTATTGTCGAAGCGATATCTACACCAGGCCACACTGGAGATGGAATGACCTATTGGGTCCCTGAGAAACAGGTTGCATCTCCAGGTCCTTTAGTTCCTCACACAAATCACCCCTCCCGTTGGGATATGATGGGTGGCTGTCTACCTGATTTGGCTGACAGCATTGATGTGTTGTTGGACCTTGATCTCAAGATGTTGATTCCAGCTCATGGAGGTACAGTTTCTGGAACTAAGGAGGTTGAGGCAGTTCTCAATAAACATCTATCTTTCTTTGAGGAATGTATTGCAGATGATGGTTCCAGTCCTTCAAATTGGCCTAGGCCATCCCAGATGGCTACTTTCTTGTCCCCCCGTCCATCTTGGAATGTACACATCAAGGAAGAGGAATGAGATTTTGTATACTGATTCGAGTGTGTTTCATACCATGGATTGCTAGAATTTCATTGTCCTCTCTATGTAACAATTTTATCGCCTCTTCACATCGATGAACATTGAATTCAATTGTCGGTGATTTTAGCTGTCTGACACTCAGAATGCACTCATGGATTAACAAGAGATAGCCTTGACCTCCTACATGGACAATCATCGAATCGTTTGGCATAATGTTCAATCTGCATCTATCCAGAGTTATCAATGAAGGCAATGCTATTCTCAGGTATAGTCCTGCAATTCCGAATATGATTATACTTGAAATTGAATTCTGAGGCCCAGGGCAAGGGCATAGGGAGATTATACTCTCTTCCATAGAGAAATGCTGTCGCGGACCTTTGATTGGTTGCCAGATGAGTGTTTTACCACTCGCTTCAACAACACCTGAAGGCGTTTCAAGCAACAACATGCTTGCATTTTTGGCCTCTTGCTATGATACCCTTTCCATGACTCTTCGGTGAAAGTGAATCAGTATTCCTTGTCATCCTTGGTTTCTTTCTTGAAGTGCCGATAACAGGGCTTGCAAACTTTAACTCTCCCTTTTGCTTCAGAGAATGAACCATCTCCCCATATGTCTTGGGCATCAATTCTAGAGATTGAACGACCACCTAGACTTTTATCGGCCCATCCTTGACAGGATTTGATAGCGCAGGGTAATTCGCCTTCTTTCTTATTTCCCTTCTTACGGTCAGCACCGCTTTCTCCACGCGCCTCTCGGTGCTTGCGAGCCTTCGACTTGAAACCCATGTTTTCTCACCCCTATTCGCTATTCATCAATCAATCGGTTGCATCTATGGTTGCATCCCTATCTGGGCCAACTCCTACGGAACTGACTGGAACTCCAAGTAATTGTTCAATGTGTTCGATATATCTTCGAGCATTCTCCGGCAAGGCGGAGAAACCACTGTTTTGTACTGAGGCTTGTTTAGCGAGTTCCAACCATTGTTCTAGTTCCAAGGATTCGAAACCTGGCAGTTCGATCAGTACGGGTTTGCATCGAGAAAGTGCTGAGGCACTGGCTGGTAGGTCGCGAATTTCCTTTCCATCTAATTCGTAGCCAACACATATGGAAATCTTCTCCAAGCCGCCGAGCACATCCAGTTTTGTTAGCGCTAGGCTGCTGAATCCATTGACTCTTTGAGCATGTCTTAGTACGACTAGGTCCAACCATCCACAACGCCTTGGTCTACCGGTAGTAGTTCCGAATTCATGCCCCACTCTGCCCAAATGTTCACCAACTTCATCGAATAATTCACTGGGGAATGGGCCATGCCCTACTCTAGTGGTATATGCCTTAACCACTCCAATCACTTCATCGACATGTCCAGGGTGGATACCTGAACCATGAGTAGCGTTACCTCTGCAGGTTATCGATGAGGTTACATAGGGAAATGTGCCTTGATCAATATCCAATAAACACCCTTGGGCTCCTTCGAGAAGTACTCGTTGCCCTATTGCCAAAGCAGTATCTATCATGACACCGGTGTCCTTGATTGCAGCACCGAGCTTGTCATCTATCCATGCTATGTCATCTGCTAATTGTTGAGCATGCCCTTCAGTAGGCAATCCGAGATGGTCCAAAACTGAAATCTGTCTTTGAGCCATTTCCTGCAAAGCCACTTCATCAGCCAATAATTCCGATATGTCAGCAAAACGCAATCCTACTCTGTTGATTTTGTCGGCATATGTGGGGCCGATTCCGCGTCCTGTTGTTCCGATCTTCTGGTCTAGTCCATCCACTAATCGATGGAATGGAAGTATGACATGGGCTCTACCGCTTATATGGAGTCGAGAACCAAGCGGATTCTCGCCGGTCTCTTCCTTCCATCTATCGAGTTCCTGCATCAGAACCCAAGGGTCGATTACCATGCCATCTCCTAGCACTAATTGGCAATCTATTCGTGTTATTCCACTTGGTAACAAGTGCAATTTAATGGTGCGTTCACCAAGAACAACCGTATGCCCTGCGTTGTTTCCACCTTGGAAACGAACCACCCAATCGGCTTCTCCGGCCAAGCGGTCGACCAACTTCCCTTTTCCTTCATCTCCCCACTGGGCGCCTAGGACTACCGTTGCTGTCATATCAAGTCCGGTAGTATTGCCACAGCATGCGCATGATGAACATTCGCTCGCGCTTTGGTCGAAATCCGTAAGGAGAAATTCACTAAGCAATGTGGGAATTTGAAGCAATTTACCCAATAGTATAAATAGTGTGGGCGACTACTAAGTAACCCCGGGTTGAGTAATATGAAGATAGACGAGAAGGTTGGAGACAGCAAGAGAAAAAGCAACAGGAAAGGCGAGATTGGCGCAGGACGTCCATCTCAGAAACTACGAACTACAGGACAAACCGAGCCATGCGATTCTTGTGGTGCTACAGAATGGGTAGAGGATGACAACCGCGGCGAAGTTCACTGTGGATCATGTGGTTTGGTTGTGGAAGATACAGTCATTGACCCTGGAGCAGAATGGACCAACCATGGTGATGGAAACGACCGTAGCAGAGTCGGCGCTCCAGTCAATCTAGCGCTCTCTGACAAGGGCTTGAACACCGTCATCGATCGCAAGGACCTGTGGGGAGGCCGTGCCGGCAGGCATGGCATGAGCAGTCGCGCTCAGCGAGATTGGCGCCGCAGAGTCAGATTAGATGAGCGTTCCAAGAACCGCAACAGTCGCGAAAGGAACCTTGTTGAAGCGATGAAATTCATCCGAGATCGTGGTGACCTACCTCCCGCTCTTGAACAGGCTGCTGCTGAACTATATCGTAAGGCGATAGAGAAGAATCTGGTCATGGGTAGGAGCATAAGGGGTGTCTCAGCAGCTTGCGTTTATTTGACAGCAAGAGAGGCAAATCTACCACGTAGGATTGAGGATGTCGCAGAAGCCTTCGATATGAGCAAGACCATGGCTCAGAAAGAATTGCGTAGAACGATTCGTTTGGTATCTAGGAACCTTGGGCTTCACCATGTTAGTGGGCCAGCAGAATTCCTTGACAAGTTCGCCAACGATTTAGCACTCAAGCCCGAAGTTCTGGGAGAGGCAAGATATCTCTGGGATCGAGTTGGACAGATGGATGAATGGCAGGGCAAGCGCCCCTCAGGTGTAGCAGGTGCAATTCTCTACAAAGCAGCTCAGATGCGTGGTCAACCACGTACTCAGGCGGATGTCTGTGAGGTTGCAGGAGTAAGCGAGGTCACCTTGAGAGGTTTGATGCGCATACTGGAAGCGATGCTCAAGGCACTCGGTGAAGCCAGCGAGAACTAATCAAGTATCAGTCATCGTCTGAACCGCTGATACGTGATTCTATTTGCATGAGTTCAGTACCAATATTGGCGCGTTCCTCGTCTTCGAGTTCTTCAGATTCTAGCATCTTGCGTAATTCTTCTGCACGTTCTCGTAAGTGGGTTCTTTCTTCAGCCTGTTTTGCAGCGTGCTCGGCTTCCTTTTGACGCGCCTCTTCCTGTCGCTTCTCCTTGTCAGCCCTAGCCTTGCGTTCCTCTTCCTTCTTCTGCTTGACTTCAGCAGCGTCCTCGGTAGCGGCATCATACTTGAGTTGCATATGTGGGTATGGAATCTCGATATCTTCTTCCTTGAATCGGCGTAGAATCTCAGTCTGAATCTGGTCCTTAGCCACCCATTCATCACCATAGTCGCTGACCCAGCAGTTGATTCGGAAAATCAGTGCAGAGTCTAGCATCTGAGTGAACAGAATTACTGGGTCTGGCTCTGCAATGATCAATTCATTATCCTCAATGATTTCTCGTAGTATGGTCTTGACGTGAGGTGGCGATTCATCGTATCCTACAGATACATCGAGCCTTAGATTAACTCTGCGTGGGGAATCTGAAGGCCCTCCTTTGGCGAAATTTGTAACTATTGATGTCGCCATCATCTTGTTTGGGACGATTACTAGATGTTCACTACCGGTACGAATCTTAGTGGACAGGAAACCGATTTCGACTACGGTTCCAATCAGCAAATCCATCTGGATTTTATCTCCAACTTCGTATGGTTTGTCAATCATCAATTGTGCTGAGATTATGAAATTGGAAGCGGATTCCTGCATGGCCATACCGATGACCAAAGAAAATATGGTCAAAGATGCCAAAGCTGCAGTAATATCCACATCAAGGTGCGCAAGTATCAGCAGGATTGCTGAACCCCAGATGAAGAGTTTAGTCAGCCCGATGATGATTGTGGTTCCACCAGACAAGCCGAGGTCCGCTTTCTCATCGAGTTTCTCGAGGGTAGGTGGCAGAATCATCGATGCGGACTTAGAGAGGAATCTTCCGCTCAAGAACATCAGAATGAGTACCATCAGAGTAGCCATGGTAGATGCGATCATCGAGTCTCCATCGATTGCCCAAACTACCGTTATGTACAGACCTAGTAGGAAGGTTGCATAATTCAGCAGGGGGGCGGCAAGTGTCATCAATTGGTCGTCCCAATCTGAATCAGTCTTGCTAACCACCCATTTTGATGGCCCCCAAATCATTATTCTAACCAGAATCGCACCGAGAATTGAGAAGCCGAATCCAACCAGTACTTTCCCCCAAGGTTCGAGGCCATCCAGAGAGTCCGTTGCATCCGACAACCATTCCCACATGTGCATTCGTGTTGGCCATGCTTTCATCAAACCTTTGCCTGTGACTCAGTGCGCAATCAACAAAGAGGAGTGGCATGTCGCGTTGCTTGCGGGCGCTTAGCTCAGTTGGAAGAGCGTCTGGTTTGCAACCAGAAGGCCGGGGGTTCAAATCCCCCAGCGTCCACTC
>CAZGIY010000020.1:0-7560 GCA_964526445.1 uncultured Candidatus Poseidoniales archaeon
AGAATATGAACAAGCGCCTCGTGGACATACTACACTGTGGAAGCATCTGAAGCACCTTGAGCAATGTAACCTCCTAAAGGTCCGTTCTGGTACAGTTTCTGAAGGGCGTGGACGCACCCAACATTTCTCCATGCCGCACCTGCTCCCCGTCGACATAGAGAAGCGCTTGGAAGCACTGGTTAAGGCAAGACTGCGACGATGATGACTACGTCATCAGGTCCGGTGGTCATAAATAGAGGCCGACAGTCGGCCGGCTGCATAAGGAGTCATCAACATGGCAGACAATGAATTCGTAGCGGTGATTAACGATACCGATCCTGCCAATGGTGGGCGCAGTTACTCGCTCAAAATATCAGGCAGCAACTACAATCAATTCCTCGGTAAAAAGGTTGGAGATGTAGTGGATGGAATCTTCGTTGGAGAAGGCGAATCAACTCTTTCTGGATACAAGTTGCAGATATGCGGCGGTTCAGATAAGACCGGAACACCCATGCGCAGCGACCTTGCTGGAGGTTCCCGCAAGGCAGTATTGGTTTCAGCAAGTACTGGATTCAAAGGACACAAATTGGTTAACAAGAAAGGAAACCGCTACCGCTACAAGGAAGATGGATTGCGCAAGAGAAGATACTTCCGTGGCAACACCATAACCAACGATACCCGTCAACTCAATCTCAAAGTTGTCGAAGCAGGCAACAAGTCACTCGACGATATCCTCGGCAAGAAGGATGACTCAGGGGCTTCTGAGGATTGAGTAGATTGGGAGAATGGTTGAATGGCGCGCGCTCTACCATCCCAGCCTGAAGTGAACATTGGATTGGTCGGGCATGTCGACCATGGCAAAACAACCCTCACACAAGCCTTAAGCGGAGTTTGGACCGATACCCATTCCGAAGAGCGCAAGAGAGGAATCAGCATCAAGTTGGGCTATGCTGATACTGCATTCTACAAGACCAAGGATGGTCAATACTATCCAACCGGGCGCAAACCAGATGGTAAGGAAGATGTTGCCAAAGAGTTGCAGCGAGTAGTTTCATTCGTCGATGCCCCGGGTCACGAGACTCTAATGGCAATCATGATTACTGGTGCTAGTATCATGGATGGAGCGATGTTGATGATTGCAGCCAATGAAGAATGTCCGCAACCTCAGACTAGAGAACATCTGATGGCTTTGGAAATCGCTGGAATAAGTAATATCGTTGTTGTACAGAACAAAATCGACCTAGTTACTAGAGAAAGAGCGATGGAATCCCACGCAGAGATAACTGAATTCCTCAAAGGTTCGATAGCCGAGGACGCACCCATAATTCCCGTATCAGCCCACCACGATGTCAACCTAGACATCCTCATAGCTGCAATAGAGAAGTACATCCCAACTCCTGAACGCAATGAGGATGAAAGGGCGTTGTTGCACATTGCCCGTTCTTTCGACATCAACCGTCCCGGATCACGACCTGCCAAACTCAAGGGTGGAGTTCTTGGAGGCAGCATAGTAGAAGGAACATTCTCAGTAGGAGATGAAATCAGCATTGGTCCTGGAAGAAAGATAGAGCAAGGGAACAAAACAAGGTGGGAGCCAATCGTAACCAAGATTATCGGAATGCAAGGTGGAGGAAACTCACTGGATGACATGCACGCCGGAGGACTATGTGGTATGGCCACGCCCCTTGATCCACTGATTACCACTTCCGACAATCTCTCGGGACAAGTGGTAGCAAAGCAAGGTGATTTGCCAGAAGTGAGGAACAATATCGATGTCAAAATCAATCTAATGGAAAAGATGGTTGGTACAGAAAGTGACGTTCCGGAGAAGGTTCAACCCCTACGAGGTAATGAGATGTTGATGGTGAATGTCGCAACCGCTACTTCCGTAGGGTTGGTATCTGCTTCCGACAAAGGAGTTACCACATTGAATCTACGATTACCAATATGCGCTGATTCGGGCTCAAGAGTGAGTCTTTCGAGAAGAGTAGGAACTCGCTGGAGATTGATTGGCTACGGCACAATCTGTTGAGTGATGGCCATGCAGAAGGTTATCATCGATAGTTGTGGATGGGTTGCATTGATTGAAGCCGGAATCAATATCGACATCAGTATGAACGAATTGGTTGGACCTTACCAATTGGTATTGATTCCATCAGTTGAACAAGAGATCAACAAACTGAATGCTGGTGGAAATAACCTGCTTCTAGAACTACTTCAATCGAAATCGATTCCGCAAGACGTTTCAGGAGATTCACATACTGATGACCAGATTCTAAGTCTGGCGAGCGACAAAGGATGGCCTGTCTTGACAGTGGATAGAGAATTGAAACGCAGGCTGATTGAAGCATCATGCAATGTCATAGAAGTAGTTGCAAACAAGAGATTGAGATTGGTCAGCGAATGATACGCGAATGGTTCGATGGCATGTGCCGGTGCGATGTTTAAGAGGACTTCTTGTTCCCCCCTGAACATGGGAGACGGGAATACTCAAATTTCGCAATTAAACGGCGAGGAGATTGAGGAAATCGTCGAATTGTTGAAGCGGGTTGGAACCAATGGTTTCGCCGCAAGAGTTCTAGTTTCCCTTTCGATTAATGGTCCAAATGATAGTTCTGGACTGCAGAAGATTTGCGGTCTACGTCAGCCTGAAGTCAGTATCGCCATATCACACCTCAAGAAGAATGGTATCATCGAAGTCGAGATAACCAATAATGGTGGCAGAGGTAGACCAAAGCATATCTACAGTCTGATTGGAGATTTCAAGGAGGCTACACTACCCATTGTGAACAAAGCCAAAGAAAAGTTGGAAACTATGCAGAATCAAATCTCGCGACTGAAGGAACTCAGCGACAACATCCATGATTTGCAATATTGACTATTGTCTGAGCATCGAACCTGCCAAATTTCAGGGCAGGGTGAATAATTCATCGTCTTCATGCCCATCTAGGAAACCAATTCGAACAGCAGCATCAATCCATGCATGTGCATAGTTGATTGCGCCAAAGGCCCTGACTAAGTCACCATTATCCCTGAAATGCTCTGCATCACTGCGATAGTCATCTGACATGGACATCATATCTTTGAGAAGAGATTCCTCATGGCTTCCTTTGGAAACCAAAGATGTCGCCTTTTGGCGGGCCCTATCTGTCAATTGTAGGTATTTATTCACCAGTTCAATACTCACAGCCTCATTCATTCTAAGCCTCCTCTCGCTTCATTTTGAGGATACGTCGAACATCATCGGTGCGTCCTAGTTTCTGGTACAATTCAGCGGCCCTCGACAACTGTCCGTTTTCTTCAGCATGCCTTGCCGCAGTGAATACCGTTTTGCGATTCTCCCAATCTAGATCTTCTCTCGCCTGAGCAACCTCTGATTGGATGCGGCGCCGACGGCGCAGTGCTAATTCCGGAGCCTCCCACCACTTCAACAAACCATCTCTAGAAGCAGAAACCAAAGTTGAAACTGAATCACTGACCAGTAAATCGCCTCCTTGCATGACTTTGGAATCTTCTACTGGCGGTAGTCTCTCAAGGTCTCCATTTAACGATAATATCCACCATCCATCCGATGCAATGACTCCTTCTATAGGTTCTAATCCCAAAGTTTCGATTCGCCTAATTACGTCCCAACCAAAGGGGTGCGGGATACCTTCCCAAATCTCACCATCTACTGCCTGCATCAACAACTGTCCCTCTTCAAGGCGACTGCACCAACTCCAGATTCTATCCTCGACGACCCTTTGACTATCTTCACCAATCATCCGAATGCAGCGAATGTAGCCTTCCTCATCGTGTACCAATAAGTGCTCCCTATCGAACCAACCTAGAAGTTTCCTAATTCCGCCACTTTGCAATCTTCTGATACCTCTTCCTTCAGCATTGAAAAGATGCAAATGGTCCTTGCGATCGGAAAGAACCCAACCTCCACCCGGCCTAGAAAGCAAATCGGAAAAGCCGCCACTGGTTGCTCTGCCTTCATGTAATTGTGTGCCGTCTGATAGGCGCAAAACATGGAAACCATGCCCTGCGAGCACCCCTAAACCATCTTCTGAAGAACACATGTTGAAGGTGCGGAATGGGAGTTTGGTTCTCCATGCAGGATATCCATCTGTATTGATTAGAATGATTTCTTGCCCAGCAGCGACCGTAACTCCATTGCCTAGATGACACAATCTAGCGATTCTGTCCTCTGCCTTCCACGACCAAGCAACCTTCCATCCGGATTCTGATTCTTCGCTCATCTCGACTCCTCCAGCAAGCCCCAAGCTACCAATTGAGCGCGAGCATCATTGGTCAGACTGAACCATCTGCTTCTGCCATGTTTTCTGACGGACAGTATCCCGCTACGATATAATCCATTGGCCAGTTGCGACATACGCGGTCTCTTGACCGCTAGCCTATTGCCTAGATATTCGTCAGAAGGTGAGAATTCCCGTTGTGCCGCTATTTCCACAATTACCCTTTCATGTTCGGCCAAATTACGCATTCTCTCGATATTCAATGGCATGCTCTGTTCATCCCAACGCTGAGGCTTTGGTGCAAAACCGGCTAAACGCTCTGCTAAACCGGTGTTTTGAGGTGCCGTATACTGTTGAGGAAGCACAGAAGGTGATTGAACAGCAGGTGAAGGCGGCACCCATGGCTCTGCAATTTCTGGCTGTAATGACGGTTGTGGCGCCTGAATTCCTAGAGCAGAAACCTGTTCTAATTCGAGATTGTTCTCGATGAGAGGAGCGCCTTCGTGAACCCATAAGTCAGTTGCTCCATCCCTCATTGTAGGTTCTTCCTCATACTCATCAATATCCGGGGCATCCTGACTAGGAGTAAATCTGGGAGATCCAATCATCGAATCTCGATTTCTGCGCGCCAAAGAACCGAACATTCCTGCGGAAATTGATGGACCCATCTCGGAATCAGTAAGCATTGAGTCAACTTCCTCTATATCATCCTCCAAAGAAAACATAGGCATCGGTTGAATGAATTCCTCATCGGACTGAACTTCTTCATCCTCCTCTGTATCAAGATTCCAGGGGTCAGCAGATTTTTCTTGATTTTCAACCTCAAAGGGCTGAACTTTCACTTGTTTTTCCTCTACCACAGGTTCCTCGAACGTCTTCTCTTCCTGAGTCAATGTACTATGTGCCCCTCCGCTGTTCCTGATTCTCTGCCAACCCGAGTGTGAACTGCTTTGATTAGGTTCTGCCCTAGCCTCATCCACTAGGTCCCTCATTCGGCGAATCAAGCGCCCTAGATGCCCTTGTGTCTCATCATGCAATACCTCAACAGTGTTATCGTCGCAATTCCACTCTTTTCGGCTTACCGTGGCTATTCTCCTTTCCACGATTTCCTTGAGTCCTTCCTCGCAAACAGGTGCCAGTTCTACGACACTGTCGAATTCGTTGACCAAATCATCGGGAAATGCTTGGAATTGTTCGGGCGTCACAGTTACCAATACTAGAGCCTTGAGCCTCCTCAAAGCACCAGTTAAACGCTGTATTGAAGAACACAGAAGGGGACCGGAAGCATTTGGGAAATCGTAGGTTATCAACTGCAATGGCCCATGATAGGAAGATACTGCTTCCACCATGTGCTCAACCATGGAAGTCACATGCGGAGGCCTATCGAATCCCACTAACATCGAAAATGTTTCATTTAGCAATCGCATTGCATGTTCCTCGTGTGGGAACATGGTGAAGGAACGATGCAATTCGGTTTGAGATGCCAAAGCATGGATCATCGAGGTCCTGCCTGAACCGCGTTCACCTTTGAGCAGAATCATTCTCGGAGAACGTTGTCTGATCAATGATGTAAGAAATGTGATTTGATTATCCCTTCCTCCCAACAAGCGGAATTCGTTCCTTTCTAATGGCCTACCATTGAATGGGTTCTCCCTCAAAGGTGGAAGGTCTTCCAGAGTCAGGCTACGCATGAATGGGTGGAATTCTACTTCGGCTCATAAGTGTTCAGGCGTTGACGCGTTAATGGAGCATTAGTTGAACGCGTCAATCGCATAGCCAATCGCCATATCGCTTTAGGAATTGTGAGTAATTGGAATGATAACATTTCATTTCAACGGCAGATTAACGCTTGTTTAACGCATAGATTAACGCGTTGAACGCGTTGACATGCTAGTTTTCCAATGGCAAACCTTGAGGCTATAGCAGCACTCGCACAAACAGATTCAGATGCCAGTCGATGATAGTCGCCTACCGGGATTCTTTCGTTTGAGTCTAGAAGAGCGTAGGCAGTTACTAAGTCAAGTTGCGGGATTGAATGCCGAAGATATATCCTCCTTGAGCAATGGAGGTGGCTTAGAAGATGAGATGGCAGACAAGATGGTGGAGAATGTAATAGGAACCATGGCTTTACCCGTTGGCTTAGCTACTAATTTCATCATCGATGACAAACCATACTTGATTCCATATTGCATAGAGGAATCATCGGTCATAGCAGCAGCCTCAAACATTGCCAAAAGATGCCATGCCAAGGGTGGCTTCAGGACCGAAGTCGATGATTCCATAATGATCGGGCAGATTCAATTGCTCGATGTTCCTGATATTGAAAATGCGACTAGCGCCATATTGGATAATGCTGATTCACTTATCGAGATATGCAACAGCCTACCATCAACGATGGTCAAACTAGGAGGCGGATGCAAGGAGATACGCTGTAGGCCATTCCAGGAACATTCCATGCTGATAGTACACATACTGGTGGATTGCAAAGATGCCATGGGCGCTAATGCAGTCAATACGATGGCAGAATTCGTTGCGCCAAGGATTGAGGAATTATCTGGCGGAAGAGCAAATCTTCGCATATTATCCAACTTGGCCATTCACCGCCTAGCAAGATCTAGGGCCACATTCACGGCTGAGGAATTGTCCAATGGAGGCGGCCGAGAAGAAGGGCTAGAGATTATTTCGGGAATACTTGAAGCATTCCGCTTCGCCTCAGTGGACCCATTTAGAGCAACCACTCACAACAAGGGTACAATGAATGCGATTTCGGCCATTGCCTTGGCATGTGGACAGGATTGGAGAGCGGTGGAAGCATCTTGCCACGCTTGGGTATCTCACGACCAAGGGCGCTACGGAAGTCTGGCAAAATGGTGGCAGAACGAAGCCGGAGACCTTGAAGGAAGCATCGAGGCACCTCTCGCAGTTGGAATAGTTGGTGGAGCTACCAAGGTTCATCCAGCCGCACAAACAAATCTCAAGATTCTAGGGGTTAATTCAGCACGAGAATTGGCCGGAGTCATGGCCTGTGCAGGACTTGCTCAGAATCTTGGAGCAATGCGAGCCTTGTCAACTACCGGCATTCAATCGGGACACATGCGTCTTCATCTGCAGAACATGGCAATCTCATCCGGTGCTAAAGGAGATGAGATTGAAGCTGTGGCAGCCATGGTGAATGAATCGGGGCAACCGGTCACTCAGAGCCTGATTGACAGTAAGTTAGCCGAATACAGGAACGGATAATCACTCTTCAGCAGTGATTTCCAACTCATCTGAAGGTGCTTCTTCAGTAGTACCCTCTTCAGAAGCATGCTCGCCTGCCCTTTGGGCAATCGCTTCGAAT
>CAZGIY010000020.1:7570-19574 GCA_964526445.1 uncultured Candidatus Poseidoniales archaeon
GGCAATTCAGTTTGCTCCTCAGTCAATGCCATCGGTCTTTCTGAACCTCCAGAAGTCAAACCCAATCCTGCAGCCTGCTCACGGAACCATGCCCTTACCTTGCGCTTATCCGTATGCGGACAGCCAAATATTTCTGAGAAACGGCGCGTTGTTGTCAATTTCTTGGTATTGCCCTTACGCCTCCTCTCAACAAGTCCAAGTTGGACGAGTTCTCTGACGTGATCATAGGTTCTCTGTCCAAGCAATTCTACCAAACGACTCTGCAACATAGGTTGATGGAATGCAATCAATGAAGCTGATTTCAACAACTTCCCTGGGATATCGGTCTTAGCATTACAAGGTAGGTGCTGCGCCACCTTAGGCTTTACTTCCAAGGCCCAACGCCCACTAATGTCAGCTAGTTGCAAAGCCCCGCCGCGTCTTCTCCTCAGAGAATTCTGCAATACAGACAGAGATTCTGATATCTCTGCTTGTGTCACTTCTAAGTCGAGTGATAATTCTTCTACGGTCATCGATTTACCCGCTCCAAAAAGCGTTGCTTCAATCAGTGTTTCCAATTCATAGCTCATTGTAAGTCCTCCATTCCATCTGGTAATGTGATTTCGATTACCGGCGCTTCAGCCTCTTCAGCACCTACATTCGATTCCTCTTCAGTTGCTGCAGCAGTTGCAGCTTCTGCTTCGGCCCTGTCAGCCTCTTTACGAGCCTGTTCTTCTGCTCTTCGGGCCACTCTAGCAAGATGTTGCTGCCTCCCTCCTGCCTGAGATTTGATCTTCTCTGAATGTTCATCCCTCACTCCTTTGATCAAATCTTGAACTTCAGAAAAGTCGTTTAACTCGGGCCATTTATCGAGTAATGTTACTTCACCATTCGGCACCACTTTCTGCTTTACTTCAGCAAAACCGCGATGTGTAAGGAAAAGAGTTGAGATGAAAGCGGTGACATTGGCTTCGCCATCAAGGCCTTCGACTTCATTGCCATATTCCTCCAAGAGGTCAGTGCGTAACTGTGCGATGACTTCCTCAACTGGAATCTCATCTCCAGACTTACGGCCATTATCCAATGCAACTTTCTTCATCGCAGACCAGCACATCTTGATATCTCCGTCCAAATTCTCATCGTGCATTCTCGCTCCAACATTACTCAATGCATGTTTGACATCTTCAGCATGACGAACCCTATTCTCTTCACGTAATTTCAGTTCATCCGCATCATCGCATGCATCCTTGAGAGCTGAAAGCAACTCTCCTAGAGTAACTTGCCGGCCTTCTTCTCTGCGAATCCTTTCATTGAACAGACTTGGAAGTTTATCTTCCATGCTACCGGTCAACACGTTTGTAGTGAAAGAAAACTCATCGTCATCGTACTCCATCTCCCACCCCCACTCGGTGAATAGGTCTTCATCCTCCTGTTCATCATCTCTTAGAGCGCGCTCCAGAAGGCCTGCTGCCTGCCCATGCAGAACTTCCCAAGCCAGCCTGATGAGGCGGCCGCAAGCAGGTAGATCCACATTCTTGGCATCCTTCTTGAGTCGCTCAGAAAATAATTTGAGGAATTGCGACAAATCGACATTCCAAGGATTCAAGTCCTCATCCCTGAACAATTCAAAGACAATGGCTACCGAACGGTCAAAGGGGTCAATCAGTCCTGCATGTTCTGAATCCTCTATGTGAGCGATCTCCAGCAATCTGTTGGCGTAAAGGCTTGCCTCCATAGAATCGGATTCCCCCTCCGCCAGCAATTTGTCAATGATATCCTGTCTAAGGAAATGCGCTGACAGGTTGGATTGCATATCAACACCTCATTCACTGTTCTGTAAGAGCCTCAATGTCGAGGTCATCAGTCTCCAATTCAGCCTCTGCTCCGTCCTCAGCGACGGCTTCATCTTCATCGGCCTCAACGATTTGACGACGAACCTCTTGATTTTCTTCGATATCTTCCTTCAATTCCTCGGCGCGCTCTGCCAATCCACCTAGAGAAGATGGCACCGGCAAGGATTCTGGAATCTTTGGCATATTCTCAGCATTTGGCAATCCCTTGGAATCGATCAAGGAACCTTCGCGCACAGGCTTCTCCTTCTGTTTCTTCAATTCTGCCAGTGCTGCAGCACCTAATTCGATGGCGCGGTCCCGATCGAAGTTAGCGATTCTTCGGCTGCAACCATCTCCTGCATGTGTTATTCCAATGTGATGATCGGCTAATTGCAGACTTACCTTTCGCAGAGTAACCATGATGAATTGGGCACGCTCACTACGCTCTCTACACATAGTTGCAATTCTCTCTGCGTTGAATGCGTCAAGATTCTGATCCACCTCATCGAAGTAGTAGAATGGACTTGGGTCATAATCCTGGATGGCGAATATCAGTGATAAAGCCGCCATCGATTGCTCACCGCCGGAAAGAGACTCCAACTTACAGCGAGCACTTTTACCGCTGGGCTGACACCACATCGACAGTCCACCCTTGAACGGTTCATCTGGATTCTCGAGGAACAATTCACCTCTTCCACCATCGGATAGAACTTTGTACACTTTACGGAAATTCTTGTCCACCGACTTCAGAACATGCAGTAATCTTGTCTTGCGCTGCTTCTCAAGACGCTCGGTCAAGTCGATCAATGACTTTCTTCTCTGCTGCAAGGTGCCGTTGTCTTCCTTCAACTCCTTCAACCTCTCTTCGGTTGCATCATATTGCTCTATAGCGAGCATATTGACGTCCCCAATAAGTGACAATCTACGATCGAGGGAACGAACCTTGCCCTCGGATTCGGAGACTGAAGGCAATGCCTTGTTCTCTTCAGCGGGTTCTATTCCAGAAGTCCCCATCTCATCCAACAACTCGTCCAAAGCCTCTCTCTTCTGTTGTAGTTGCAAAGTGAATTCACCCGCTCTCTTCTCAAGGGTATCCGCTTGATTGGCCTTCTGAGTCAATCCCGCATGTAAGGTCGCTCGCTCCTCTGTCAACCTCAAACGCTCCGACTCCAATTCCTTGTGCTCCTCAGCAATTTGGCTGTGTGCGGCTTCGGCCTCCTTCAATTCGGCTGAAACGGCTGCAATCTCATCTTGCCAAGTCTTGATTTGTTGCAAGCGTTCTGCATTCTCTTTCTCGAGTCTTGCCTTCCTGTCTGCTAATTCATCAACGCGCTCCAGAAGAATTCGGCCCTTTTCACTAGCTCCATCGATGACTGCCTTGGCCTTGGCTTGAGCGGAGTAGGCATTCACACGAGTCTCTTGAACCTCTCGTAGTTTCTCCTGTAGGTGAGCGGGGCTGGCTTCTTGCAAGGCTGCATCTGCTACCTCGCGCGCTAACTCTGTTGCGCGCAATGCTTCGCTGACTCTTTGCAACTCCTCTTCTTTGCGAGTCGATATCTTCTCTGCATCCAATAACTTCTTTTTGAGGGATTTTACGGCACCAGTTACCTTTGCAAGTCTTTGCTCACATAGACGTAAGTCCTCCTTCCATTGACGTTGGCGCATAGCATCATCATCTTCCGAGATATTGCTGATACGATGATTTAACTCCTGCTGTTTCCTCTTACATGTCTGCAATTGATCGTTGACAGTTTCAGCAAGACCCTGTAATCTGACAACTTCTGCATCGAGTTTGTCAACCTCGTTCATTCCTTGGATTCGTCCTCCGAAACCAACCTTGAGTCGGACTCTACTTCCACCGACCATGGCGCCTCCTGGCTCGGTAACTCCGCCGTTGAGAGTTACCATCCTGATACCACCCATGTTTTCACGGGCAGTGCTCATGCTGTCTACAACCAGCGTATCTCTAAGCACATACTTGACTGCGCTCTCAATGCGTGGATCGTGTTCCAGCATCTCCCATGCAAAGCCAAGAACTCCTGGTTTACGCGCTGTCATCATGGCCTTTCCGCTAGATCTGCCAGTCTGAATCTTGTTCAATGGCAAAAATGTCGCTCTTCCAGCATTATGCTTACGCAGGTGCGCCATACAATCATGGGCAATCTGATCATTTTCGACGATGATGCTGTTCATGCCTCCACCAACCGCGGTTGCCAAAGCTTCCTCATGTGCTGATTCCTTGGGAGAACACATCTCGCTAATCGTTCCGAGAATCCCTCTGATTTGGCCGCTGTCGCGTAGTTCCAATACGCTACGAACAGCCCTAGCCATTCCATCTCGGCTACCTGAACGGCTTTCCAATTCACTACGGGCAACCACTAGTTTCCTCTCAGTCTCTCTCAAGCGAGTCTCAACTGCTGTGGCTTCTTCACTCAAACGTGTTTCTTCCCTCTGCAGTGTGGTTAATTCCTTGGCCATGGAAGTACGATCTACTTCTGGATCTGATTCCGCCAATTCTTCTCCTTCGATGACCAATTCATCTACGGAAAGTTGCAATTCAGCCTCCATCTCCTCTGCTTCAGCCAACTGTTCTGCAGCGATATCGACTTTCTGAGATTCAAGGCCGTGCGCAAGTTTAGCCTCATTGAGTGCTTGCGTCATCATCTGGAATTTTTCGTTGGCTTTACCTTGTGCCCTAGTCAATTCGATGGTCTTGCGATCACCTTCAAGCAATGCTTTGCGTGCACCTTTCTCAGCTTTTTCAGCCGCCTTGAGGTCAGCATCTGCTTGTTTCATTGTCTCCTCGGCCTGAGCAATTTCTGCCAAATGAACTGAATGTGCGGATTCTGCCTCATCGGCATCTTGTTGCAGAGTATCCACCTCCTCAAGAGTCTCTTGAATTGCATCTTCGGCATCTGAGATTCGGTCCTTATTGCGGTCGCAAGAGATTCGCATATCGTTAATGCGATTCATCATTTCTGCACTATCATCACCAAGCACCTCAGCCATCTGCCGGGACACTTCTGCTAGGCGGTCATCCATGTCGAGCAATTCTTTCTCGCCGCTCTGAATCACGATTTTGAGTTCCTTGGACTCCTCGAGATATCTGGTCTGTTCGACTGCTATGAACTCAATCTCTTCCAACCTCGACCTGTGATGGGATTGCATCAGTATGACCTTGGCTTCTTCCAGTTCCATCTGCAAGTCGCGATACTTGAGGGCCGCTTGACGTTCCTTCTTGAGGTCCTTCATGCGAGCAGATAGTTCCTCTTCCAACAACTGAATGCGCTCGAGATATTCCTCGACCTGAGATTTTTGGCGATCAGCCTTGCGAATCTCATCATCATAGGAAGTAACACCAGCAACATTGTCCAGAACCTTTCGTCGGGACATAGGAGTCATCTTTGCAAGACCGGTAACGTCGCCTTGTAGGACAATATTGTAGCCGTCGGCTCGGGCATTGGTCTCTGAAAGCAATCTACGGAACGATTTCTGAGAGCTCTCTTCTCCATTGAGCAGATATTTCGAAACTACATTTCCACTTTTGGTAAGACGCACAGAACGTGTCAATCTAATCTCATCGCTGTCCACGCTCATTCTTCGGCGGCCTTCGTCATCGATAGGGTTGTCGAGAATGAGGGTCACTATGCAATTCTTTGCTGGTTTGTTCTTGCCGCCGCCATTGAATATCAAATCCTTGACATTCCCTGCCCTCAAACTCTTGTTTGAACGAGGGCCAAGAACGAATTGGATAGCATCTCCGCAATTCGATTTACCCGAACCGTTCGGACCGGTAATCGCAGTGAAACCGCGGTCGAGTGGAATCTCCACTTCTCCCCTGAACGATTTGAAATTCTCCAATTCCAATGACTTTAGATGCACCCTATCCCCTCTGTAGATGCTGACTTCTTGCCAACATCAGGCTTTCAGCGGTCTATTGAAGGGTAATAAGCACTACGTAAGTTGACAGTTCTGACAAGGCGATTGCAAGGCCCTGTATGAATAGCCGAGTGAAGTGAAAAATCACATTTTCAAACTAGAGTTCTCCAGTGCCACCGCACTGCGCACAACCCTGCCCACTGCAGTAATGGCAAGTCCTACCGGCATCAAAGTTTCCATCATCGTACAGTCCACGTTCAAAGGAATCTTCCCACTGATCGAGTTTCATCGCCTTCCTCATTTCTCCAATGGTCCTGAAGTCTCCAACTCCCTTGACCTTGTGCTTACCTGCGAATGGGTCACCAATTCTATTGTCTCTGAACATCCTCTCCTGCACTGCCATACTGTGGCCGTCTGCGACCATTCCTCCGCCCTCTTCATGCTTTTCTTTGAGGCCCAAAGTATGCTTGCGCATGGACATGCCATTGAGGATGAACCTTAGTCCGAGAAGACCTAGAACGGTGTACACTATTTCCGAAGGTATCGGCATTCCTGTCAATTCGATGAAATCAAGTGATTCGCCATCAGGTGAAAGATAACCCATGACATCGAGAGCGATGAGAACAAAGAATGTGAGACCGAAACTCATCTTCAGTTTAGCAGAACGCATGCGCTTAGCCAATTTCTTGTTGGCCGCCCCGCCTCCTTTGCCTCGACGCTTCTTCTTTGAGCCCATCATGCCAACCAAAAGTGGAAGCAATCCTATGCAAAGAGCGATTAGATCCTGTAATTCATAGAGACCGGTCGCACCTACACAGTCCTCGATTTCAGATTCATCCTCGAATGAACTGTCCAAAGCCTTGGCACAAGTATCGGTTGCGATATTATTCCACATTAATTTGGCAGGTTCTCCACCAAATTGTCCCAATCCGGCATGTACATTGTAAACACTGATTCCAATTACAAATACGCCGAGAACAACGGCGATGATGCGCGGAATCTTGCTCCCCATCGAGCCGTGAACAAATACACCCCTCCATAGTGCTATCGGGAGCATTCAGAACCAAATATAGTTCGCGATACGTTCAACAGCGGATACCACTGGAGGTAATTGTTGGTCGCATGGCACACGTACTGGTCATCGGCTCCGGCATCGCAGGATTGTTCGCTGCGTTACGCTGTGCAAGTGCAGGACACGCGGTGAGCGTCATCACCAAGAGTGAGCCTCAACATTCCTCTACAAATTGGGCACAAGGAGGGATTGCTGGCATCCTGGACAAGACCGATGGAGTTGGTCTAGAAGCACATATCTCCGATACTTTGCAGGCCGGTGCTGGACATTGCGACGAAGGCATTGTGAGAATGGTCTGCAGCGAAGCAGCGGACCGAATCAATGACTTGCTAAACATTGGAGTATTGTTTGAAAAAGGAGAAGACGGTGAATATGATTTGGCCAGAGAAGGCGGACATTCAGTCTCAAGAATACTACATGCAAAAGATGCCACCGGGGCAATGATTGAGAAATCCCTGATGGATGCAATTCAAGGTTCATCAAAAATCAGGATGATGGCTAACCACCTTGCTGTTGATTTGATTCTCAGAGATCGTGATTCGCCAGAGAAAGATGTTGCTGGAGTATGGTGTCTGAACGATTCAAACAAGATGATTACAATTGCTGCCGATGCTGTAATGATTGCAACCGGGGGCGCAGGCCAACTCTATAGAAACACAACTAACCCACAAGTTGCCAGTGGAGATGGTATCGCCATGGCAGTTCGTGCAGGAGCACAGACAAGAGACATGGAATTTGTTCAATTCCATCCAACGGCTCTTGCGGTAAAGGGAGAGAGACCATTTCTGATCACCGAAGCACTACGCGGGCATGGGGCAGTTTTGATGAATAAGACGGCTTATCGAGAATGGAAAAAGGAGGGAGGTGAAGCGAGCGAATACTCGTTTACTCTGAACTACAGTCCCCTCGGTAATCTTGCTACTCGCGACGTCGTTGCCAGAGCCACAGACTCAGAATTGAAACTTAGCGGGGATGATAGCGTGTTCTTGGTCACCGAGCATCTCGGCTCAAATGTCGCAGAAAGATTCCCCACCATCCAAGCAAGACTGGAAAGACATGGACTGTCGCTTGGAAAAGACCCCCTGCCAGTTGCACCTGCAGCCCACTATTTCGTGGGCGGATTGGCTGTAAACAGAGATGGAGCGGTATTACAAAATGACCAGGAAAGAAGCATAGGAGGGTTGTATGCCATTGGAGAAGTCGCATGTACAGGCATGCATGGAGCAAATAGATTGGCTTCGAACAGCCTATTGGAAGCGGTAGTCTATGCACATCGGGCTTCAGAACATTTCATCGCATTGAATCCGAAGCCAAATAAGTCTGATATTCCTGATTGGAGAGCCGATGAGATGGTAGACCTACAGGAACATGCACCTTTGGTACATGATAGATCAGCCTTGCAGTCCACCATGACCGATGATGTAGGCCTAGTGAAATCCGACTCTAGACTATTGCGAGCAGAACGCAGAATATGTCTGCTCAAGGAAGAAGTAGAAAGAATCTGGAATCGCTGCATCCCCAGCGTAGAATTGGTCGAATTACGGAATATGGTTCTGGTCGCCGAACTGGTATGTGGAAAAAGTCAAGCTCGCAAGGGGAATATTGGCTTGCATTATAACAAAGACTTGGCCTAATTGTTAACGTTCTATAGCATTTACCAAGGATACCAACTGGATATTCAGAGGCGTAGGAATCCCATGTTTCTCCGCTCTTCTTACGACCTCTCCACAAAGGGATTCAATCTCCGTCCTTCTACCTGCCATAATGTCCTGCAACATCGAACATCGATTGTTGGCTGTACTTTCCAAAACCTGTAGTAAACGTCCTATCATTTCCTCGCGTTCGATGGTTATGCCTTCTGCAATCGCCACCTTGCGACCCTCATCCATAATCGCAATGGCTTGCTCCAACAAACTCTCTGACCTGATAATCTCGCCATTCTCTTGTCCACTGATGGCTGCCAAAGGGTTGATTGCTATGTTCAACAACAATTTGATCCAAAGAGCTTGCTCGATATCATCGCACCATACCGGTTCTAGTTGCGCATCTTTGAAACATCTGAGGAGCGAAGCTACTCTAGGGTCCGCTAAGCGAGGAGATTCTGAATGAAGACCTCCAATACTAACCTCGCCCCTTCCAGTCCATTGTACCTCATTCAAGCCTAATCTTGTCGAAGCATGGATGGTTGAAGCGGACAAAACTCGTTGCCAGCCTAGCCTTGCTGCAAGTACCTCGGAGTGCCCTAAGCCATTTTGAACACTCAATGCAACCCCGTCATCCGAGAGATATTCTTTCACCATGTCAGCCAACTCACTTGTCGATGAGGATTTGCCACAAATCAATGCAATATCCAATTCCCCAGGGTTACAAGATAACTTGTACTCAGTTGGCAATACGTGGATTAATTCACCTTCCGGAGTGTACATGATTAATCCTGACTTCAGTTCATCTTCAGTTGCTCCTCGAGCGAAGATGTACAACTCGTTTGAACGTAGCAGGGCAGCGAATAGACCACCTATTGCACCGGGGCCGAAAATGCCGATTCGCAATCAATCACCTACATCCCACGCTGCCAAATGCAGTTGAATCTGACCATCGGTCAATTCAAGCCAAGCCATCAACATGTCATCGCTAGCCTGCCAATTCAAGGATAAAGTGACCTCGATACCATTGGTCTCTTGAATATGTGAAAGCCAACCACTACCATTGCCATGACCCCTCTCATCAAAGACAAGACCCCCTTGCAGATCGATGAACTGAATCTCCATACTACCATTATTTGAGGAGTTTATTGACCAACCAGTGTTAATCCAGTCCATTCGTGCCACCCCATCATCGATGAGGATAACTGCTGGTCCTTCGACCATCTCCCAACTTTGCACTTCATCAGAGCACAAATGTAGCCAATTAGCAGCACTACCTGTCCAATTCAAGTTTCCAGAGGAAAGGTTAGGCCAATCCACGCGCTTCTGGACATCAGAATCCCAAGTCCATCCATCTTCGTTCTGACTTGGCTGCCTCCATACTCCACCACCTGAGCACAACAATTCATCGGAAACTAACAAATCATCGCCTTGAGCCCAACCCATAGCGCCCGAAATAGACCAATTGCTGGCATTGTTCCAAGATACCAACTCATCATGCTGCCCGAATCTCCAACCATCGCTAGGGAATACAAAGTTACCAATAGTTGCAGGCATCTCAAGGCTCCAGGAATACAAAACTCCAGAATCGACAACCGCCTGTAACCTCAAGGTATCTACCCCATGGAACAATGAGCCAGCCTCACCCTCTATGCAAATATCCATGAGATATTCGGTTGCATTGTCCTCGATGGAGAGATCTAGTGGTTCAACTATTCTCCACAATGAAGACTCGCTTGACTGAGAATCGCTTGAGGATAGGCTCAGATTGAATGATTGCGAATCCTTGCTTACCTGCAAGCCTGTACACAAAACCGGTTTCTGCAAGTCGCCCGAAACTGTCCATGTCGGAGCACTTGGCGATAATTCCGCATCAGCATGCAAAGTGACTTCGTGAGAATCCTTTTCATTGTTCAAGAGGTTAAGCAATAAAGGAACAGGAGAGTTCTCTATAGGTGGCGTGAACCATTTCAGGTGCACTATTGTTGATTCTTCTGCACGCAAAATTCCTTGGCATCCTTCAAACAAAGAAGACTCGCCATCTGGACATTCCCAAGATAAGTTCCATTGTTCAGCCAAACCTTGCACTGTTGCAGATAAGGTCCACTTTTGGTTTAACAATCCAGAGTTTTTGATGACTATGCTGAATCCGTCGCTGGTGTTGAAATCACTGAATATTGTTGAGGCTGGTAGTTCCCACTCCAGACCTGCATCCCACTCTTCTAACTCGAAAGTTGGCATCTCTGCAGGTATGGTCAATAGCAACCCGACAACCAAAGCCATCGACAATCTACGCGCCGAATCTTCACTCAATGGCCGCACATCATCGAGTATCAATGGTATCCGGTCATCTCCACCCTGAGTTGCGATAAGCATTCCACCAGCGATAACTACGAAGGTCCAAATGACGTGTCCGGTGAAAGCACCCAGCAAGAAACCTATGGACATAACTGCGATGAACAACAGAATTTGACTGCCTTGCGATCTAGCGGATTCCATCCCCGACATGGCGACGATAATTCTGCCTCCGGGGAAAGTGGGTATCGGCAGCAAAGAAACCCAAGCAACCAGCATCAATCCATGGCCTGCCAAGGCCATTGGATGAGTCCATGCAGTCTTCAGAGAAAGAACCTCAGGCTCCCATATCAATGAAGCCAGCAACTGAGCTAGCAAACCGAATCCCAAACGGCTCGGTTGCTCACCTATAGTGCGTTCAGTCGGAGTCAACCACAATCCTACTAGGACCAGAACAAGTCCTCCTACAAGTAAGACCAGAGGCGCTGCTAGGCTGACCCATCCTAGTTTTCTGCGATCAGGCCATGGAATCGATTCCATTCGAGGATGGCTTGGGATGGCAAATAACCCGAATGGCCAACCAGGATAGGGCAATGGCAACGCTAGTGGGAGAAGTCCGCCTACTCTGACATGCATACGTTTAGCAACATATCTGTGTGCAAAATCCGCTAGGCCTAGACAAGCCATCATCGGCAAAGCATAGGACAAGAGCCCTGCTCGTAGAATAGCGGGGTCAGTCCACTCTGTCCCAGCGTGTAATGGAAGCAGCCAAACTACGCCCATTATCCAAGTAGAAAATAAAGCCGCTATCCAGAAAAATAGACGGTGAACATCCTGCAAAGCGAATAACGAAGGTGGAGAAGGGAATATCGTCACCTTCCAAGGTTCATCGCGCGTCAATCGCGCCATCCAATCTAATTCAGCAAGGTGTTCATTCAGAATTTCTAAAGCATCGTGAGGATTCTCATGCTCCTCATCCTCAATACGAGCCCTGACAAGCCATGCAGGCCACAATTCACCTAAATCCTCGAGGACATCGAAATGTCTAGCAACTATCCTCTGTAACAATTGCTTCTGAGTCCAAGCCTTTTCATGAACCTTCAGAGGTTTGATGGCTTTGGCATCCACTTCTTTTTCGGTCAAAGCCGCCCCCTCTGCATAGTGGCTGACGATTACACATCAAATCCCTTGCCTATACAAGGGCTCAACGAATCACTTGTTCTTGAATCGCTTCAGACGGAAAGTCTCCTCACGCTCCATCTCTTCAAGTCGTAATTGAATGAAATCACGGGCTTCCTCCATCT
>CAZGIY010000021.1:0-19368 GCA_964526445.1 uncultured Candidatus Poseidoniales archaeon
CTCAATACTTCTTACCTATGAGAAATTGAGGATCAGGATACATCTTCAGAGCCTGTTCGCGTTCATCCCGGTGCACCACTCCTGGGAGATCTCCCTCATCAGGTTCAACCCATGACAACTGCAGATGTAAGTGCGGGGGCCATCCCCCATTCTCATCATCTTCACCAAACCAACCGATTAATTCTCCAGCCACGACCTTGCGCCCAGGCTTGAATAACTCAGTAGTTCTACTACTCAAATGACCATACAGAATGTAGAGAATTCTGTCTGCAAACTCATGAACCGTGATGATAGTATGTCCATAATCCCCTTCTTCATCATGATAACCCGACCAATAGATTTCGCCATCTAGGCAGGAATGTACGGGTGTGTGTACTGGGCCACCAATATCGAGTCCCATGTGCAAATCTCTACCATCACCAAATAATTCAGTCTTGTACACAAATGGGCGAACTTCGTCATACTTACCAATGGAATAACTCAATCCTGAACTCCAACCATTCATCTGAGGACGTGTGAAATCATAGATGTGATACTCGGCGGGTAAATGTACGGGTTGAGATGTATTCAACGATGCCAATAATTCAGCATCACTCGGACCCTGCATGAGACTCGCAGAACAATACTTGGTTTGATGATTCTCCAATATCGTTGAAGGACCAATAACGACTGGCCTAGGCGGTGACACCTTGATTGGAGGCGCGGCTGAGGTCCTAGTCAACATACTCCTCGGGTTCACCTTCATCTCAGTTTTCTCTTTCATTCCTGCATTAAGTATCAGTAGAATATTGGACAAGAAATGCGATTGGACAGGACGAATACTGCTCCTACCGGCAATCGGTACCTTCCTGTTATTGATACTGTCTGGTACATCGGTCATTTTGTCGGGTACTTTCTCTGCACCGCTGCTGTTCTGCTTAGTTCTGATTTGCAATTTCTTTGCGATACGCTATCTCTTGAGAGATGATTCTCTTCTGCAAAAACCATTGAATGGACCTGTTGAACCCATATTGAAAATTGGAATTGTTCTAGTCATATTCTGTTCACTTCTTCCACTGTTCCTATTCGAGATTCCAAATGGAGTTGATTGGATAGGTTTCACTACCCTGAGCGAGTTATACGCTGTTAACGGGAGTACTGAACTGATCAAACCTTCCTCCGTAAGTTGGACTTACCCCCCAGCGTTTCCAGCCTTGGCAGCATGGTTGCAGGTTCTGCTTGACATTCCTGCAAGCGATGCAGTGCACCTGCTGGGTCGACTTAGTTTGATGTCGTTATTGCTAGGTATTGCAGGCCTTGCACAACGTTGGAATGCCGCAGCATACACATTGATTGCTTGCGCCCTAGGATTCGGTTTATTCGTCAAAGCTCACGATACTGGATATCCAACCATAGCCAGTCTCATCGGCCTGATCATCGGCTGCTGTATACTGTTTTCAGATAAAGTGGAAAGAACTTGGACTGACCATCTACTGTTGGCTTTGATTATACTATTTACAGGGGTAATTCACCCTAGTGGGGCAATTTACCTCGCAACCCTGATGTTAGCAGATGTAGCGGCTAGATGGCGATTGAATCGAATAGAGAATAGCCGATTATTTATCGCAACTATCCTGATTCTATTTCTGGCCACATTGGTGACTATGATTTTCTTCTCTTCAAGAATGAGCGGTATGGAAGTTCACGCCGAATATGGCTGGCAGGGAGGTAGCGCCTTACTTCTATACAATGGACCAATTCTATTGGGACTTGGAGTCTGGTCCGCTTGGAGAATACGGCACACCTTGCATGGTGCAAGTCTCGGAATTTGGCTAATTCTACTATGGTTGATCTCCACCTTGCACCTTCTTGCGGGAATTGAGGTTCTATCGATTCTGACTCTGTTCTCCTATGTATTGTACAGCATGGCTCTGCACGCTTTTCATATTCCGCTTGCCTTGCTGGTTGGTATATTGCTATCTTCAGAAAAATCGATTAACACAAAACAAATTCAGCGCATACCAAATTGGTTAGCCAAAACCTGTGTATCGATATGCATCATCTTCCTAATCATCGGGCAATCTGCCCTAATCATTCTTGCTTCGCATGATGAAGTCAGAGTGGACAACAGGTTAGAAGGAGAATTACGAGAATACCTTGAGACACTTCCACAAGGAAGCATCATCTACAGCGAACAAGCACATTGGGGCTTCTATATCGACGCACCAGAGGGCCTACATTTCACTTCATATCCAGTAATTGGATTGATGGAAGAAGATGGAGATTTACAGGATAGGGCGACTACTGCAATAAGATCGGATGACATAGACACCTTACTCGAACTAGGAATAGAATATGCAGTAACCAGTCCGATGGGGCTTCTTGCACCGACACTACTTGAATCCGACTTTTGGCAAGTAATCACTAGAGAAAATGGGATGAGGTTGTGGGGTATGGTAGAGAATACTAACGGCTCAAACATAGGTATATTATCAGCACCGAAAGAATCTGATTGTCGAGAACCATGTCAATGGAGACCAGAAATCTGGAATGAACACCGATGGTGGAACCATTCCGAAATTAGCAGCCACAGAGCCTTTCTGAGTGAAGGCAGCATTTCATGGAGTAGCCTAATTTCGACAGAATTGAAGCAATCGATAGTTGAGTTAGAACTGTTCTTCGATGCGCCTACTGGAATCACTGTCGAATTCTCAACTGCCGGTAATAGCAAGTCGATGACTAGCAAAGGAGGGTGGCAAAGCGTGCAACTAACTGTCCAAGTTCTCAATGAAAGCATGATGTTCACAGTTAGTGTCGAAGATGGCGGGCAGTCATGGCTTAATCCGAGTGGGCTAAGTGGAAGGGGAGACAGACTCTTCGATGAAACTGGAGTGAGAGTACATTGGGTAGAAATTACCTCTACAACGTGATTCCAGCGCCAAAGTGATGTATGTATACCTAAGAGGGGTGTTCAGTGAAGGTACTAATTCTACTACCAACCCTCGACGAGGAATTAGCACTTCCACAAGTACTGGAAGCCATGCCGAATGGAGAAATGTCATCGAAAGGAATCGAGTTTGAGGTTCTAGTGGTAGATGGTGGTAGCGAGGATGCAACCTTACAGATTGCTGAAGAAGCAGGTTGTACGATTCTCCATCAATCCTCCAAAGGAAAGGGGCTCGGTTTACGCCTAGCATTCGAGGCTTTTCTCTCCGGAGATTACGACCGATTGGTTATGCTCGATGCGGATGCAACTTATGATCCATCAGACATTCCAGCCCTTCTCAAGGCTTTAGAAGATGGCGCCGATATCGTCATCGGTTCTCGACTCAGGGGGAAAATGGAGCCAAAGGCAATGAGTCACCTCAACTATCTTGGGAACAAGATACTAACTTGGATTGCAGTCTGCCTCTACGGTGCTGAGGTCTCTGACATTTGCTCTGGCTACTGGGGCTTCACCCGCAAGGCCATAGAGACACTGGATCTCAATTCTGTATCATTTGAGATAGAAGCAGAGATGTACGCCTGCGCCGCCCTTTCAGGCCTGAATGTAAATCACGTTCCAGTGAGTTACAGTAATCGTGTAGGTGAGCCTAAACTAGGTTCAATGCACGATGGTACACGTATACTTCGCAAACTGCTTACGCGCAGATTCCTCCAACGAGTCATCAAGTAAGTGAGCGGCAAATGCCGCTTCCACTCACTCTTCGTCTTCACGGCGCAAAGCCAACATTATGACTGCACCCAATAGGGCGGTAAAGGAAAGCATTGCAGAGAATCCAGGTACGAAACTAGCTGCACTTGTGCTATCTTCTTCTGTCTCCTCTCCTTCTCCTTCTTCTGGCGCTTCAATAATGACCTTGAAGTCATACTCGCCACCACTTGCAGCATCGTACCACTCTGCAGTGAAATCGAAACTACCCTGGGTGCCAGAAGGAATAGTCAACTGGACAAACCTGTTCACGTTGCCTTGGGCAGAGAAATTGACTGTCGAACCAAATGGTGGATTGATTACCAATGTCATCTCATCGCCATCAGGATCCTCACATTCGAAGTATACCGAAAAGGTGTCTCCGGCGGTCACTAGAATCTCCTCGTACATGTGCCATGTTCCCAAACTAACCATGACATATATCGGCATTCCTTCCTCAGACATGTCATCACCATCGCGATACCACTCAATTTGGCAGAATGGTGGTGAATTGACTTCTGGCTCTGGCTCTGGTTCTGGTTCACTTCCATCATCATATGAGAAATGGAACGAAGCCTTTCCTGGGTCCGTGTCTTCACAATCAAATGTTGGCCCCGCATAGTTCCCATCAGACTGCTGGGTGAACATCATAGCGAAATCGCTCTCTGCATCCGCAGTCGGCATCCAACCATCTGCACCAGCAACTGAAGGAACAAAGGCGAATGTTCCACTTAGGCTGCCTTCACATATCCATTCCAGATGGAGTGTTTCACTGAGCAACTGTCCTGCTGTAGACTCATCATAGAACCAAAATTCAAGCAAATTCTCTCCTTGAACAACCTCGATAGAAAATATCATGAAATTGATTAAGAGTATATCTTCATCAGAATCGACCAAGCCAGCCAAGCGTTCACCTCCGACTTCGAACTCATCCTCTCCCATACGAACGCCATTCCAATACTCGTCACGGCGGTTCACATCAGATTCAGACAATTCATGGTAGTCTTCTTCCATCAGCAACATATTCAGCAAATCCATCTCATCTTGACTGATCACGCCATCACCATCTCCAATTTCATCATCAATCGCCGCAATGACATCAGTATTGTTCAGTAAAACGGTCCATTCTAGGTGCAATTCAGTACCATCAGGTCCTTCTTTCACCGTCGCCTTGAATGTGTATACCGGAGTTGCGTATGGAGCCAAGAATTCCCAGATATCATCATCTCCGCCGCCGTCATCATGGTCTTCGACCTCGGTATGCAGGTCAACGGAGACATGGGTTGAGGCTTCTTCATTCTGGAAGACCATGAATGTGATTGGTACCCATGTGTTCTCATCCTTATGATCAGTAACACCCCAATAGTTGGTCCATTCTCCATCGATTTCCCCAGAGCATTCCATTCTGACATTTACATAATAGTCTCCTTCAGGAACCGAATCGTACTCTAAATGGAATTCATTGCCAGCAAACTCTCCAAACTCTTCTTGAGACCAATCTGGATATGGTCCATAGGCGGAATTTCCATCTTGAGCGTCTAACCAGCGTTGTTCAGGAATCAACTGAACCTCCATTCTCCAACAATCATCATTATCATCATCTGCAGGTCTTTCTTGCCAGTACACCGTCAGATTCATTCTAGCATCACCGTGGATATTCTCACCGGTTGGACAACCGTCTCCAACGCAGATCCCCTTGTCATTTCCAGTATACCACTCGTCTGTATCAGCATGAAGCAAATCGACGATGATGTCGTAAAATCCATCTTCTGGGTGTGTAGCAAAAGTGAATTCATATTCTCCATTGTTGTTGATATCAAGAGTCAATTCCTCGACAGTTTCACGCTCATTTCGATGATCAATCAGCTTGACTGTGATTACATAGTCGATATCCCAATCAAGATTACCGACACCAACATTTAACGAGATATCTTCGCCCGAACCGAAGTGATGGTTGTCATTAGCCTCGTTGAATTCTATCCAGACCTCTTCCGAATTGTCTCCGACATAGATGGTATCCTCTGCCTCAGCGAGAACATCTCCGCCAAAGGCTTCTGAGAGGGTCACTTCCACCCAATACTCACCAGCATCAAGGGTCACAAAGACAGGGAAGTCTTCCCATCCACCATTAGAAACGAACTCGAAACTACCGCCGCCGATATTCTCATTGCCATCATATATCTCATAACTGAGTAGATAGGTATCGTTGTACCTCAAATCCCATACTTGGAATTCAATCTGACCGCGCCAGTTGTAGTCGAAATTAACTCCTGGTTCAGCCCAGCAATCAACCTCCATGCCGATACCGACCTTCTCTTCGTCATCTTCACTCAGTAGATTCCATTCATTGTCATGCAGGTACACTTCAACATCGTAACATCCATCAGACAAGTTGTACAACTCATACCTGTAGTTGAGATCATGATGCCAGGAGAATTCATTCTCTTCACCATCATCAACTAGCGTGCCATCTTCGTCATAAACAGCCCACAATATGTTGTATTCTTGACCTTCATCAAGGTCCCATGCTCTGATGTCAATTTCCAAATACGACTGGGCATTATCGTTCTCGTCCCAATGCTCACCGCCGTGTGCCCAGACATCTACTTGCGGTGGCCAGCAGTCGCCATCGCCGATTTCAAATCTCCAATCGCTGTAAGTAATTTCTGAACTATGGCCTTCTTCAAACAAAAAGACATGCAATTCTAAACAGCGACCATCGGCAGCAAATGGTCCCAAACTCAATTCGTCATGAGCAGAATTCACACCGTTTACCGTGTAGGAACCATTCTCATGTTGCGATGATTCATCGTCAACAACTTCCCAATGGACATAATATCCAATTGATTCTTGCAGACCATCTATCTTGATCGCTACATCTACATCGTCAGTATCTGAGTATTCATGTCGATGGTCAGCGCTTTCGATGTGTATGTATGGGTCCCAGCATGTGACATCATTGCCTTCCTCATCCGTTGGACTTCCTACTGCGAACTGGGCTCCGTAAAAATAGTGATCGAAATCATCGCTGAAATCTAAACTGAACTCGTAACAACCATCCTCAAGCAGACCCAGATCAAAACTGTAAGTATCGTTCCATGAAGTGATGGTATGAGAGAATTGATCCATGTCATTGTAGTCATTGTGATGATCCCAGACTTCATAATTGAAATCCACTGATTGATTGACCGGGAAATCATAAAATGTCATGTCAAAGAAAACATCACTTCCACCCTCAAACGTGGTGCGGTCAGAGTTCATCTCGACCCATGGGTGGGCACATTCTACATCGCCAACCCTGAATCCATGTCCACTCCTTGCAAAGTCGCCATCATCTGATGCGAGGTAGACCTGAATATCGTAGCAGCCATCTTCAAGTGGCCCGAAGTCCCACCATATCTCCATACTCTCTGCATCAGATGTGAAATCCCATTCATGCGTCGAATCAAGACCGACTCGCTGCTTATGCAATTCTATTCTTATCGTGTGATCGGTGTTGTCATGCAGATTGTCCATGTTGATTTCAAAGGATGCATTCTCACCAGAGGCGAAATCATTGCCATCTATCCATACACTCATTGGATGACAATCGGTATCTGCACCAATTGCAATCTCAGTAATCGAATCATCCATCCAATCCCACATAGATGAGTCGTCTCCATTATCAATCAGTTCCGCAGCAACCTCATAACATCCATCGGCTAAATTACCAATACTGAAATTTCCATAATTCTCTTCTACTCCAGCAGTTTCGTTCCAAGAACCACTGGCGACCATGTTCCAATTTTCTCTATCATGTACTTCCCACTCGACAGTATAGATGTGGTCAGCATTCAAATCCCATACTTCGTAACCGATAATGACAGTGTCTCCAGTATCCCAATCGTACTCATTTTCACTCCAAACATCAATCGTAGGGTAGTTTTGCTGAGTGTTGCAGCTCCCGCTGCCGATCTCAAACTGGTGGAAAATAGAATTGAAATGATTGCCGTAATCATCTGTCAGATTGACATGAAGGTCAAAGCAACCATCCCATGTAAGTCCCCATATCGTGAATATATTCTCAGCCCAATCTGCGTTTGAAACGTTGAATGAACTACCATTGACATAGGTGCCAGCCTCATAGAGGCTCCAATGCACATTGTAAGTTTCTTCATCATCCAGATTGACCGTTTCAATGGTCACCTCAACACCGTCTCCAGCGTTGTAAGAATAATCGTCGGTCCAAACATGTATGTCAGGACTGCCACAGGTTGGGTTACCAATCTCAAAGTGTGCCTCATCAACATGATGAAAAGCAGAGACCACTAGATTACCTGCATCATCATACAATTCCACATGTACCTCATAGCAATCTACTGCTAATCCCTGGCTGCTGACATTGTACACTTGATTGTACATATCGCTCTCAGCATAGGTTGTCAAGTTACCAGAAGCCACCAACGAAGTATGATTCCAGATTTCATATGAAACTGTATAGCTACTGTTTAGATCGAGGTCAATAAACAATAGATCGAACCCAATTGGATCTCCAGACTGTTGAGGCCAATTGACTACATCAACGAATACCGAAGTACAGGACCCTCCGCCAACGCTCAGGAAATCAAATACTGGCTCAATACCCATCTGCGCAGTTTCATCATAAGCAAAACCTGCCATAACATAACAGCCATCATCAAGCATTGTTCCTCCACCTTGGAAATTTTCTGGTCCTTCTATTGACACAGAAGTATTCCCACTAGCTGATTGCACCTCTTCTTCAAACACCATATCCATCGATTCATTGAGCAACATGAATGCCCAAGAGTAAGTGCTGTTGTAATCCATATCATCGATTGAGAATTCTATCGAGTAATTAGTGGCACTTCCATGATCGACCAACTCGGTAATGTCGAGAGACAAGGTTGGTGGGCTCCAACTTCCTGTGTTGTTCCCACTTCCGTTACCGCCAGTTCCGTTACCGCTTCCGTTTCCACCAGTTCCATTACCGCTAGCATTGTGAACCTGAATGTAGAATTCATAATCTTCTGGAGTGTTGTATACACTCATGAAAGTGAATGAAACCATGTCATAATAGGTGAGGTTGTTGGTATATGTGAACACAGAGTCTGAATAATTGGTTGTCAAATTGTAATATGTCGATTGGTTAGTGCTGGCAACATTCGCCATCAGCATGATGTAGCATGATACCTGATTAGCGCAGTTAGCGTCGAACTCGATATCATTACCCGGGTAAAGATAGACCCAGTAAGAATCGTAGGAATCATTTCCACCTACTGTACCACTATGGGTGGTGAAGAAAGAAGTTGCCTGAGTGGAGGTTACATCACCGCCAGTTCCCATGTCATCCTGACTCGTTCCGTTCGTAGTGGAGTTCCCCATACAATCTGCCAAGTCCATGTTAATCGCAAATGGCCAAGTAGAATTTTCAATCTCTATTGTCCAATTACTACCCGGTTCATACAACACAGCAGTAAAGTTGTAACAACCAGTATTTAGATTGGAAAAATCTTGATAAAACAACCAACTTGAATTGCCTTGAGGCGTGAAGGCAAGTCCATTCCACGCACTGTAACCTGAGTGGGTATGATTGATTTGGTATGCAGTATTGTTGACGAGGTCGAAAGCTCCTAGAATGTAAGTTGTATTACTTTGTGTACTTTGATTGAAAGTAAGATACTCACCCGAACTGTTACCGCCACCAGTATTGTTGGAAGGAGTCATGTCGATGGTGAATAGATAGGTAGAAACACTCTGCAAAGCCCAGTTCTCGAATCCAAAGGTAAGATTGTAAGTCGTGCTTCCGTAATTGGTGAATGAATAATTCACGTCGCTGGAATTAGTAGTAAGACTGTAGGACATAGAACCTTGAGTGCCTGGCTCAAAAGACATCATCGTTCCACAATTGGAATACATACAAGATGCTTCAAAATCAACTGAGTCTCCAGAAAACAGTTCTACGTAGTACCAATCTCCTTGGTCTGTACTGTCTAGTGTTCCGTTCAACTGCATGTTGAACGTAGTCACTTGCGACGGTGATGACGAGTTGCCAGAAGCATCAGATCCGTCAAAAGTTGGATCGGCTCGGGCTTCGTCAATCATCCATGGCAAGGTCGTCAAAGCGGCTGTCATCGTTGATGTAATCATCAACAGGGCCAGCAGCAGGCTTCTCATCGGGCTAGGCGCGGTAGCATTGCTCATGGCGTGCCAACGAGCCTATTCAGTATTTGAATTATTGGCCGAACAACAGTAACTCTGGGAATCGGCCCCCCAAAGGGGGCCGGATAACCCAGATGTTCCTGTTTACCCTGTTCAGTCTTCACGGCGTGAGAACACCAGCAAAGCACCGGCTAGAGCGGTCATGGTCAGAACTGCAGTGAATCCTGGAACGAAGCTACCAGCGCTGGTATCCTCGCCTTCAGTTTCTTCACCGCTTCCATCTGTTCCACCATCTGAAGGAGCGACATTTACTTTCACAACTCCAGAACCACTGTTGGTTCCATCAGTCCAAGTGTATTGCAAAGAATATGGGCTGAGAACTGAACTGCCTGTTGGTATGTCCAACTCATAATGTCCCTCAGTGGTGCCAGCAGCGAATGTTTCTCCATAATCACCGAAATTTGAAGTTACATTGACTGTTATCGAGTCACCTTCTTCATCCGCACAGTAGAACATCAACCAGTAGCTATCTCCCTCAGAGACGCTGATCTCCCAAGTGTTGTTGCTTCCGTCAGCCTTGTCATCTGTGGACAACGTTCCTCCCATATCTGTCACTTCATCATAGAAGTAGACATCACAGTAAGGTGGCTGGTTAACTACTGGCTCTGGCTCTGGCTCATCAACAACTCTGGAGAAGGACATTGTACCCCCCTCAGGTGGTTCTTCTCCACAACCGATTTCTATGTGGTATCCATCAGGCAATGTTGAATATGTAAATCCAGACAAATTGATAGATACAACTTCCCAACTATCGCTGTTCATGATGTAGATATCACCAGTTTCACAAGGCCCATCTTCATCACCTTGGTCTCCATGGTCATCCATGTCCTCGCCATCCAACGCTGCAAGGAACGGTCCAAATTCGTCAGCTTCTAACACTCCATTTCCGTTAGAATCAAAATCAGTGAACTTGGCATTAATCCATTCAACATCTTCTTCTGAAAGGTTGTCTCCACTCTCTTCAGCCTCGATTTGATTGAAGAAATCAATCATCTCGTCAACAGTAATGGCACCATCACCGTCAAGATCAAACATTTCCATTATTTCTTCTATGCTCGGTTCTTCTCCATTCCCTCCATGATCTGGTTGGTTACCCCATCCAAACCAATCGGTACATCTGTAATCCTCTTCAGGAGTCGGTTCGCACCAGTACCACCAGGTTTCATCATCATCTCCTTCATCACACCAGTATAGACCATCTTCGTAATCTTCATTCATGCGATCAGCATCGAAGGAACAGGAATCATAGAATTCCCAGATGGAATTGTCTCCATGATCTTCGTCATTAGGTTCATCGTATGGAGACAAAGTCTGAATTGGCTGACCATTGTCAACCAAACTTACAGTGGTTACCATTGTTATCCTGACGCTGAATGTGTCCTCATCGGGTGATGCAGGGACTGCTCCAACTAGGCCACTGATTTCCATCGACTCTGAGATGATATCATCTGCCGACAATGGAACGTCATTCCACATGAATTCTGGAACATCAGGTCCTTCGTCATCTTCATCACCCATATCTTCAGCCATTGTAAGCATAGCAGCAAAGTTGTCTGCCTCATCCTGAGATACAGCGCCATCGCCATCTCCCATGTCGCCATCGATCATCATTCTGTAATAATCAGAAATGTGTCCAACCATGGTAAAGTGAGCAACTGGATTGCCAGACGCATCATCTTCAATCACAATGGTGAAATCCATGTGAGAGAACTCTGGTTCCATGTCGTCATCATCGCCGTGGTCATTGACGTATCGTGTCTCAAGAACAAGGTCAAGAGTTAGTGTAGAGTCATTCGTCAAAGTTGTGGTATCATAGTTGAATGGGTTGAAGTGGCCGCCTTCCCACTCGTTGCCGTCCTCATCCATACAACCGACTTGTAGCATAACAACGAAGTCGCCTTCTGGAAGGCCATCATAGGAATGGGACCCAGGTCCACCAATCGAATCTGCCCATACTGGGGACGGCCCGTCATCTCCATCTCCTCCTTCTGAATCGCCCATAATTATCGACTGGATATCAGATTCATACCAAAGCATCAGATTGCCCCAACACTCATCCTCATCATAATCATCCCAAGTGTAGCTAACATCAAGGCTAGCATTGCCAGTCAGCCAAGTTCCACCATGTCCACAATCTCCGATACAGAAGCCGCTAGGCTCGCTGGTATAGACTGCAGAACCATTGTCATCGACAAGTTTGCCGACAAGACCGTACTTACCGTCATCAAGACCAGAGAAGACAATGTCCTCATCATAATCATCATAAACAGTGGTAGATGTAATCCAGTTTCCATCTTCATCGTAAACTTCAATCACAATATCGTACAATTGTTCATAATAGTCTTCAATTCCTCCAATGATGAAGTGAGTTCCATCGTTGACATAACGTGAATAATCAGAATCTGTTTCAGTAATGAAACTTAACTCATCCTCGCCATCTGCGCAATCTTGTACGCCATCGTTGACCGAATCCATTGGAATGGTGTCTCCGTCATGGCAGTCAAACCAATTGTCGGTTACGCCGTCTCCATCAAAATCCTGTGGCTCGTCACTACCATCCGCACAATCTTCTTCGCCATCATTGACCATGTTGAATCCAATGTATGTAGTGTTTCCATCACAAACGAATTGCTGGCTCCAATCAGGGTATATTTCTTCGATTTCCTCATAGATGTATTCTGTTCCAACGTCAAATTTGACAAATGATTCAACAAAGGAACAGGTGTCTGTAGCAGAATCATAGGTACTATCGTCGCCAAACATACTCATCATTTCGCAGAATTCCTCAACAGTTCCAAACTCAGTAGGAACGCTGTGCAAGGTTATTGACAAGTTCAAATCTCCATCAAAGGTGAGAGACGCCACCATCCCTTCGTCAGACATCCAAACGGGCTCTCCATTGAATGGATCATTTCCAGTGTCCTGACCGACTTCTATGCTGGTCCAATCTACTTCGCTACCACACCACTCAGGCTCATTGGCAGTAGCTATTACATTCTCGATGTTCTCTAAACTCGTGTCGCCCTGAAGTGCACTTTCCGTGACTTGTACTTCGCACTCCCAAATCTCGTAGTAATCTCCTTCATTGTCCCATACATAATAATCTACGTAAACATCATCTCCAGAACTGTAGTCATGGTCATATGTCCAGGCTGAAATTCCAGCACCGTCTCCGCCGCCACCGCCGTCTCCGACGTAGAGAGGCTCCCATGCTTCGTAGAGAGTGGTATCATCGGTTGTGTCTGTTATCACGATATGAACCGAGTATTCTCCATCTTCATCGAGGCAACATTGTTCTGTCATGAACATTCCATACTCATCTGTAGTGAAATCATCTCCCCACACGAAGGATTCATCCCCGTTTTCATTGGTAATAGACACCTGAATGTTCAAGTTGGTCTGGTTATGTTCAAATCCATAGGCTGAGATGTAGAGTTCCCCATCATAATGACTGACGTAAACACCTTGCATTGGTGGATTAACTGAACAAGTCGCGTCTCCAACCTCAAACATGTACATAGCATGGCCGCCCTGAAGTTGCTTACCATCGCCTTCTGAAAGTTCTCCTGAAATCTCATAGCAACCTTCACCCAACGTTCCAATGTAAACATCAACAGCTGTACTAGCGCCCATTCCAGATAGATCCTCACTTCCATTCATCAATTCATCGGAGTAGCCCATCTCGAGAAGAGCCCAATCCAAGGTGTAGGATTTGGTCTCATCCAGATTGTTGATTTCTGCTGTGTAAACTACCGAATCATCAGTTGACCAAGAATAGTCTCCATCCCAGTAGAAGTGTGGCCCTGTACTAGGGTTGCCTGGGCACATTCCAAAACCTACATCAAAGGTGAAACTCGAACCTGCAATAAACCCTGAAGAATCGTTCAGGTCTGCATATATGTTCCAGCAATCATCCCACAGAACATTTGCCGAAACGGTCACTGTGAATTCCTCGACTCCGTCACCATCTGCATCGGAGATGTTCACCGTAGCATTTGTGACTTCAGTTCCATTGATGGTCTCTACATTGTACCAGACACTGTAGTCTCCAGTGCCAAGACCGTCTGCCTTGACTGTGGCAGTCACATCTTCTCCATTCTCCCAATGTCCTTTATCCATATCTATGTGCACCATCTCACCGTTTCCGGTAGCATTTGCCAAGGGGATTCCAGAAATCCCTACTGACATTGCAGATAGTATCATCATCATGCTAAAAACGAGGCTGCCGCCACGTCGGGGCTCATCTATTGCTTGCGCGCTAGTCTTCATCGAGGGGCGCGTCCAAATGGTACTACATAAAACAAGCACCATACAACGATTTTTGTGAAATTGCTCTTTCACACTTGGTTAAACATAGGACACCCTCTTGAACAAGTGTCTATTGCAGGATTTGTGCGGCGCCTTGGAGTTGGGGTTCTTTCTGCAGGAGGGTTGGTCTCACAACGATTCCAACAGAGATTAGCAAAGCATCCTTGGTTTGAACTGAAGGCCGTAGTAGGTAGCCCCGAAACAAGGGGAAAAAAGTTGACTGATTTGCTTTGGAAACTGGATGAACCGAGGCCGAAATTACCGGACCTGACTGTACTTAATCTGGAAGCCCCAAACTTATTTGAAGAATTATGTGAATGTGACGTTGACTTCGTATTCTCAGCCTTACCTAGCGCAGTCGCTGAAAGATTTGAGGCAGAACTGGCATCTCAAGGCATGCCTGTTCTTTCCAATGCAAGTACTTACAGAGGAGTTGATGGAATTCCACTTGTCGTTGCAGATCTTAATCCACACCATCTCAAGCATTGGAACTCAACACCTTTTGGAGCGGTCGCATGTTCTACGAATTGTACTGTGATTCCTCTTGCTCTACCATTGAAACCAATATGGGACATGGTTGGAATAGACTCTATCAAAGCCAATAGTGAACAAGCCCTTTCTGGAGGAGGGTGGAAATTATTGTCGCAAGGAGGAAATCCTGACCCAGAAATTCTAGGAGAAGCAGAAAAAGTGGTGGATGAGCTTCGCCACCTATTTGGAAGGGTCAAAGACTACACTATCAGTCCAACTTCTTTACCCATTGATATGAAATGTAAACGTGTGAATGCACGTGATGGACATGTCGTTCATGCAGAAGTAGAACTCGGGCGCTCAGCAAATAAGAAAGAAGTGATTGAATGGATGAATGCTTGGACAGATAGGCCGCAACATCTCGATTTGCCGTCCGCTCCTGAATCCCCTTTGATGATCATTGAAGACTCTCCAAATAGAGAGGCGCATCTGATGGCAGGAGGTAATGCAACCAACGAATTTGACCTTCGTTCCGGCATGTCAGTAGTGGTAGGGAACATCGAGGTTGAGGGCAAGGTTTTGCGTTTCTCTGCACTATCACATAACACTATTCGCGGTGCTGCTGGTGGGTGTATGCTATTGGCGGAATTACTGCATGCTGAGGGGATGCTGAAGAGCACCTGAGGTGAAAGGTCTCATATGCCGGTTGTAGGTGGGCTGCTTCGGTGCAGATATGGGTATGGTGACCGTCCTAAAGGACCAGACCCTAAAGCAACTGAACGATGAGGCTAGCAAACGCTGGCCCGGTTCTTGGGATGCTGAGGCACAGCGAGTAAGAGTCCTGATTTTATGCAAAAGAAGTGAGAGAGTAATTCTAGAGCAACATGGGGCTACTGTAATGCATGAACAGCCGGTATTCGGTTTGTTCCATCGTCCAAGACACTCCTTACATCTCTTTGAATCGCAGGGCTTCTCACATCGAGATACCTCATTCCAATTCCTCGATATCGCTACCGCAGAACTAGGACACTGGCTACAACATTTAGTTACCAATGATGGATGGAAGAGAAGTTCAACCCGCATCGCTCCACTACCAATTGATGCCAACGTCCCAATGCAGAGGAAATTCGAAATTCACACGATTCTGACCTTCAGGCATCCAGACCTCCCCGAACTGAAAACTCTGCATCTACCAATGCCGGTGGAAAGTATCGTTGGCAAGGCATACATCTCTTTCCCTGCTGGAACTCAGGCAGATGAGGATGATCCAATTCCAAAAGTTGAGACCGTATCCACAGCAACAGCTGAAGTACCTGTCGTTCCACGTCCTAGTTCAGAACCGGTAATTGAGGAAGTCGAAGAAACTGCTGAGAAGAGTTTGGATGATCTTGTTGCGGAAGTGACCGAGGAACAGAATGAGGATGAAGAACAAGTCGATGCTCTATTCGACGGTTTCAGCGCTGAGTTACTAGCCAGTGTAACACATTCTGCCAACGAAGACGCAGTACCTAAAGCACCTGTGCCAGAAGTAACCGAGCAAGCTGTTGAAGTTGCAAATGAGATTCATGAGAACGCACCTGCCCCAGAAACCGTTTCGGAAGTAGTCGAGGAAGTAAGTCCTGCTCCAGAACCTACAATCGTTGCTGAACCACCATCAAGGCCCACTGTAGAGCCTAGTCCCGAAGATGCACCTGAACCATCTGCCAAGACTGCTCCAATTCCAGTTAATGAAGGGCCGCGAAGCGCTCCCGTTCCTTCTGACGGAGGGGTTGTAGACGCCTTCCGCAAAGTGGTCAGGGACTTATTGGCTGAAGGCATGGAAGCCAGTGATATGATGGGCGATCCGCGCTTTGCTGAGGCGAGCGAATTCTGTGAGGCTGCAGGCGTGGATACTTGGCCGCTATTCATGCAACTCACCTCTACAACTTGATTCTTAGTTTGCAAAGGATTGAAGACGGGGCCGCGGCAGGCCGCATCGAACGACATGGCATATTGTACCGCCTGTGGCAGTCCGCAAAGTGCAGGAGCACAGATTTGCCTGTCTTGTGGGGGACAACTTCCCGGTCAACAATTGATGGCTAGATTGACTGCTGAGGCAGAACAGATTCGTAGAATTGCTGCATTGCGCAGAAATGCAGCAAATAATAGCAATGTACAAGCCACTCCCCCTCAACAGAATGGTATCAATCAGCAATCCAATTCCACTTTGAATCGCCTTCAAGAATTGCGACGTCAAGCCGATGCCACGGCTGCACGAAAGCAACAGGATCAACAGAAACACATTCGATGGTGATGGACATCCGCCAAAGGCACCTCGCCATGGCATTATCTAAATTGCCAGAGCATCCTCAAAACAAGGCGGAGGAAGAACAGTACGCCACAGAAGGTAATCTCGCTGCTGAATGGCTATGCAAGATGGATGGAATCTCTGGCCGAACAGTTGCAGATCTAGGCGCTGGAAACGGTATTCTGGGTATCGGTGCCCACTTACTAGGAGCAGACAAAGTGTGGCTTGTCGAGGCAGATCCTGAGGTAGCAGAAGTTGCTCGAGAATCAGCATCCGGTATGCAAGATGTTGAAGTCGTCGAACATAGGATTGACGAATCTCTACCGCAGGAAATCAAACCACAGACAATCGTCATGAATCCACCATGGGGTTGGCAAAAAAAAGGCGCAGACCGGCCATTGCTCATGGCAGCAATGAATTCACAAGCCGACATCATTCACCTCATGCACAGCGCTAAGGCTGAACACATCAGCGGACTTGCCGAAAATCATGGATGGACATCATCCGTATTGTTTGAAGCAGATTTTCGCTTACCGGCCCGTTACGAACACCATAACTCAAGAAGTGGAAAAACACCCGTAAAATGTTGGAGATTGGTTCGAGAATAACTCCTGTACAATGGGTTGGGTTGAAATGCGATGAGCCGGCCGGCACAATAGATGTCCACCCCTCAGGGTGGAAGAGGAGTTCGATTCAATGAGCGAAACGAGCATCGTGACCCCAGGCGAAAGTGTTGGGGATGCAGAGAATTGGCAAGCTGGAGAAGGAGTGACTGCTATTGCAGGGAAATTGGTTGCAACCACCCTAGGAGAAGTCAATATCAAATCTGAAGAGAATACGGATAAAGTCCACTCGGTGACAATATGTCCCCCTAGCCTCAAAGTTGGAGATATGGTCATTGCAGAAGTTGCAAAGATTCGAGAATCCATGCTTGAGGCAAGAATCATTCACGTCGAAGGAGATGATGGAAGAGAACCTCTACCAAATCAGTTGTACGGACAGATGCACGTCACCAAGATGGTTGACAGGTATCTGCATGATGCCAGCGATGGAGTCCGTAGAAGAGATATCATCAGAGCAGCGGTGACCGATGTTGACCCTGTTGTAAGGCTCGATATGCGAAGCGATGACAATTGTGGAGTCTTGCAGGCTATCTGCCCACAATGTGGAGAGTGGTTACAGACTGCTGAGCATGAGGATTGGAATGTCGCTTGCTCTGGGTGTGATTACATTTCATTCCGCGCCCTCTCCAAGAGTTTCGGTCTTGGCTATGGGGCTTCGCAAGGTGATAGTCCTGATTACAACAAATCCGGTAAGCGCTGGGGCAAGGAAGCCGAGCAACACTTTTCTGCAGGCCCAAGTGCTCGCAGCAACCGTATCGCTGTTGACTATCGCAATGATGGACGCCAGACCGAATACTTCCGCTTTGAAGGAATGCAGGGCGGTGGTGGCGGGGGCCGTAGAGAACGCCCCAAGGGTCGCAAACTCTTCGTCGGTGGACTCTCGCAGAAGGTAAGCGATGATGACCTGTTGGAAGCATTCCAAAAATTCGGAAAGGTCGTCGATCATATCGTCATGAAGGATTCAGAGACCGGGAACAACCGTGGTTTCGGATTCGTCACCTTCGCTGAAGATAAGGATGGAGACAAGGCCATTGCTGGATTGAACAAGAAGGATTTCATGGGCCGAAACTTAACCGTCAACGATGCAGGAGACAAGAAGGGCGACAAGAAAGGCGCCAAAGGTGGACGCAAGCAAGCGGAAGGAACCAGGCTATATGTCGGCGGCCTACCATGGAAGATGACCAATGATGACTTGACCAAGGTTTTCTCTGAACACGGCAAGGTCACAGATTGTCACATTATCATGGACGGAGATCGTTCCAAAGGCTTTGGATTTGTAACTGTGACCGACGATACCGCTGAGGCGGTCATCGGGGCCTTGGATGGACACTCAGTCGAGGGACGTCGTCTCAAGGTGCAGAAAGCCAAAGGTGGAAAATCAGGAGGCCGAGGTGGCGGAAAGAAAGGTGGCAGGGAACGTTCATCTCGCGAGATGCAAGCCCGTAAGGAAGAAGGCATCGAGGATTGAGTGGTGTACATGATAGAGGAGCCCGAGTGGTTGCTCCTCGACGGCTACGAGGATGAACCCGCTGCATTTGGCGTCCCTCCATATGTCGGATTTCATGTTCGTTACATCGCTGGGGTACTCGAAGAAAGAGGAATCGCCTATCGCTATCGCACCATCGACCAATGGCGACTCGACAAGGATACTTCCGGTTTAGCTGGAGTAGTCGTACTTGCCGGTGCTGTAGTGCCGGGAAAATATCTCAGAGGGACTCCGATTAGCAATAGGGAAATTGACGAACTACTGCGCCTGATTCCATCTGATGTCGCGATACTCTGCGGGGGAT
>CAZGIY010000022.1:0-19061 GCA_964526445.1 uncultured Candidatus Poseidoniales archaeon
TTTCCACCAAATCTGCGAATAACACCTTGGAATCCGAATCCCTTGGTGATTCCGACCACATCGACGAATGTTCCTTCTTCGTATACATTGCCAATGCCAATTTCCTGACCGAGTTGCTGGCCAGCCCACTCGAGTTGAGCGCTGATTCCTCCTCCTGTCAATCCAAGTTCCATGACTTCAGGAGTCTTGCTTGGTGAACCTGAGACCTTGGATGGCTGAGTTGCTACAATCAGTCTAACTTCGCAAAGATCTTCCTCGGACAATGAGTCCAAGTGCTTCTTGGAAACGTGTTCCTTGGGTTCTGGAATTCTACGAGAGATATCCGGAAATGCATCGATAAGGGCGCCACTGTCCAACCATGCCTCACCGGCAGTTTGCTTACCGTAGGGCGTCATCTTGTAGCCACGTACTCCAAGCACCATCATCTCCGGCACCTCGACTACGGTCACCGGAATGCGGACTTCTTGTCCCGCGCTGGTAGACTTTGGATTGTTGTCCTTGAGAAGAACATGCGTCATTCCGGCTTTCCAACCTGCAAAACCTTGGACTCTGACTTCATCAGCATCGCTGCTTGGCCAAGACTTGACTCGTCCGAAGTGACGCTGGGCCCTCTTGCGAGGGCTAAACGCCATGCTGCCACGCCTAGGCTTGTGTCTCTTGGCCATATCATCGCCTCCTGTTTGGTTAACGTTGTAGGTGCCTGCGGAGCAGGGCCCACACCGGCCCAGAAAGCGAAGGAACAGCCGTGTCGCCGGCCCATTCCCACGAGCGGGGATTGGGGTTCGGGGTCCTCAGGATTGCCCGTTGCGACTGGCTGCTCACTCTCTGAGCGGCTTGCCGAACTTCCACCCCTTTATGAGTACATCGGTCTAGGCTCGGAGAATAATCGATGGCATGAGGCCATATTTTGGCGATTTGTACATTCACTTTCAACATACCCCTCTAGCATCATCATTGACATACCTTCGACCCCCCCAGCAGATGAATGAGCGGCATGGAAGCAACTGTGGAGCATCCGAATCTGAAGCCGAGGGTAGTTGAAGCTCGGGCTCATCAACTCGATGCTTTGCGTAAGTGTTTGACATTGCCCACTTTGGTAGTGCTACCCACTGGTCAAGGTAAGACTGCTATCGAATGGATGGCAATTGCAGAGGCTTTGAACGACGGGGGTAAAGCCATCTTGATGGCACCGACTAATCCTTTGGTTGACCAACATCTGCAAGACCTCGCAAAGGTGCTTTCAATTGAACAAGAGAAGATTGTCAGAGTCAGTGGAAGCGATAATTGGCAGAAGAGGCAGAAGATGATGGCGGAGGCAAGAGTGCTGGTAACTACTCCTCAAATCGTCCGTAATGATGTGCAAAGAGGAACTCTCAATCTCTCAGAAATCGATCTGATGGTGTTCGATGAAGCACATCATGCGACAGGAAACCACGCAATGGCAATAGTTGGAGACATGTACCGTTCAGTTCCAAATGGCACGGTTCTGGCATGCACTGCCAGCCCAGGGTCTCACGAGACAATGGTCAAAGAAGTCGTACAAAGACTGGGTATCGAAAGAATTCATGCACTACAATCCACCGATAACCTGCTTGCCCCATACACACAAGGCCTCGAGATAAACGAGCATAGACTGGAAATTCCCGAGGATATCAAGTATCTCGCAGCACCAGTAGAAGAACTGCTTGAAGAACATCTAGACAAGTTGCGAAGAATGGGCTTCATTCCAGGTTCAGGCCCGGTCGGAATGAAGGTATTAAGAGAGGGGCAAAGGAGAATCAGCATGGCCATCCAACGCGGAAACCCGCAGGGGTACAATGCTGCCAAAATGAATGCTGACGCAATTCGTATCCACAACCTTCTAGGTCTATTGTTAGCTCAAGGACCAAAGACTGCGCTCAAGCATCTTGAAAGATCAGAGAAAGGCAGCAAAGAAGGGGACCGCAAGCAAGCAAGATTCATCGGGATGCCTCGAATCAGGGCATTGTTAGGTCTGCTCAGAACACAAAAGTTGAACCATCCCAAGATGCCGAGAATCAAACGCTTGGTCGAGAACAATATGAAAATCGATCCAGATTGTAGGATAATCATCTTCACCAATTTTCGCGATACTATGAGTGCAGTTCTCGACGAGTTGAGCACAATGGCTGAAATCAAGGCGGAGGGATTCTTTGGCCAAGCGCGTAAGGGAGGAAAAGGCCTTTCTCAAAAGGAGCAAGTGGCCAGATTACAGCGCTTCAAAGATGGTGATTGCAATGTTCTTGTTGCGACCTCGGTTGGGGAAGAAGGATTGGATGTACCAAGTGCTGACCTTGTGATTTTCCATGAGCCTGTCGCCAGTGAAATAAGAACCATCCAAAGACGTGGTAGAACTGCTCGCCACAGAGAAGGCAAAGTGGTAGTTCTAGTTGCTGAAGACACAAGAGATGAAGGAATCAGACATGCTGCTGTAGCACGCGAAGCTAAGATGCACAAAGTATTGACAAAAGTACGTCGAAGTTTGTTAAGAGCAAAGGTGGATGATAGTGCTGAGACTAGATTGCAACATTTCACCATCTTAAGTGACGGCTCTGGAACCCTGAAGGCCGCTACTTGGATATTGAATGAAATCGAAAGGTTAGCCCCTGAACTCAAGGAGAAGGAAGAAATCGTGGAAAAAACAGCATCGCTATCAAAGCCACGCCCAGGAGTGCGTCCAGAACAACTCAGGCCGCGACAACAGATGAGTATTGACTCATTCATGCCTCAGCCAGATGCTAAGCAATTCACACCGACAAGTGGTGATGAATGGAGTAATCCAATTCTTGATGGCAGCAGGAGGACTGCCGATGAAACCGATAATCAGGATTGACCATAGGGAAATGCAAGGGTCGTTAGCGAGATCCCTAAATGATTCTGATGTTGAAGTTGAACTGGTCAGACTCAATGTTGGCGACATCGAGATTGGAGATAGAATCGTCATCGAGCGAAAGAGTTACGGAGACCTATGTAGATCTGTTATCGATGGTAGGTTGTTCAAACAAGCAAATCTACTCAAGTCTGCAGGACCTTGCCCCATTTTGCTTATTGAAGAAGATCAAAATCATACTGAAAATATACATTCAAACGCTATCAAAGGTGCACTAGCCAGTATAGCAGTCGACCTCAGTATCCCGATATTGCATAGCCGCGACAGCAAAGATACAGCGGCCTTAATCGAATTGATTGCCAATAGAGAATACAAGCGGCAACAGAGGATGATGAACATAATCAGGAATAGATTCTCAAAGATGGAAGAAAAAGCGAGAGTAGGTGAATCGACGCGATATGCTGCCTTTCAAAGACAAGGAGAAGGTAAACAAATCCTCGATGCTGAGCAAAAATGTCTCGACGAGGTACAAGAGATGTTAGTCGATTTTGAAAGAATTCAAGTTGAAGGGAGCAAGCCTATTTCATTTGAGCCAACGGTACTTGCAATCCTATCCTCTTTCCCAGGAATAGGTCCCAAATTGTCGATGCGTTTGCTACAGCATTTCGGAAGCCTTCAGAATATCATGAATGCCAAGGAAGACGACTTACAAGATGCAGGTTTGAGCCCCTCAAGATCGCTACAGTTCCGAAGATTACTGACAGATAATTGTGAGGATATTGGCGCAACTTAGATTCGCCCACTATTTTGATAAGCCGTCTTGTCAGGGCTCGGCCCCTGCGCGAGTTTTAGGAGGCATTGATTTTGGAAGACGAGGAATTCATGATTATTGATTACGACATATACTACCAGATTTTATTCGACTGCTTTACAGTTCTAGACGAAATGACAGATGATGAAATCGATTTCGAGGAATGGAGATATCAGGTTGATGTCCAATACCGAGAGATTTACGAAGAATTTCCCGTATTGGATGAAGAGATTCTGGACAGACTACCAGAACTGGCAGAAGATGTATATCACCAGATGCACAGTATCATTATTCTCGATTTCGAGAAAGTTCTGAAGGATGAAATGATTTCTGAATTGAGCGATAGATTGCTTAACAGCATCGATAACTATCTTGAGATACGCTCTCAAATTTTCAGCCTAGAATATCCACATGATCAACGTTTCCAGCGGCGCGAAATCTGGGCACTGGATGAGGACCACGAATGGGACGAGGATGATGATGAGCATGTAGACGAGATACTGGATTCACTTGTGGACAAAGGATTCATTCGTTTGCTGGAACATGGTGGCAAGGCCAAATACGACACATTCCAAACGGTAGAAGTCTGAAACGTGGAATGAATCAATCGCCGATGACCATGACTCTAGTTCGCAACTGAGCGTATCGGTTGACATTGTAACCCAAAGCGAAAGAGACTAACTCCGGTAGATGTATGACTGGCATACTGACATCCTTGCCCGAGATGCGCCCCGCCTTGGGCTGATATACATCGAGATTGAAATGTGCAAGAGGGCAAGCAGTAGCCATGATTCGCGCCCCTTCCTGCTTGGCTTCAGATAATACTGAGGCCGTCATCTTCATCGCGGTTTTCTCCTGAGACAATAGGCCTGGGAAACCAACACTACTGGTCCGGCCATCATAATCGACAGCATCGCCGCCCAATGCCTCGATTAACTTCTCGAAATAGGATGGGTTGTGCGGGTCATCATCACCATTGGCTCCTGCTCTCAGCATTGGAGAACCATAGTATCCTGCAATCGGAAAATCCACAGGATTGACTACCTTGGAAGCGATAACATCCAAACCGATGTCCTCAACCATTACATCGAGCAAGTGTCTCATGCGTAAATGCCCTTCAAACCTCATTCCAGTCGTCCTTTCAAGAACCTCATTTATCTCAGCCCGCAATGGCTCATCAGATAGCAATAATGCTAGGTCTTCGTACATGTTACCTTGGCAGGTCGCACAAGGAGTAAGGACATCCAAACCCTGTTGTTCCGCCATGGCAAACGTCCTAGCGTTTATTGCCAATTGCAAGCGATGATTGGCTTGTTTCATGACTCCTGCACCACAACATGCGGCACCTGGCATTTCAACCAAGGTGATTCCTAGGCCCTCGACCACGCAACGCATTGCATCCTCAACTTCTCGAGAACTCCCCTTTGCTACACAACCTGGGAAATATGCGAACTTCATCTTAACACCTCAGAACCTCTTGTCTAACTCATTGAATATCGCAACCACTTCATGATGCTTCTCAACACTCTTGTTGATCAACGGTGGCATCTTTCCTGGAGCGATGAATCCTTGCCAATCTCGCACTGGTGGGCCTCCGGTTCGAGTGAAACCAAGTGCCATTCTGAGAGTAGTAGGAAGATTGGCGATTGCGCCCAAAGGACCCATGGTCTGAGCAGCCAAAATTGTTTCATTCAGGGTGCCCGATGACTTGACAGTCTTGGAGAACCACTTGACATGACGTCCCGATTTTCCGGCAAAACGATGAGCGCGTAATAACTCACTACGACAATCATTTAGATTCTTAGCCGCTATTCCACCCAACCTCCCGTAGCGCCCAAACACTCCAATATCGGTTTCAGCCCATATTCCGTCTGAGCCCTGAAGAGTTTCTCTCATCTCTTCGCGACAAAGTTTGGAAATGCGAGAATCATTCGACCTAAGCCATAGGCGATGACATACTCCAGGCCCAAGATATGATGAATTGAAAGGCAAAGTCTCGGACATCGAATGCAATAGATGCTCACTACTGATGTCATTCATCGAATGCAACTTCCTCGCTTCTGTCGTCGACATGGTGCCAATCGCCTGTCCTTGTGGAGTCATTGCACCAGGACGGTCTCTGGTTCGAATCCAAACCGCAGCTTTCTGTTTTGAAGCCTCGAAAGCAGAGGTGCTAACCAATAGATCCTTGATGACCTGGTTTCCGGGTAGCGGCTCGATATTGAGGACTGCATCTTCTCCAGCAGAATTGACCAAATCAACCATTCTAACCGAATCAGCCAACACCAAGTTTCCATTTACCGACATGCCAGTCAAAGGATCGCTACCTGCTGAAGCGCTGGCTCGAAAAGTAAGACTTCCATCCTGAGTCTCTTTGATCATGACCAATACTTGTTGCAAACTATAGTGCCCAGGAACACTGACCTCGTAGGTATCATATCCCTGTTCAGAAAGTACTGGATCGTACCTGAACATTCGTAGTTTGACCTCAAGGGTTGGCTGTTCGACTCCACTTGAAGCAACTACTCCACTAGTCTTCTTCTTAGGCATCAGCATCTCTGCAAACAGCTCCACGCAATCTGACATCAGGTTGCCTGATGAATCAACGCTGGCCAGTGCGCCCAATGCTCCTGGAACCCAAGCCTTCCAGAATGGTTCGTAATCGACATTACACTCCGCCATATCTGCAACTCTAGTAGCGCCAAGTTCCTCAAAGCGATTATCCCAGTCCTTACCTGCCTGACAATAGAGGTCGTATCCGGTATCTCCTAGAGCGCAGACGCTGAAACTGACTCCTTCCAATGAAGGTGCATCGGCTGCACTCGCAGCATCCCAAAGAGACTGAGCGGTGTCCGGCATCTCTCCTTCACCCCACGTTGAACAAATTAGCAGGACTCTGCTGGCAGCGGCGATATCGGCCATACTTGTCTCGGCCATGTCCTTGGCAACCCCATTCAAATGAACAGTTGCAGCCATTTTGGCAGTAGTTGCGGCTAAATCCTCTGAGTTTCCGCTCTGCGAACCAAACAAGACCATCAGTTCGCGATCCCCTTCCAAGAGTTCGGCGGGAATCTCTACAGCGGCTTCCTCCTCATCGGATGATTCCTCTACTGGAGCAGCCTCTTCTGCTTGCTCAGCAGGTTCTTCCTGAGCAGCACCTTCTTCTGCAGTTGTATAGATAATGACATCGACTGGACATCCCTCGGCGGCATCCACAATGTCTTCGAATAGGGAAGATCCTACCTCGGCTTTGAGTAATGACTGGGATTCATTCTGGTCAAACTTACCATCTGAACGTACATCAGCAATGATGAAACATGAGTCATCAGTCACGTGGAATACTTCAGGACATGTCTCCTGACAAGCATCACAGGTGATACAGCCTTCCTCAATCCAGACCGAAGCAATCTGTGCCATCAGAGTCACCTGCGATACCTACGGTATCGGCGATGCAAGGGACTCGGCTTCGGTCTTTGAAGGTATGCAGGCAATCATAGCCGTAGAAGCGATGACATCACATGTCGAATCCATCGGCCATCTCGTCCATTGAGACAGACTTACTCGAAATGACATCGTCTATTCTGAGAATCATGACTGCGGTTTCAGTAGCACTCTGAATAGCCTGTTCAACCACTCGAAGTGGCTCTAGGACATTAGCATCAAGCATGTTCTTCACTCCTCCTTCATCAACATTGATTCCAGAGTGAGAGTCTCCGTCTGAGTGAGACTTTCGCAACTCGATTATGGTGTTGACCGGGTCCAATCCCGCATTCTCCGCAAGAGTGCGTGGGATTACTTCCAAAGCACTGGCAAAGGCTTCGATAGCCATCTGCTCACGTCCACCTACTCCCTCGGCAAAAATGCGCAACTCTCGAGACAATGCAGCCATCACGCTACCACCTCCAGTCAGAACCATTCCATCCTCCCAAGCCACGCTGACTACGCCCACCGCATCATCAAATGCTCTGCGAATCTCATCTACAACATGGTCGGTTCCTCCTCGCAGAAGAACGGATACGCTCTTGGCTTCTGTGCAACCTGTGACGAAGGTCATATCGGAATCACCGATCTTCCTCTCTTCCACCTTGCTGGCAACCCCGAGGTCTGAAGCGGACAAATCGTCTAGGTTGGTCACTATTCTACCGCCAGTAGCCTTGGCTAAGGCTTCCATGTCGCTCTTCTTGGCGCGGCGGATTGCAAATAGTCCGGACTTAGACAAGTAATGCTGTGCAAGGTCATCTATTCCCTTCTGACAAATGACCACATTGGCCCCTGCAGCCTGTATCTTCTCAACTAGACCTCGTAAGAAATTCTCCTCTTCCTCAAGGAAACTAGCCAATTGCGTAGGGTCGGTAATCTGAATCTTAGCATCTACCTCTGTCTTCTTGACTTCGATAGCCGAATTAATCAATGCAACCTTGGCTGAATCTACACTTCTGGGCATACCGGAATGGACTCTCTCTTTATCGAGGATTATTCCATCTACCAAGGTGCTGTCCTTAATCGATCCACCTTGTTTCTTCTCGACCTTAATATCATCGAGGTCGACCATACGATTTCCGTTTTCCTCGATTCCTACCGCCTGAACAGCATTGACGCATATATCAGCCAAGAATGCCTTCACTGCTCCCGCACTCTTTCCCGTCAATGCAGTCTTTGCGACTTCATGCAGGAAATTGACATCGTCAGCGGTTGAGATACCATGAGTCTCTAGCAATGAGATAGCGCGTTCAGCCGCAAGACGGAATCCTTCACAAATGACCGTAGGATGGACATTCTGCTCAATCAAATCCTCGCTACGCTTGAGGAGTTCTCCAGCGATTACCACTGCCGTGGTAGTTCCATCGAAGCAATGCTGCTCCTGAGTCTTGGCCACCTCGATAATCATCTTGGCCGCAGGATGCTCAATATCCATCTCCTTGAGTATTGTCGCACCATCATTGGTGATTACAACATCACCCATGCTGTCTACCATCATCTTGTCCATTCCCTTGGGACCTAGAGTGCTACGTACAGCATCGGCTACTGCCTTTGCGGCAGCAATATTGTTACTCTGAGCGCCGCGACCACGGCTACGTGTTGTTCCTTCCTTGAGAATGAAGATTGGTTGTTGTCCACCTGCGTACATCTCTATCACCTGCGTGCGCACGGAAAGGGCGTCATGTTTCAATCCATCGTATCAGGAGTTCTTCTCCAACCACTGCGCTCCATAGTGAGTCCACTGTTCCATAGTCCAGCCTTCGGGCAATCCGGCAGCTGGTAGAGGTGGTACTCCATCGGCCATAGCAGGTGCTGCGGGCTCTACCGCAGGGGGAGCAGACGCTGGAATCACAGGAGGGGCAGATGCGGGAGGAGCAAACGAAGAGACGTCAGGAGCGGCAGGCACCTCCGGAGCAGCAGGTACAGCACCATACTGAGCTGCTATACTGCTCTCATACTCTTCAGTATCCCAGGGTGAAGACTCTTCTTCCTCGGCCTCAAACATAACTCGGACCAAGAATACAAGCAAGAAAGCGATAACGGCAATACCAATCACCCATATTCCGATGTCCATGACAACAGAGCCTCCTGAACCAGCATCCTCTGATGCTGCATCAGTACCACCTTTACCGCCTGAAGGTGAAGAGCTCAGAGTGACCTTGATTGTAGCATTGGTAGAATCAGGAGCATTTTCCTCCATCGATTTCGCCCAAACATCGAACGAGGTAACTAACTCATCAACATTCAGATTCAGTAGACTTGTCTCTGTAATGACCACTTTGACAGTAATCATTCGCTCGCGCCCCTCTTGAATAGTCAGAGGGGCTAATTCAGAATCTGAACTTGCTCTGTACCAAGTAGAAGATGAGCCTTGTTCAACATCAATGGTGACAGTTAGCATACTGGTGTATTGATTTCGCAATGTCAACACAATCTCATAGGTACCTGCGGAATCGATGACTAAATCTTCAGTTGCAGTCAAACGCAACCAACCTTGGGAGCCAACAAGGAAGACGATTTCTCCTTCACTCTCCACATCGTCGTTATTGGTGCTGGTAGCAATAACCTTGAGTGGAATCTGACCTTCTACATTTTCATCGAAAGTAAATCGAATAGTGACGTTATGTGATGCACTAGGGGAAATCATTGGAGTAACTCCCCCATTCAATCCCTCAAACTCGGCATTCATTCCCTCTCCTGCCTCTAGTGACAACTCGAAACTATCAATCTGATTACCTTCATTTCGAATCTCAAACCTTACCGAATCAGCAGCCCCACCAGGGACATATGACTGGTCTGGCTGATCTGCCATCACTTCAGCACCTGCGGTCTCTTCTACTGTCACTGAGATAGTTACACTATCCCACACAGATACATCGTCCTGAGAGATGACCCTAACTGAAGCACTGTACAATCCAGGGGCAAGGTAACGCGGCATTGGAAGAACCAACTCCATCAGGAAAGTATCGTCCCAAGCACCTATTGTACCAGTAACATCAGTACTCAGGGAAGCCATCAGCAGGTTGTTAGATTGAGTCAAAACCATATCGAATACTTCGTCATCATTTCCAAGGTTCTTGATCTCTAGAGGAATACGCAAAGTGACCGCATCTGCTGGAGCAGATATTGCGATATTCTCTGAAGCGATTTCAACAGAACGCATTGCAGGAACTTGGATTTGCCGAATCAAAACATCATTACCCGATACAGAAGTAGCACAAGTTGTGCAAATTGCTCTGACCGAGAAAGAGTAATTGTCAGGTGAGGCTAAACTGGAAACAGAGACGTTGACAAGGAAATCCACGCTTTCACCAATATCCATAGTTATCGGCAAGAACGAGGCCCCAGTCATATTTGTGAAAGTAGCCGACCAAGAAGGATCGGAAAACGAAGCTGCAAGATTGAATATGGCTATCTTGTTACCAGTGTTCTGCAAGCGCATTGGAATAATTCCGCTCTCACCAGGCATCAATACATCTGCAATTAGTGGAGTAGAAGATTGGAGTGAAACTCCATACTGTTCAGTGACTGCTATAGACATAGTCCGACTTCCGAGCACTCCGAGTTTCTGAGAACTACCATCGGACCAAGTGACGTTCCATGTCTGTTGCTGAACTGCTGCACCGGCAGGTACTGAGAGATTAATCCACATCTCAGTAGTGTTCCCTCCTGGAATCGAAGGCAACTGCACATTCATTCCATGATTGGAAGGGTGAATGGAATCGATTCGCAACATAGGATTAGCATAGTCCATCCAAGTTTCATTGGAGATGTTGGTCTCAACAACGATGACAGCCGGTGAATATCCATTATTGGTCACCATACAATGCAGACTTACAACCTCGTTTGGTACCGCAGTAAATCCTGCCTCGGGATTGTCACAATGAACATCTAGAGTGTATTCACTCACCTTTTCAACTGCAAAGACAATCCAATCATCGACATGATAGCCCTCCGCAGCCATACTGTTGTCACTGTGGAAGAGAATGCCTGCGTACCAAGAATGACCCCCAAGTTGATCGGTAGGGTCCCAAGAAAGATTAGTCCATTGGCCCTGACCCGTTGCAATTGCCGGAGTTGCCGTGGTGAAATTGTGCCTAACACTTACTCCCCCACTTCTCCAAAGTTCCAAAGCGACATCATCACCACTGCTAATTACTCCCCATGCTGAAGCATGGAATTGTACAGAGACCAAATCGAGTGAAGGTATTACATTCTTACAGTAAAAGGCTGCATAGATGGAGGCTGCACCGCCTTCGTGGTGAGCATTACCACAATCCTGACTAGATGGGAAGAATCCCCATACTAATCTGTCAAAGGCATTAGAAGGATAGTTGCTATCAGGAGTTGAATGACGCCAATGAGAACTTCCAACTAAAGCATCGGACTCATCCTCATCCCAAGAACCCATTCCGTTGGCATCACCGCCACCTGCCGGATATCTAAACGGAAGCATGGTATTGACATTAGCTGATGTTGAATATCCATCCATCAAATCGCTAGTGTATGCAACTGGAACAGACTTGTTGAATACATCATTTTCATTTCTGTTATCGGGGGAGAAGGAAACAGAAGCACGTAGAATCAGTCCTCCTTCAAGTTCTGAACCATTGAGAATGCTGTGTGCGGTATCAGCCGTCCAAGTGAAATGGTTGTACTCAGTCTGGCCTCCGTACATATCCGGTGTGGTCCAGTTGCCCGACCATGCGACAAAACCAATGGGGTGTACGACCTCGATGGTCACCTCTGCGTTGGCACCAGTGAAACTACTTCCGCTTCGCTTGACGGTTACGTTAATCGGAACGGTATCTCCCTTGAAGACATATTCGACGGCAGTTCCATCACTTTGATACCACATCGATGGAGAATATGAATCGTTAGTTATGCTGATAGCAGTTACTGAGAAATCATCGTTGCTACCACCTCGGGCAGATGCTTGGGAAGCAGCATCATTGCTTAACGTGGTTGAAGCAGTGTTGAACAGCATCAGAAAGAGAATGACGATGGAGAATATACGGACGCTTCGCACGATAACCAAACCTTCGACTTGAGAACCTCACTTAAGGATACGCGATTGATGTACGGCCCCTAAGGGGCCGAATCCGCTACTTTCTTCTCCCTTCAGAATCGCCGCCCATGACCTATTGACAAGGGCAATCACTTTCTTTCGATATGTAGCCAGAACTCCGTGAACAAGACCCGAAGCCCATTCATCGCTCGCCTCTGGTTGACAGGGGTCGCATTGGGTCAGGTCTTACTAACACCAATTGCAGCATTCTCGATTACCTACCTATTCAGTTTCCAATCTACCGATGAAGGCTTCTCAATCAATTTTGAAAGCCAGATGATTCCATGGATCATTTCGGCCTCTATCGCTTATGGTATGCTAGCCCTCAGTCTTGCATTAATATTCGGAGGTTTCAGCCCTATCTGGATGACCGAGAATGGAGGCTGGGCCAAAGCAGTAAGGTTGTCTAGGGGTCGGAAATCCGCTCATCTTGTTGAACTGGCGCGAATCAGGCACAGAAAATCACCGCATGGAAAGATGATGCGAATGGTGAATGACCGGCTTGAACAAGGGCATGGGCTGTTGGCAATTCATGGAGGATTGGTCCTCCTAGCAATTCCATTCCAATTGTTACTGGTAATCGTGCCTCTGCTCCTGATGTTGTCATTGCCTGAGAATTGGCTTCATGATAACCGCTTGCTTGAATGGGCACTAGTTTGCTATCTAGTAATCTTGACGATGGTCATGCGCATATTCCCAACCTATGCTCGCAGATATGTCGCAGTTGCTGCCTTTACTCGACGATGGTTGATATCCATAACTCGGCTTTCTTGGATGGCCCCGATTCTCGTGCTGTGGTTATTGGGTCGTTTAGCGAGCCTATTGGTAGTCACTTGGTTAGGGCCGGAGTTAGCGGTCAGTATCGCTGCCGAGAAGGCTATCTTCGAAGATTGGCTTGGAATCGGTTCGGTGCCAGAGAATTCCTTCCTCGATCTATTGACCGCTCTTGCAGTCATGCCACTTGCCGCCTTCACAACTCTCAGTGTCCTAGGTGGAGGTTCTGGAGACCTACCAATATGGATGAAGATGGACAAACATGAGGATTGGCAAGCGCCAGAAGGACAAGAAGAAGAAACTGAAGAAACGCTTCCATCAGATACTGAACCTGAAGAAGAAGAAAAAGGATTCCTCGATGAAGTCATCCCCTTAGGGGCTGCAGCAATTCTTCCCGGAACCCTTGGAGTTGCACTCAGCGATAGTCTTGATTCAGTCCCTGTTGTGGACCACTCAGATGATTTAGACGAGGGGCCGCCACGACAATTCGAACAGATTTGATTACTCTTCCTCATCCGAAGTTACCGGAACATTGCCCAATGGGGAGTGACCATCCAACAACCATACTCGGAGTGAGCCCAACATCCAACCGTCACTTCGCTTGCGACCAAGGTCAGGACGCGGCAGGTCCAACAGTATCTTCAGACATGATGTGCATCTTACGGCTGAAACCTCCCACATTATCTCTGGAGTTGCACAACATCGCTTCTCCTCATCAGCACTATTATTCCTGAGGATTTGCAATTGTTCAGCAATTGCAAGGTTGCACGGCCAACGCTTGAGTGATGCCCATTCCTCTGGTAATAACCATGATAGTATGGTCCATGAAGAGCCTAGAATCAATCCAACTCCAAATGGTGAATGCGCACCATAGACCGCCAACCACCCCAAAGTGAACGGTAGTAAGGTCAACAACAAACCAAGAACTCGAAGATTTCGCATCAGTAGTACTCTAGCCAACAAGTGTCCATTGACTGGAACCGGAGATGGATGAGGTGGCAACTCGGCATTGAAGAAAGAAAAACGCGACATGAATATCGCTGGGACGCGAGGAATGAGATGGCCGATAATTACGCCTATTGATACTGCTATTACCGAGAGAAGCAGGGCAGTTGTACTCATGACATTCCACCTGCAAAACCCGTTTATCCTCTGTTCAATCCTCCGCAGCCTGTGCGCGAAGCCGTTCAAGTACAGCCTCAACCTTGTCCATACCTCTTGAGATATCTTCGCGCGATATGGTGTAGGCAAAACGTAGGTGCCCTTCACCTGAGCCTCCAAATGCTGAACCGGGAGAACATAGGACTCCTCCCTTCAACAATTCAATGGCTAATTCTTCCGAATTCATTCCAGGTACTGCAACCTTGGGGAATACGTAGAATGCGCCCTCTGGAACATGGCAAGATACGAAAGGCATAGCGTTCAGTCGTTGGCAAATCAAATCGCGTCTCGCCTTGAACTCTGCAGCCATATAAGCTGGATAATCCGATGCTGCATCAAATGCCTTGAGGACTGCATATTGCATTGCATCATTAGAACATGCTGTAACATAATATTGCAACTTGATTATCTGCGACATTGCTTCAAGATTAGTAGAGATGATGTAGCCAACCCTCCATCCAGTCATGGCAAAGGTCTTGGAAAAGGAATTGATCAACAATAACTGCTCATATCCAGTCCCCATGAAAGAGATATGTTCTCCTGCATAGACGATGCGGTCGTAGACCTCGTCGCTAATAATCCACAGGTCATGTCTACGAGCAAAATCGAGTAACTCATCACGCTGCTCTGCGGTCAAAGTCGCACCGGTAGGATTGCTAGGGAAATTGTAGAGGATAGCCTTGGTGTTTTCATCAACCAAATTCTCAAGGTCACTGATCTGGGGAACGAATTCATGTTCAAACAAGCATGGATAGAAGCGAGATTCACCGCCACATAGTGTGACATCAGGTCCATACAATGGGAAGTATGGTTCAGGAAGCAGAACATTATCTCCTAGGTTGACCAAAGCCATGAAACAATTCAGCAAAGCGTTGGTTCCACTCATGGTCATACAGACATTATTTTCATCCATCCCCACTTGATAAGGGGCCCAAGATTCTGCGATTTTCTTACGAAGTTCTGGAAGGCCCGCTGTAGTGGTATACTTGTTGTGGCCGTCCTTCATCGCTTTGCACATGGCCTCTATCGCAACCTCCGGTGGTTGGAAATCCGGCTCTCCCAAACCGAAGGAAATGACGTCATCCCCTGCCATGTCAAACATCTTGCGTACGCCCGTAGGTTGTATGGCCAAAGCCCTGTCCGAGTAGGCACGCATGCACAAGGGCAGGACGGATGAGAATATCAATACGACCCGCAAAATGGCTGTCAACCGCCGGAATCATCAACATCTATGATTTCAGCCTCAAGAGGAACTTCATCCTGTTCTTCGTCATTGGTAAACGATTCTAGCGGCAGAGGAGATGAGTTGTTCTCACGTGCCTGTTTCACACTCGCGTACGCTCCAGCCACCAATACCAACAACAACAATGCTGCAAAGAACAACAGTTTCCCCATTCCACTATCGCTTGATTCCACAAGGCCCTTTCCTGTGCCTTGAACCATGTATATTATCGGCAAAGAAGAACCATTGCCACCCATCGCAATTACCTCAACGCTATGACTGGCAGCACTCAACATGTCAACATCGAGAACAACACTCCAGTTCACTGGCACCAAAGCACTAGAACCTGACTCGTTGACCTCATAGGTAGCTTCTCTCCATTCTCCTCCATCGATTCGATATTGAACTGAATCGATTGAACCTGAACGTGCCCAAACGATTCCATCTGTTCGATGAACTGAACCGTTCTGTTGAAGCGAAGTCTTACGCATCTGTAGGTCTATGTCTAGGGTTTCAAGGTCAGTATCGCTCTCATTTAGGAATATGGCCATCTCTACTGCAGCCAAAGCATCCACCATGCCCCAACCAAAATCACGATTCCAAACTGGATCAATTTCGGGTAAAGACGGAGCACCTGGCTGTTCTGCGGTGGCTCGCAGGATTTCTCTAATCTGTAATGGATCAAGGGCAGGATTAACTTCCCACATCAAAGCGATGACTCCGGTAACTGCAGGAGTAGCATAAGAAGTTCCAGAACCGCGCCCAGTATATCCGTTCTCAGATGCATCTCCTCCGAGGAAGTTGTTACAAGTCCCGCTGGTAACGCATGCTTCGGCTTGAACAATATCTGTCCCCGGCGCAGATAAGTCTGGTTTCAATTCGTTGATTGGATTGTTATCTCCGTTGTCGCGCCTTGGACCACGAGATGAATAACCCGCAATTTCATCATCGCTTCGATTAACTGTGTTCATATCATCAGTTGCACCGATGGTCATGGATAGAGAAGAGGAACCCATCCCAGATAGGCCATCATTGTTAGGACCATCATTTCCAGCAGCCACACTTACCGCGATTCCTTCCAAGGTAGCCTCGTCGAGGATGCGGGAGTGCATGTCTTGACCATCACTTCCACCATTTTCATGGCTGGTAATTCCCCATGAGAGTGAGATGATGTCGATACCGTGTAAACTCTCGTCGACACCTGGCCACGCGGTATCCTTGTTATCGATAATCCACTGCAAACCGTTCATTGCAGATTCATAGAATTCTTGAGATAGCAAATAATTCTCAAATGGCCCTGCGCCTGCATCAGTTCCTATTCTGACATCGACCAAACTTGCATTCGGTGCAGATCCTTCGAAGCCAGTCTGCTCACCATTAGCATCTAGACCTGTAGCGGCAGCCATTCCCATACATGCTGTTCCATGTTGATTACCATCATCAGGATCAAAGGAACCATCTGTTTCTCTAGAACCAAAGCCGGATATCACACAATTTGGATCTGTATGCATGTAACATACTGCATCATAGCCAGCAACGAACTTCTGATTCAATCCAGGATGTTCATTATCAGTACCGGTATCAACCATGGCGATATTGATGCCTGCACCTCGCATGGGAGTATGGTTCCAAGCTGCCAAGGGATATTCTACACTAGGTTCAGCCTTGATGTTAGGAGTTTGAATATCGCCCCATAGAATGATTTGTCCATATCGCTCGACCATTACCACTCCATCGAGTCGAGATAACTCAAATACCGCATTAGAATCAATAACTCCCAGAAGAACTGCATCAACCGCTTCGATTACATCTCTAACTGCATAGCCCATGGATTCCAGTAATTCTACATCTGATTCGGTGACATCACGCGAGTAAGATAGTCCAATACCAACCGGCTCGGAAAGGGTCTCAAGAGAGTCATGAATCCCATTTCGATTTTGATCCATCGAAGTTGTTTGCCACCAAGGAATCTCCGACTGAGCACGCGTATGTGGATAAGGCGAGGAGGCTCTTTCGGGCATAATCTCTGTCTGCCCAAGGGGGAGCAACTGAATACCATCATCCATTCTGAAATAATCGGGAGGTCCCTCGTTACCTGAAGTAAATGCAGTAACTACGGGCGCTAACATGAGCCCTGCCAAAATCAAGGCCATCATACGGCGCATCGTATCCCCGGAAAGACTCGGCCGTTCGCACATCTTCAATCTTACAGTCGACAATACTGTACTCAGAAGGTCGTGCCATAGGTTATAGCGAAGGGTGTAATGGGCGAAGCAATGTCCGGCGCGCAAGAATACTATGAGGGCTTATTGACACAGGGTTATACTCCTGATCAAGCAAAGATGTACACACAACAACATTTCCCTGGTTTTGAGCCAACGGCACCTCAAGTTGCACCTATGGATCAATTTCAGGTGGACCAAACACACGTACAAGAGGTCGCACAACAACACAGCCTTGATCCAACTCAACTTGCGGAGACTGCTCGACACTTCGATGCAAACCAAGATGGTGTCCTGCAGCAATCCGAACTACAGGCAACTGCTCAGCAAATGGTTAGCACCACCGCTCCAGTAGCACCTACCGCAGCCGCTCCGCCGGCTGCTGCTCCAATGGCTGCTGCCCCACCAGGAATGGCAGCGCCAATGGGTGGAATGCCCGCTCCAGGAATGGCCGCCCCAATGGGTGGAATGCCCGCTCCAGGAATGGCAGCGCCAATGGGTGGAATGCCCGCACCAGGAATGGCTGCTCCAATGGGTGGAATGCCCGCACCAGGAATGGCTGCTCCAATGGGTGGTATGATGCCAATGCCAGCCACTTCAGGCGGTGGCGGTCCTCTAGGATATGTTGCAGTCGCATGTATTGTCCTAACTCTAGTATTCTCAACTTTGGGACTCTTCGGAAATTCATGGCTAACAGGAGAATCCGATGAAGAAATGGCAGGCTTGGAGATGAGCCTTGGATTAGATAATTATCTTCTAGATTGTTCTAGCGTTACTGGTACACATGAAAACGGACAGAAGAATAGGGATGTTTGCAAATTGGGCGCAGGAATGTATAGTGGTGAAGTTACTACTGCCAAACTGTTAGCCGCACAGGTTTCGGAGGACCCTGACTCTGAATTGGAAGATTTGGTCGATAGTCTGGATGACACACATTATATCGGCCTCCAAGAATTCTGTGATACCTCAGATGATTTTGAGACATTTGAAAGCGAAGCAGAAAAAGAAGACTGTGAATCCGCTGCTACGGCTGGAAGTACAGGTGGAATCATTTTGTGGGTTGCAGCAATTGCAGGCCTTGGTGCTGCGGTATTGATTGTATTCAACGTCTTTGGAATTGGCGCACTCCCAGTTGACACTCAGAAATTTGGAATGATTGCTGGAATTGCGGCTGGTGCTCTAGCCGGCATTGCGGTACTAGTATGGTACTTGATGCTGCCTTCAGGAGGAGACATGTCAGCAGGGCTGAATGTTTGGCTAACGATTGTGGGAGCAGTAACCGGAATTGCCGGCGGAATTCTAACTAAGACTCACGGAAACCCATCGGCTTAATCGAGAACAAATACTGTTCTTCAATAGTTGAGCAATGCGGGAGCATATGCTGCCTACCTCGTTAACAGCACTAAACAGCAGATTAGAGGTGGGAGCACAAGGACTTGAGCACTGGACTAATCCGAAGGTGAAGGAAGTGCGAT
>CAZGIY010000023.1:0-12267 GCA_964526445.1 uncultured Candidatus Poseidoniales archaeon
TCATCCTCATCCTCTTCAGGTTCAACTTCAGCCTGCACAGGCATCAATACAGGTCGAGCGACTTCCACTTCATCGAGAATTTGCTTCTTTTCTTTTTCTTCACCACTGATTTCAGACAATGCCGCTTCCAATAATTCTTCCAATTCATCGGCTTCATCATCGATGTATTCAATTTCAGTATCTTCAACCATCTCCAAGACTGGCTCTTCTTCGATATCTTCCGGATTCTCCAATTCTTCTAGTGCTGCCCATAATGCTGCAGAACGGGATTGCTTGTGTGCAACAAGACTTTGTTTCTGCTCATCTCCAACCCCTTCTAATTCAATTGAATCCAATTCTTCATGGGTAGATGCTTCGCTCAATCTTTGCCATAGATGCTCGTAGCGCTGATCTTTGAAACGTTCATTTGCCTCGTCCTTGGCCTCCAACAAGGATTCTCGCTGCTCTTGATTGATGCCTGCAATCGTTACCGAATCCAATTCTTCAAAATCTTCAGCCATGACCAGTTGGCGCATCAATTCGTTGAATTTCTCAGCCTGCTGAACTTCTAGATTGCTTTCCAGCAATTCTTCAAGTCTCTTTGTCTCATATTCATTGAATCCACTTAGATCGAGCTTCTCCAATTCTTCAGAGTCGGTTGAAATCAAGATAATTCGTTTTGTCTCTTCGAATCTTTGTTCGCGCTCTTGTTGAGCATTGTTTTCTTTCAGTTGTTCGATATTTCTAGAAATCTGCTCTCTCAATTCCTCTGCCAGTTCTTCTGACAATTCTTCCAAGGATATCGCTTCGTATTCCTCAATGGTAGATGCTGCGGCCATCTGGCTTCTTACAATATCAGTGATTTCCTGCATTGCTTCTTTGTAGCCAGCTCTCTGATTCATCTCAGGCATAGTGAATTGAGCAACTAATTTGATTGGTTCTCCAAAGGTTATACTATCGCTGTACTCCTTTATTTCCCCACCAGCATTTACCACTAGTTTGTATGTTGTTGAGGTTCTAGTACGCCTTTTCTTGTGATGCTTGTAGAAATGGATGAATGCCTTGTATTCTCCTGCTGGAGCATTTTCTTCCCAAAACACATTTTCCACTGGACGCTTAGACTCAGCGCGGACATTCATGTCCACATCGAGCTCCCCTCCGCACTTCGACACTTTGTTTCCGCCATGTATTCGCTCGCCACTAGGGCACAAAACATGCAAATCCAAATCATTCCTATCATTCCACATCAACGATATCTGTACCTCTCCCGTTTTCGCTCCTTCTCTGTTCAATCGCTCTTCAAGGTCTTTCTTTGTCTTATCATCGACATCAACTGCTTCAACATCAGAATGGCTTTGGAAATCTATCTCCATCTGCCTTTGAGCCTCCATGGCCTCCATCTGCTGTTGTCTTGCTTGCTCTTGCTCTATAGCGGCAAGACGTTCTTCTTCCTCGAGTTGCTTGAGCCTTTCTTCCTCTTCTTTGCGCTGCCTTTCCATGCGTTCTTGGAATGCCTCTAATTCGGCTCTTTCTCGAGCCCTTTGCGCTTCGTACTCGATCTGCTTACGCTGTCGTTGCATTTCTTCATGAGCCAAAGCGTCTTTCAGCCTCTCTTCCTCTTCTCGCTTTCTTTGCGCTTCTTCCTTTTCGGCATTCATGCGTTCTTCAGCAGCGAGTTTCTTCATCTTCTCCAGGCGTTCGTGCCTTTGATCCATCAGGCCAGAGAGTCGTTTTTCGAATTCCTTGCGAGCATCTTCAAAGGAGAGTTCTTCATTCTCTTCTAATTCATCTTCGCGCAGGGTGAAATCCATTGCGCTTTCTCGTTGTTGAATAATGAAGGGAAGAGATCTTTCTCTGATAATTAGTGTTGCCACACCGTAGACAAACCCTCCGCCGAGAACGCTCAGCAATGTCCAGTCGGCCCACGGCATGGACTCCCTACGGGAGTCAGTCCTAGTAATAACTACCTGCAAAATTGCTCTTCAGATGAAGTGTTGACACAGTTTAGCGTTCGTGTCTTGCAACTACCTCGAGAAGGTTCATTTTTCCGATTCTCCAGATCCCAATAGGCGTGGTTAATAGGGCTGCAAAGAGAACGAAACCGATAACCATTAGTGCGGAAATAAAGTCGACATGCATCGGTATATAGAATTCCCAAGAAGTCATCATTGAAGTTAGACCTTGCATCATTGCTATACTTGCCAAAGCACCGGCAATTCCACCGATAAGTCCGATAAATGCATGCTCAACAGTCAATATTGTCGCTAATCGCATCCGACTTGCGCCAAGAACTCTCAGAGTAGCCAATTCTGTATCTCTTTCTGCCAAGTTCATCAGCAAAGTGTTGAACAATACTGCGATGGCCAAAATTGCACCAACTCCATACATTACTTGCATTGCCCCTTGTTGCTGTTCTAATACTGCGTTGAATCCTTCGATCAGTGTCTTTTTTTCTAGTGTCATAATCGAAACTTCTCTCAGGGTATCATCGATACCTTGGCCATTTGAAAAGATCATACGCACGCTATTTGCTTTGTAGCCAACAACATTCTCGAGATCGCTTCGATGCAAAACCATCATTCGCTCGATTTCTTGAACAATCCCGCTCACTTTGACTTGTACGCTACTGGAATTGTATTCGATTTCAATGGTGTCACCGATTTGCCAGTCGAGCAGTATTGACATTCCTTCATCGATCAGCGCTTCTGGTATTGCTTTGCCAGATTGGGGTAGGTCCCCATTAACTAGATTGAGACGATGCATTGGCATGTCGGAATCATCGGTCGCTATTCGCTCAAATCCATACAATGCGAATGATTTGTCGTCATTGATAGGACTTGCTTCTGTGATAATGACTGATTCAAACGAACTGCTATTGTTCTCTGCCCAACTCTCAACATCCCCCACTTGTTCAGGCCAGAACATTGCTTGAGCCTGCCAATTAACTTGAGAATCCATGTTTTCTTCAAAGACCTCAGTGAATACGGCCATCATCATCATCATTCCTCCAAGAATCACCATGGATAGAGATAGGGCGACTAGGGTCACGATCAGTCTTGCCGGTTTACGAAATGTTGAGCGCAAAGCCAAGCCAATTCCGGGAGGTAACTTCTGAGTTACTTTGTGCAAGTACTTGTTCGGAGCCTTTTCACTTGATTGTCCAAAGACGTCCATCGGTTGCATCTTGGCGGCCTTGAATGCGGGTCTGATACCAAATAGGAAAATCAGGGCCATGGAGCCCAATCCAATCATCAATAATATGTCCAGATAGTGATGAACCTTGACAACAGGCATATCGAAGACTGAGAAATAGAATTCTGTGAATGCTTTGGTTCCGAAAGGTGAAATCCCTAGCAATATTCCTAGAATAATACCGGGTATTCCTAACACCAATGGAATTAGCATGTACACATTACGTATCTCGTTCCCTGGTGTACCTACTGTGCGCAGTACGGCTATTTCTCTAGCTTGACTCTTGACCAGACGGTCGATTGAAATGGCTATTACTAGACCGCTTATGAGCAACAGGATGACCAAAACGAAAGGAGTCATTTTCTGTGAACCTTCTAGATCTATACGCAGCATTTCAGGACTTTTCATACCGCTTCTGTCAACTACGTCTCCTTGTAATCCGGAATCCCGCATCTCCGATAGCAACCCTTCCCTAACTTCATCCAATTCTTTTCCTTCATTGATTTCGGTTGTCGAAGCGATGTCGAAATCTGGAGTTTCTGGTAGGTCGATGTGCAGGCTGTTCATAGTGCCCGCTTCAAAGCCAGCGATTCTTGCCAATTCATCGGCAGAGAAGTAGGCTACAACGAAATTTGCATTATTAGGAAAAAGATTTCCTTCAGGCATATACCAAAGGTGGTGAGGATTGTAGGCAATTCCTACTATGGTGAAGTTGTGCATTCCTTGACCGGCTCCGAGTTCTAGAATATCTCCGACCTTCATCGAATGTGCATTGGCAACATGCGCATCCAATACAACTTCGCCCAAGCCTGGTGCCATCTTCCCATCTACCTCGTAGAGGGTAGAGACCCGATTTTCTGTCATTCCATGCCAAGTTGACCTAATCCAGTGTTCGCCAGTTTTGTTGACCAATCTAGTCTGCCCGTCGAGAGTAAGTCTTGCTTCGCATTTCCAATCTGAGTGATTTAAACACAATTCAGTGAATCTTTGTTCAGGCATTTCTGAATCGGTTACCAATAGATCGGCAAGATTGGTTTCTTCATAGAAGTCATCGTATACGGAATTCATGTTTCGGTTGAATTCGCTCATTGTCACCCCGAGATATACGCTGAGAGTAATCAATAGAATGACTGTGAATACTCGTACTTTGTTCCGCAGTAAACTGCGTCGCAACCTTACGATCAATAGGCCGTTCACTTACTCACCCAATGATATCGTTGGCCATGTCTTTAATGGATTCAACCAATTTCTTTCCACCTTTGGCTAGATCACGAACAGCGTTCTTCGCCTGCCCTTTCAATCCCGCCATCTCTCCCGGTTCATCTGAGACAATTTTTCCGCTATCTAACCTGATAACTCTGGTCGCGAATCTAGTCAATGATTCGTCGTGCGTAACGAATATAGTGGTAATCTCATCTCGGCGACAATTGTCGATTAGAGCGTTCATCACTTGTACAGAAGTTTCAGAATCGAGGTTTCCTGTTAATTCATCTCCAAGTATCATTCGAGGGCGTTTAGCCATCGATCTAGCAATTGCAACCCTTTGGCGTTGACCACCGCTCATATGTGCAGGGAATCTGTCATCAAGATCTTTCAATCCTACATCTTCGAGTTGTTTCAAGGCGAATTCTTTGTCTCTATTCCCCGCAAGTTCCTGCACCAAAAGCACGTTTTCCAAAGCGGTAAGGTCCGCCAAGAGGTTGAAGAATTGGAAAATGTATCCGATGTTGTTGCGTCGAAAAGCAGTCATCTCCTCCACTTTGTGTGAAGGGACCATTTCATCATTGAACCGGTAACTTCCTTCGGTAGGTGTATCTAGGGCTGCAATAAGGTTCAACAATGTGGTCTTACCAGAACCTGATGGTCCCAATAGAGCGATTATTTCACCCTCTTCAATCACGAGGTCGATACCATCCAAGGCCTTGACCTCGGCTTCTCCCTCTCCAAAGAAACGCTTCAATCCTTCAATTTCAAGTAAATCCATGGTGCTCATTTCTGCGATTATTGATTGGTTCTTCAATCAGTCGGTAGCAGTCTCAGAACATAATCGGTAGCATCAATACCTATCCCCTTTTCTCAGGGTTCATGCGCGAGGTTAGGTTGACGTGGTCTACAGAGAACCTCGAAAATAGCGAATTTGGTAGTTTGTGCAAGGTCTGTAGTAGCATGGAGGTCTTGGGCCATCTTGATGTGGCCAGTGTCGGCGTGCGCCAATTGGTCAAGGTGAAATTTCTTCCAGAAAAGGGCATTGAAGATTTAGCGGAGGTAGATTTTCTGACAGTAGAAGGTCCCTTGCCACCATTTGATGCTCCAGAGGCAGGAGGCGAGGGGTACATGGTCTTGAGTAATACTCACGAATTATCCACAGGCGCAATAATGATGGATGACATCACTGTTCTGCCGCCCTATAGACTAGGTAATGATGGCATGGTGATCAATGTTAGAGGCCTTCCTTCCGGAGTCTCAACTTTCGTTAAATTAGCGAAGGAGGTATTGCCTCCAGATGCTATTGCGGTGATTTCTGGGGGAGAGAATGACAAGGGCCTTGCTAATATTTTGACCGATAAACAGAGGCAGGCCCTTAAAGCAGCGGTTTCATCGGGTTGGTTCGATGTTCCAAGAAGCATCAACCTGCGAGAATTATCAGATATGACTGGAATTTCAAAGAGCACTTTGGGAGAGCATCTAGAGAAGGCGACTTCAATCATTATGAAATGGCTAGTAGGTAGTGAACAGGTCTGAACCACAGGTATTGAAACATTAACCCCGCAGCGATAGCATGGGCAGTTCAGATGACCGTGCACGCGGAGTCTCAAATCTGATGCCCAACGGTAAGGCATTGTGGGTTCCGATAGACCACGGAGTCTCATCTTGGCCGGTTCAGGGCTTAGAAGATACGGCAGCCCTACTGTCTTCACTGAGAGAGAATGGTTGTGACGCAGTTATCGCTCACAAAGGCGTAGTTAGTGCAAATGATTCCAGTCCACCTTTCTTGATGCATCTTTCTGCTTCAACGATTCATGGTGGAAGACATTCCTCGGACAAGGTATTGGTTGCCTCTGTAGAGGAGGCTATTGCTAGAGGTGCTGCTGGTGTGAGTGTGCAGGTGAATCTCGGGGATGAATTCGAGTACAGAATGTTAGAGCGATTAGGTAGAGTTTCAGAAGATTGCCACCGCCTCCAGATTCCCTTGCTGGGGATGATCTATCCTCGCGGTTCTGGTCTTGTGGTTGATGGAGATCCAACAAATGGTGCTGCCCATGCTGTGCGCTTGGCATGGGAATTGGGTTGTGATGCAGTGAAGACTTCGTGGCCTGGTTCAAAGGAAGCTTTTGCAGAGGTTGTCTCAGCCGCTCCAATCCCAGTTTTGATTGCTGGTGGCGAATCATCAGGAGATTTCTCTAAGGTTCTCAAGATGGTTGCGGATTCATTGTCTGTGGGAGGTGCAGGTGTATGTATGGGAAGGCAGATATTTGCAGATTCAGACCCTGCAAAATGTATTCGCGCACTGCGTGTATTGATACATGAAGGCGCTAGCCTGGAAGATTCCATAAGGCATGTTCTATAGGGATGATTGCGATGGAGATTTGGTTGGATTTACGTTCAGAAAACTCTCTAACATATGATTTAGAAATGTTCGATAGGGTTTTGACAGAGGATAGTGAAGATATAGTATGCATTCAGATTATAGACGATGCAGGGCAAACTAAAGCACGCTCTCTTATCGGTTCGGTTGATTGGTTACTGCTAGATTTACCTGATTGGAAGATGATTCCTTTGGAAAATCTGGTTTCTTCTGCTCAAGGAACTCCTACTAGAATCGCTGCCTTGATACAAAAGCCAGTTGATGTGCAAGGTGCAGCGCACGCTTTGCAGATTGGAGTTGATGCAGTAGTTATTCCTGCACGCGAAGAAATGATTGAAGCAGCCTTGATCGCAAAGTCACAGCGATTGGAGAATCAAGAGTTGATTGCTGAAGGGTATGTTTCCGCACAAGAGGAGTTATCAGAAGTACAGATTACCGGAATTGAATCAGCTGGAGTTGGAGATCGAGTATGTGTCGATATGGTATCTCTTCTAAATCCTGGTGAAGGCTTGATGGTGGGTTCTAGTTCATCTTCTATGGTGCTTGTTCATGCAGAGAATATAGACAGTCAATATGTTCCACAACGCCCTTTCAGGGTAAATGCTGGCGGTCTTCATGCTTATACCGTTCTCAACGATGGAAGAACCGCATATCTCAGCGAACTCAAGGCAGGAGATGAAGTTAGAATTTTTTCTGTCGATGGAAAAACTAGAGGTGCGTTGATTGGTCGATTGAAGATTGAGACCAGGCCACTGATATTATTGAAGTGGGTAGATGAAAATAATAATCAGTATCAGACATTCCTTCAACAGGCGGAGACTGTTAGACTAATGTCCTCCTCGGGGGGCAAAGTGATTGCGATTACGGAAGCGATTGTTGGAGATCGAATAATTTCAAGGGTTGATAGAGGGGCACGACATATAGGTGACAAGGTAAGTGCAGATATCGAGGAGAGGTAATAATGGCAAGGTTGGGCAAGGGCGAGGCAAATGGTGCCTGTAGCCTACTCCACGCCGCTGGGCTTGGTTATGGTGCAAGCCTTGCCCTCGACCTTCCGGTAACAGTTGCCCTTTTGGATCAACCAGCACGAAGGCAATTGAATGACCCTGATGGATTGTTGGATGAAGTCCTTTCAGCCTGGAAGGGAGCAGGTCTCGATTTGCCAGCAGGTGAATTGCATTGGAGTGTAAGTAGTAACATACCTCCGCGTCAGGGATTGAAATCATCTGCAGCGGTAGCTGTTGCGGCATTGCGGGCTTTAGCCGATGCCACATCCAAGGAACTTCCTAATTCCGATATTGTGGATATGGCTGCTAAGGCTCAATTGGCAGCGGGTGTTTCGCTGACTGGTAGTGTTGACGATGCTTGGGCTGCTGCTGAAGGCGGGTGGAAGTTGGTGGATCCAAATCTACCAGCAGCCGAAGGGATAATCCTAGAAGGAGCAGGTCCACAAGCCGATGATTGGAACATTCTAATTCTAACTAGAGGTGAGCGAAAAGAAATTCCGGATTCTGAGACATTTGCCTGGCATCAACAAGGATTCCAACAGGCATTGTCGGCGCTTGAAGAAGGGAATGAGCTTGTTGCTGTGACTTGGAACGGCCGTTCGATGGTTTCAGTTCTAAATGATATGATTGGCCGCAGATTGACCAACGATGCATTCGTCAATGGCGCTAGGGCCTCAGGGCTTACCGGTTCAGGACCGGCAATCGTAGTGTTTTCACCTGCGGTTTCCAAACCAACTCTTGAGCGTTTGAAGATGTGGTACACTTCTAGACAAACGGATGTGGAAGTCATTGAAACCAAAGTACTCAATGCTAAATCGCTTCAGACCAACGAGGTTGTCTAAGAGAAGCCTTGAATCCCTGCGCCTTCACGCAGGAGCGATACTGATGTCGATGACCCTTGGTCAGAGGTTGCGAACAACCCTGTTTGGTGAGAGTCACGGCCCAGCGGTTGGAGCGCTTCTTGAAGGTGTTCCAGCTGGTACTCCTATCGATATTGAGTTCCTCATGGAAGAGTTGCAACGCAGGCGCCCTGGTTCTGGGATCGCATCTCTTCGCAAGGAGAGTGATGAGTGTGAGATTCTTTCTGGCGTATACCAAGGCTGCTCAACAGGTGGGCCTATTCTGCTTTTGATTCGAAATCAAGATGCGAGAGCCAGCGATTATTCTTTCCTTCCGGACAAACCGCGTCCCGGACATGCGGACTTGCCTGCAATGATCAACAGTTCTGGAGCTGCCGACCCCAGAGGAGGAGGTGCCAATAGCGCCCGTTTGACCACAGGGCTAGTTGCGGCAGCCAGTCTTGTCAAACCCTTGTTAGATGAACATGGAATAATTATCAAGGCACATGTTTCCAGTATTGGTTCGATATCTACAGATATTGAACCGCAGGATATTCCACTGTCTGAATCATCTCAAAGAGTTCGATGTTGTGACTCTGAAGTGGCTGAAGAAATGCTTGCCGAAGTAGTTCGTATCAGAAGAAGTGGTGATTCTATAGGGTCACAGGTCAGTGCGGTTATCAATGGATTACCATTGGGCTTTGGAGCCCCATGGTTTGAGGGTCTTGAACCTGTATTGGCGCATGCATTGATGTCAACTCCCGGTGCAAGGGCGGTTGAGTTTGGAAGCGGTATCGCTGCATCTAAGGCACTTGGTAGTGAGCACAATAGTCCGTGGTATCTAGGAGATCAGGGGCCGACAACCGATGGTGATGGAGCGCTTGGAGGAATGGCGACAGGCGCACCATTGAGGATTACATTGACTCTAAAACCACCTAGCAGCATAACAAAGGTTCAGAAGACGCTCAACATTTCGAGTGGCGTGCAGGAAGAGCTTCAGGTGGGAGGTAGGCACGATCCGGTATTGGCTCCACGTGCAGTCCCAGTTGTTGAGGCAATCTGCAGATTGGTGATTTCTGACATGATTCTGTCTAGGAGTGAAGAAGATGAATGAATGGGTTGTTCACAAGTTTGGAGGTTCCTGTTTGAGGACTCCGAGTGATATCGACCGAGTACATCAGCGCATAGTCTCGATTCCCGGCAGGCCAATCATCGTAGTATCTGCACTATGGGGAGTAACTGATAGGTTACTTAGGTCTGTAAAAGAGCCATTGCAGTGGAGTAGGTTAGTGAACGATTTGCGTAAACAACATGCGCGTTTCGCCCCTTCTGTGGAGTTTGGTGGGACATCTGAGCAATTCAAACAGGTCATTGAAATCTTGTCTGAGAACATGCTGCGCCTTTGTCAGGACCCATTGGATGAAGATGCTAGGCACGAAGTTTTGGCATGTGGAGAACGTTTGGCTTGCATTGTAGTTTGTGAGGCGTTACGAACAAGGGGGTTGGAAATAACTCCGGTACAATCAGATGATCTGGGTATCACGATTTCGAAATCCTCCTCTTCTATTGATTTGGAATCGACCCTTGAGTGTATTGACAAAAATCTGATTGAGGGGCCCCTTCCTCTAATCAGCGGTTGGTTCGGAGTTGGAGCGGGTGGAAAGACAAGGGTTCTCAAGAGGGGCGGAAGCGATCTTTCAGCAGCCGCTTTGGCTACTATTCTTGAAGCGGAATTAGTTATTCTTTGGAAAGATGTTCCAGGTGTTCTTTCTGTAAGTCCTAGGTGGGGAATAGATTCCTCCACCATCTCATATCTTGGATATGGTGAGGCCTTGGCCTTGGCTCGTGCAGGGGGTGTTGTCTTGCATGCCGGATGTATCGAGCCACTGCGTGGAACTGGTATTCCATTGCAGATTCGTCCATTGAACGATGATGGGCCATATACAGTAATTGGACCAGAAATCAATGTTGATGAAAGCAGAGTCAGTGCGATATCCTGTACGCCCGGAATTGTACATTATGACATTGAGGCCAAAGCGAATGAAATCACCATATTGCTCAATGATTTGATGAGATTAATCGAGGATGAAGCCGTCAAGGTCTGGGCACTTAATGCGGTGGAGGGACATATTTCGTTATTGGTACCGAGTACGCGTTCGCTGGAGGTAGATTTTATCCTTGAAGGAGCAGAAGTTGGTGTTGAGAAGAGTGAAGTCGCATCATTGGTTTCATTGATTGGCAGCGGATTGAAGCACGAGATGCCTAGTGCTATAGCGACACTTGAAGAGAAACACGCAATTCACCATCTGCTAGAAGAAGATGACCTCAACAGAGTTATCAGTGAATTAGCGAATCACCATCAATTGATGGCTTAATCAATCGTTTCGATTCTCTCGCCATTTCTGTAGTCGTAATGGTAGATTAACCGCAAACATCAGTCCTACGAGAAGGAAGACGAACAGACTACCGATGGCAACTCCGTATACTGAAATCAATTCGACACTTTCTTCCATTCTAATCGCAGTTTCCGAAGAGAACCATCCTACGACGGCCGGAATCAAAGTATTGATCGAAAGAACTGCGGCTGCAAGACCACCTGCTATAGCGGGGTTAATCATTAGACTACGATGGTACTTACTGACGATTCGCTTGACATTCATGACATATACTTCGTTAGTGCGAATGCTGGTGTCCAGCATGCTGAATCTGATGACTCCATTGGTCAGTTCAAAGTACATGACTAGAAGTACAGCATAGAGTACGATGAGGACAGTTTCCAACCAAGGGTTCTGTTGTAGGTCGAACCAGTCATTGGAGAGTGCGACCTTGCTTGAAGCGAAGCGCATTGCTGCGAGGATGAAAAGGAAATATGATGCCAGCAACCAGCGAGGGTCTCTGGACATGGTGCCCCAGAATCCGGTCCCTGTCGCGCTTATTATGACCAAGGATTGCAATAGGGTAGCGCCGCCAACGCTTCCGAATATCCAGAACCACAGAGTTCCTTGCGGTGGAGTCACAACCCATGTAATGACTCCGAGTGAAATCAACATCGCATATGCTCCAAGTTGTAGAGTCTGAACCATTCTGTCTGCGGGCAAGAATTTGTGTCGAGGAACTACTGGTCCACCGAGCAAGGCTTCGATGAAACTTGGAATGTGGAGTTCAGGAATCGCATCATCTGGAACATCGGAGCCGACTTTCATCTTGCCAGCAGCCTTCTTCCTACTGGGTGCCGATGAACGAACGACCTTTCCATCGTAGAGATGTGAGGTATCGGTCCTTGGTCTCGCTGCTTGTGGAGGGGGTGGTGCTGCTGCCATTATTTCACCTCAGAATCCTCTTGCTCCAGCCAAGGCTGTTGACAGCAACATGTCAGGCTCCCAGTCCATGATGTTCACTCCCATTCCTCGTAATTCACTGATCAGTATGTCCCTCTCAGTCTTCATGACCTCGAATCCAGTTCTATCCAAGCGTCTAGCATCAAACTCAAACTCAAGGCTCGATGGAGAAAGAACAGTAACGTCAAAATTTCGTGCACGGAAGTCTCTCAACGCATTGACGATGGTTGGGTCTTCTTCGAGATTGGACATGACGATGATTGGGCTACCTTTGTTGATGTGCGGTAGCATCCTGTTCACTACAACTTGCAGGGGGGTGTTTCCTC
>CAZGIY010000023.1:12277-18782 GCA_964526445.1 uncultured Candidatus Poseidoniales archaeon
AGTTTGGTGAGAATTACGTACAACTGCTTCTTACCCGTGTCTCGGTCAACTGAAACGACCTCATCTCCATAGACGATGAGTCCGACAGAGTCTCTTCTAGAGAGGAAGTATCTCGCCAATGACGCAGCTGCTCTGGTCGAGTAGACCAAGGCATTTCTACTGACGGGCCCAGTCTCAGCAACCGCTCTGCTGTCGACGATGAGGATGATGTCAGATACCGCATCTCTTTCTCTCTCGTTGACCATCAACTTACCACTTCGTGCGTATGCATTCCAGTTGATTGAACGGAATGAATCTCCGTCGAAGTATTCACGCAGGCTGTAGAACTCGCTACCCGGACCGGGTTGTCGAATGTTTACTGCACCAGTGAAAATCTTGGGCACCTTGCTCTTGACAAAGGCATCTTTCAGATCTTCCATCTTTGGGAATACGAGGAAGTCATCGTAAACGTGCAATTCCTTTTCTTTGTGGAACATGCCAAAGGTATCTTGGATACGGATGGCAACAGGACCTACGCTGTAGAACCCTCTCAATGGGCATTCTACGGTATATTCGATGAATGTCTCTCGACGAGGACCTAATTCCATCAGGATGTAGTTTGCTCCCTTCTTGATTCGCATGACCTCAGGAACGCGGTCGCGCACCTCGAGAATTTTGGGTAAGGCACTGTGGTTCTGCATTCGTAAAGTGATCTCTACTTCGCCATCCTCAAACACCCTTGCCGCTGATAGTTTACGCATGGCTGAGACATTTGAGAGAGCAACCCCTTCCTCTCCAATCCACTCTTCCATTCTGCGACCACTGGATGCGACATCGGCATGCCCAGAGAACAACGCTGCATAGGTCAAGAAGACGAATATGACGACTGCTACGGTCACCAATTGCGAATTTCGCAAGGTCAAGCCCATCAGGTACATGGAAACCGCGAGGCTTCCTAGAAGGGCTGACTTGCGCGACCACATCGTGTTTCACTCCAAATCCGTCAAATTGGGCAATCAGACTGTTGGAACTGGAACCTCTCGGAGAATCGACTGTACGACTTCTCCTTGCTCCAATCCCTTGATCTGGTGCTCCGGCTTCAGGATGATTCTGTGTGCGATTGCGAGTTCTGCTACTGACTTGACGTCATCTGGTGTGACGAAATCACGTCCACGCATTGCTGCAGAGGCACGCCCGGTCTTCAATAGAGCCTGAGAACCACGAGGAGAGGAACCGACCAAAACTCTCGGGTCCTCACGGGTTCTTGCTACACACTCGACCATGTACATGCGGATGGCTGGGTCGACGTAGACATCTTCACAGGCCTGCTGCATGGCGATTACACGCTGTGGGTCGGTAATTACATCGACATCTACAGCGTCCTTCTTTCGAGTAATACGACGGGACAGAATCTCGTCCTCGTCAGCACGGTCTGGATATCCAACACTCATCTTGAACATGAAACGGTCTAACTGCGCTTCAGGCAATGGATATGTTCCTTCTTGCTCGACAGGGTTCTGAGTAGCCATAACGATGAACGGTGCTGGTAGTTTGTGGGTGACTGTTCCAATGGTCACTTGCTTCTCCTGCATAGCCTCAAGCAAAGCGGCTTGGGTCTTTGGTGGAGCACGGTTGATCTCGTCAGCCAGTAGCAGGTTACAGAACAGTGGTCCTGGCTTGAATGTGAACTCTCCCTTCTTGGCATCGTAAACATTGGTACCAGTGATGTCAGCAGGTAGCAGGTCAGGTGTGAACTGTACACGCTTGAAATCACAACCGAGTGCGTCGGCGAAGGTGTTGGTCATCAGAGTCTTAGCCAGTCCAGGATAGTCCTCGAAGAGCAGGTTTCCATTGGAAAGGATGTTAATCAACACGTTGTCAATAACGTGCGCCTTTCCAATAATTACCTTCTGTACTTCGGCACTAATCGCTTGTGCGATGGCACCTACAGCCTGTAAGCGCTCGCGCACTTCAGGGCTACTCTGGTGTCTAGGCTGGGCTGCAGCTTGAGCCTGCACAGGTGCTGCTGGTGCTGGCGCTACTGGCGCTGCTGGAGCCGCTGGAACGGCTGGCATTGGCGCAGCAGGTGCCGGCGCAGCAGGTGCTGGCGGTGCTGGTGCTGGGGCGGTCGGGGGTACGGCTGGGGGTTGCATTCTTCATTTCCTCCTTTGTTTCTTCTTTTCTCATTTACCCCAGCGGCGTATGGCCTGCAGGAGTTGTCGTAACTCCTCTGGGGAAAATACACGGTTCTGGCTATATGCCAGTTCTATCAATCTTGGATCCCGAATCATCGCTTGAATCTCCGGCGGTGTCTTGTGAATCATCTGCTCCTTGGTCAGATCATGGAATATACGCACCTTCTCCATCAGGGCTTGGCGCACTCTTTGCTGGTAACCGGTGGGGTCAATTTTCTTCGGCCTTTCTCGGAATCGAGTCAAATCGAAGACGTGCCTCCAGTTCTCTTTCTCTGGAACAACCATGATTGCGATAGATAGCAGTGCTAACAGATTGAGCACTATCAACCATTTCAACCAAGCATCAGAAGTTAGCAGTACAATGGCCCCCATCGCCTCAGTGAATGGTGCGGCAAGGGTGCTTGTAACGTGCCTTGACTCGTCGAAGACCAAGTAGAACTTCTCTGGGTGTAATTTGATTAGGCTCGACAAATCATCGTTCTCTTGTTCGCTCATATCGTGAATCAACTCAGCGAAGTAGGCGCCATTGCCTTTCCAGTTGCTTTCGGTAGAGAGTTCAGAATTCCAACATGTGTGATTCGCGTATGACATGGTCTGGCATTGTCCTTTACCAGTTGCAACTGCAGTTGGCAAGTCCCAAAGGTGATCGGCAAAGGCATCATCGTTTGCAACGAAGACGATACTTCCTGTAACTTCAATATCGTCTAATCTATCTCCACTTCCAGGATTTATGTCCATGGCTATTATTCCAGGATAATCGATTCGGATGATTAAGCCAGTTTCCCCAGCTCCTAAATCGATTTTCAGATTTGTATCAAGGTTCCCACTGCCAGTAAGGTCTTGCCAAGTGGAATCAGAAGCAGATGCAAGTACTTTGACATCCCTCCTAACGTCTTCGCTTTCAGAAATCCCTGGGCCGAGTACCTGTAAAGCGGTAGGTCCGCGCATCAGAACTGGCATTCTGCAATTGTCAGTCTTATGCTGATTTAGAGCATCATCTGAACATCCAGTCTGCATTGCAAGTGCATTCATTTCTGAGATGTTTTGGTTAATGCTTGCAACCGTCCACACATTGGTTTCGTTCTGAGGAGCTTGAATTCCAGCATTAGTTCCTTTGAAGTATTTCACTTCATAGAAGTTGTTCAAATCCCTAATTGGCGTTTCGAAGAACTGAACGCCGAATTGATCTGCTACTCTCTGGGCATTGCTCGAATCTGCTGCAAGGATGACCTTGCCTCCCTTGTTGGTAACGAAGTCATGAATGGCCTCAGCCTCAGCCATATCGAATGGTTTCTCAGGTGCTACGATTACCAATGTGGTCCTATGCGGTTCTCTCCAATCATTGACTAACATCGGCGTGGACATGGTATTGGCTACCGTGTATTTGTCAAGAGAGTCCCTCATCATGCTTAGTTGCTGGTGATTATAATCGCCATCTGCCTCAGTAACGTAGGCGCTGTACACAGTTTCTTTATCGCTACTTGCGAGTAGAATGACGGATGTGGAAAGAAGAATTGAGACAACGAGGCCTACGCCCAACCATGTTTCGAATCGGACACCTCGCTTTTCTTCTGACATCAATATTCAAGCCCCTTTAGTAACATAATTCGCACAATGGCGCTCCGCCGAGCAAAATACCACTCAAATATGTTGCCCAGCACTGGTCGCGAGCGAATTGCAGATTTACTGAGACAAATGCCTTGATTTACGCCGAATAAACGCTGCTGATGCAATTATCATCAGGCTGGTGGGTAAGGATAAGGCATTGAGGAAATTACCCCGCAAACCTTCATCATCTTCAGGGTCTGTGTCATCAGTGGAACCATCTCCTCCATCTCCGTTGTTCCCCCCATTTGAGTTGGAGGGTTCAGATGTGCTGGAAGATGATTTCACCTCTAACTCAATACTATCAGCCACACTGGCAAAGCCTACTGATTGGGAATTGAATTTGATGATACAGGATTTACTTGGATGGCTAGATGAAGCGGTGATCTCAAAGAAACCTTCCTTGGAGGCCTCAGGTTCAACAGTTGCGAAGAGACTTGTATCGGTGTCGGCACTCAATTGAGGGCAACCATCTATCACCAGATTTGTTTCACTGTTAACAAGTTCATCGTTTTTGTTTCCGAGATTTGTCAATTGTACTTTCATCTCAACGCTGGAACCCGCCATCAGAGGTATGTCTTCATCGATGATGTCGGCAGTCATGACTGCAACCCTTGGCACCTTGGTATCAGCTTCTATGTCCTGAGGCGTAGTTGGGAGTAGAGATTCCTCTTGGGCGATAATCTTCAATCCATGAATTGAACCCTCGTTGACATCATTAAGGGAGCCCGCTTCTATAGAGAAAGAGAATGATTTGTTCGACTGACCGGGGACGGTGACACTCTCATCCAGATCGATATCTACCCAAGTGAATTCATCTTCATGGTCATTCTCTGCAACCAGTCCGATGTTTATCTCCGTAACTCGATTGTTTTCAATGTAGAATTCGAGGGAGATAAATCCTGATTTATCCCACCAATCGTTTGAGTTTGGGTCGCTTCTAGAGTTAAACATCACCGGTTCAGAATTATCTTCTACCCACCCTATGCTCCAATTTGGCACTTCCGGCTCTTGAGCCTGAGCAGAAGGGATGGCAGCGAACATCGACAGGAACAATAGCGCGCTACAGCCAATAATTCTAGTTTTCATGACAACACCTCAGCCTCTGAATTCAAGCCCGCAAAAGCTCTCTTCACCAGTACCGGCAACATCTTGCGGCGGTAGGCGGGTGGGAAGTAAGTATTGTTCACAGGTTTTACCGCTTTGCGTATGGCTTGGCCAAGTTCCTTGATGCTCTCGGTACCATTCCAATTCTCCAATGCAGCCTTGGTTTCATCTTCGTGTAGACGGGGTATCGATTCGCACCCTGTAGTGGCAATGCGCAGCTCCTCCAAGTTTTCTCCACTTTTTGTCCAAGCCACAGCGACACCGGCTTCGGGGAAGTCCCAGGAATCGCGCAACCGGACTTTACGGTACGCTCCGTTCCAGTTTTCAGCCTCCTTTGGCAGAGTCAAATGGGATACTAATTCACCTACCTCTAGAACGTTTCTTTTTATCCCGTCCAGTTCAAAGAATTCAGACAATGGCATGGATCTTTCCCCTTGTGGAGATACTAAGTGAATCGTTGCACCAAGGCACATTAGAACCGGTGCTAAATCTGCTTGATAGGTGGCTACACAAAGGGTGTTTTGATTAGGAATCACGCGGCAATCTGCTGAGGTATCGCAATCGCATTTATGGCACCATTCAATTGAGCGCCTCCAATCTTCAGTTTGGTTAAACCAAAAACAGCGCGTATCTAGGCAGATGTTTCCTCCTACCGTTCCTGATCTTCTGATCATGACCGAAGCGATAGTTTCTGCAGCCTGCCTGATCATTGGATGAGTTGAAGGGCTGTTGCAAAGGTCGTGGATTCTCACCATGCCTCCTATGTGAGTAGATGTTAACATGCTCATTTCCTGAACGCCTGCGAGAGAAATAACACTAGATTTTGGATTCAAGTGCCATTTGTAGTTAGGTAACAAATCGGTACCTCCAGAAATCCAATCAAAGTCTTCACCAATATCCATCAATGTCTCTGCGATACTCATCGCTTCGGTAATGCTGGATGGAGAGTGTAGAACAAATGGAGGCATTTTCATAATGAATCACCTCGGTGCCTTCTCTCTATGTGCTTCCAGGCCCTTGCGGCGCGTTTGCTTTCATCGAGCAAGTCCTCTTGACTAGGAGTAATGGCTTCTCTCCAACCTTCATCTTGTTCAGCCAATGGCAGGTCGGGATTAAATCCGAACAGAACACCGTTGACATACGAGGAGCGGTCTTTCAATAGGTCTCTTTGAAGATCCCTTTCGGCGTGTTCATCAGCCCTCTTGGCAATCACTTCTTGTAGATCAGATGCATTGAATTCGGGATTAGGCAAGTCTGTAGGGTCGTCCACGCCCATTTCTTTACACTTCTTCTCAATCATCTTGTAAACTCTGTCTGGTGTCAAAGGCAACTCCTCAGGACGGATTCCTATGGCATCATAAACCGCATTGCAAACTGCTGGAAGAATTGGTAGCAAGGGCCCTTCACCCGCTTCCTTGGCTCCAAATGGGCCCTCGGGATCATTGCTCTCCACGATTATTGGGACTACTTCTGGCATCTCATGAACACTCATTATCTTGTAATCTAGGAGGTCGGGATTCATCAGGTGTCCATTTCTACCGTACTTCATCTCTTCAGACAATACCTGCCCCATACCCATATGGCAAGAACCGATAATCTGACCTTCTACTGCCAAGGGG
>CAZGIY010000024.1:0-1972 GCA_964526445.1 uncultured Candidatus Poseidoniales archaeon
TTGCTTCGACTTCATTTGGATAAACATTAAATCCAGAGACGAGAATCATGTCTTCCAGTACATCCTCAATGAGTTAGGTACCAGCGGTAGTAGGGAAGGTCCTAGAGCACGATTCAAGGGGCGAATTCCGCCAAAGCGTTTGAAGAAGAGAATTGTCAATTATGTGAATACTTACATCAAGTGTGGTCAGTGTTCAGCCCCTGATACTTTGTTCATCAAGGAAGAGAGGACCACTCTGCTCAAGTGTCAGGCATGTGGTGCTACAAGACCTGTCAAACTTTGATTTCCTCGATTAATCAGTTGACAGATCCATGAGGCATTCTTCCACGACTTTACCATCGCGCAGATGTTGTTCCATAATCAATTTGAGCTGCTCTAGGCTGCCGTCCAAGGAATACCATGTCGCTTCGGGATAAACTACGCAAGATATTCCGTTCTCGCAGAAGTCTAAACAACCGGATTTCTGAACTCTGACATTGCTCAAACCGGCATCCTTACTCATCAATTTCAATGTCCTAATGACCTCTAGACTGTTTTTCTCTGCACAACAGCCGCGCGGATTACCAGCATCTCTGCTATGTGAACAGATGAAGACATGCCGTTCGTAACCAGGATGCAAACGTCCCTTTGCATCCTTGGCCATAATCAATCACTCCAGATTATCCAAAGCCTCGACAAGGTCATGATCCAATTGAGTGACTTTTCCCTCGCTGTGGGTCCATGTCTTTACGACCACTTTGCCCCATGACAATTCAAAATCAGCATGGTGATTCATCTCTTCACAGATGACTCCGGCTCGATTAACGAAATCCAATGCGCTAACGAAATCTGCGAACTCAAAGATGCGCTGGAGGTGGTGATTATCCACCAGAGTCCAATTATCTTCAGACAAAGAAATCAACCCCAAAGATGGGTATCGTCTCTACCTTCTCCTTCCTTCTCGACCTTTTCATTGAGTTTGTTTCGTCTCTTCATATCTTCTCTTTCAAAGGCCAGCAATTCCTTATCATCGAGATATGCAGGTCTCATGTGAGCGACTAGAATGACTTCAACAATCACATCTCGTGAAATGTAGTGCAATTTCCCATCTTGTACCAATAGTTCGACAGTCATCTTTCCCGAAGATACCAAGCGGCCCCTCATCCAAGGGTCCATTCCTTCAGGTAAGGCCCTAGCGTCCAACAACATCTCGACAAGGTCATCTCTACGCAATCCGTACCTGCGGTTGAGTAGGTCTCCACTGGTAACTGCTCCGATATCATGTATTTCCGGGGAGCCCAATTCCTCCCACATTTCCTTGGCCCAGGCAGGGAGTCCTTCTTCTGTCATGCCGCTCATAGGTTCGCCTCGACAGTCTCAGCGGGTGATGGTGTAAAAGGTCGACGTTTGAAGAGGGGGTAGCCCCGCGCATGGCTCGGAGAGGAACATGCGGATACGTTGGAAGGGCGTCCCAACCGTCTTGTTTGGAGACGAGTTGTTGGATAAGGCCTTCACCAAGGCACGTTCTGCAGCAGACAGGGTCAATGATTCAGACAAGACCTTCCGAGTTCGTAAGCAAATGCGCGGGATGGTACAGACTGCGGGAGATACTCTGTATGAATCATTGATGTCAATGGTTCATTCTTGGCCATCTTTGGACCAGATGCCTCGCTTCGATCAGGCCATGATTGAAGCTGCCGTAGGATGCGATATGTACCGCAAGAATCTCGCCTCATTGCAATGGGCAGCGGGCCAGATTAGGTCTGTTGCTTCACAGAATGCGAAGAAAATTACTCGTACAGCCAATATCGAATATATGCACGAATGTAGGCGCGAAGCCTATGGTCGAATATCGAGCTTGATTTCTCAGGTTGGGAAATCCCTTCAATGGCTTAACGAATCAAGAGAAGTCCTCAAACGCTTGCCTTCTATAGATGAATTAGACCCCTGTGTTGTTATTGCGGGGGCTCCTAATGTTGGCAAATCAGCCTTG
>CAZGIY010000024.1:2022-5942 GCA_964526445.1 uncultured Candidatus Poseidoniales archaeon
GAGCCTGAGGTCAATTCCTATCCCTTCACAACAAAACGATTGCATGTGGGGCATTTCGAAGCCAACAGATTGAGCGTTCAGTTGGTAGACACTCCAGGTCTACTCGATCGCCCGATGCAAGAAAGAAATGATATCGAAATGCAAGCGATTGCCGCTTTAGAACATCTTGGCAGTCTGGTTCTTTTTCTCCTAGATGCTAGTGAGTCATCGGGATGCAGTATGGAGGATCAGTTACATCTCTTGGCCGAGGTTGAAGAGTTGTTACAGGAAGAAGAGGTGCTTGTCTGTATGTCCAAAGGTGATTTGCTAGAGGGATTGCCTGAGGATTGGGGGGAGAGTGAATTGTCATATGCGGAGATGGGTCCAGTATTCAGCGTTCAAGAGGGAATTGGCCTTGAAGGGTTACGTAATCTGATGATGCAACATATCATGACAGTTCAACGCGGAGACCCGATGTCTCTGCCTGAAGGATGGCACCGTCGCGACCACGAGGAATCCACATTGTAGGATTACTTGGAGTGTGCAGCGGGTTTGAAACCCCAAGCCAAGAGTCCTATTCCTATGGCGAATAAGGCAAACATCAGTCCAGAAGATAATCCAGCGCTCCAAGTATAGGATATTGAATTCGTTCTAAGGCTTGAACTGGCAGAATCCGAACCGCTGGCAAAGCGATAACTACCCGGTTCTGCAGACCAAGAGAAAGAACCGCTAGAATCAGGCCCTCCAGCAACAAAGGTAAGTTCATCTTCGTCGCAACTCAAGTGACTGGGTAGAGATTCGCAGGAGGGGGGTACTTCGTTTTCTATAACCCCAATCCAAGCCGAGGAATGACTCCAAGAGACTTCTGCTTTGACTTCAAGAATTACGGCGATACCGGGAATATCCAGTGTATCGTGTGATACTCCGGCATCACAAGCAAGTGGAGATACACATGCCGGGACATTGGTTGAAACTTCACCTTCCCCTGAAAGTCCGATGGTTCCTAAAACAGCGACTATTAGAATGATGAAACCGATTAGCGCAGGAATTATTCTCATCGTATCACCCTTATCAACCAACTATTGTTGCATAGATCAATGGAGCCATGAAGATGACTACGAAGACGAAGAAGGCTATTCTCACCATTCTCTCATTCTTCTTATTCTTATCCCAATCTTTGGAACAATTCTCTTCTCCGCAAATCGGGGGGTCCCTTTTCAAGTCTATAGGAACGTGACATATTCTACAATGTCTATGCGGAGGGACACTCTTATTCCGCCCCTTTCCAGCAGCTTTCTTTACCCCAGTTTTCATGGCATCTGCGGTCTTTGAGACCTGTTTCTTTAGCTTCTCCTTGTTGACCATAAAATCACCTATGGGGTTACCATCGTTCCTTCAATTTCTAGACCAAGAATTGCATTCTCTAATCGATCCATCTCTCTGCCATCGAGAATTGCCAAACCGAGGGAGTCGTCCATTGCTCTTTGCACGGCAACTGGATCGACAACTGCTGATGCACCAGCCGCAAGTGGTTCACCAACCCCGCAGATGGTAGCCAGTTGCTCCAAACTCAAAGATTCGTGGTATTTAGCATCGGGGTTGATTCTAGGATCGCTATCGTAAACGTATGGGACATTGGTTGCGATAATACAGCCACTTCCTCCGGCTTCAGCGGCCAGTGCAACTGCAACCGCATCAGTTGTATGACCAGGTAGGGTTCCTCCCATACAGACTACAGAATGTTCGCGCAGTAATTGCGCCCCATCATTGACGCTATGGGGAATATCGGGTGCAACATCTATGCCTACTTGTGCAAGCACCTGCTGGATAATTGTTGCATTAATGCGAGTAGCGGCGATTCCAATCTCATCTAACCTTCGTTCATCATTGACGTGGTCTCTGGCGAGTGCTATACCTTCTCTTGCAGGTGCTCCTCCTCCAACCACAATGCCGATTTTATACTCCATTCCCTCAAGATGGACAATCATCTGTTTGAGGCGAGAGAACCATATCTGCCGTCCTTCGTCCTCTTCGGGACGCAGAAGACTGCCTCCTAGAGCGATGACCTGTACTTCAGCCACGCTGCTGCCACCTTGCAACCTGCCTTGATGCTGTCGGCAGTTACTGCTTTGCAACGCGGCAGGCTGATAAGCCCCAGCAATGGCCAGTAGAGTGAGGGGTCAGAATGGCTGAAGATGTTGAGCAACAGGCCCGTCGCTTGCGTCTGAAGATGGCGCTTGAAGACCTTCAAGAGATGAAGGGTTTCGGTACTGAACTTGTGACCGTTATCATTCCACCTGATAGGCAGGTTCACGACGCGCGTTCTCTACTGCAAAATGAACACGGCCAGGCTGCAAATATCAAATCGAAATCCACCCGTAAAAATGTGCAAGGAGCCATTGAATCGGCCATATCTTCGCTTAACAGATTCAAGGATGCTGGAGAGAGAGGAATCGCCCTTTTCGTGGGTGCTGTAATCGTTGGAAACAACAAAACTCGGATGGTAAACGTAGTGGTCGATGATCCACCTGAGGCCTTCCAATCGTTCAGGTATCGTTGCGATTCTGTATTCGAGTTAACTCAACTGCAAGAGATGTTGATCGATCGCAACTCATACGGCTTGTTCGTCATCGACCGATCCGAAGCAGCCTATGGAATCGCCACTGGAAAGAGGATTCATGTGCAGGAGCACCTTGTCTCCAACATAATGGGTAAACACCGCCAAGGAGGTCAGTCAGCACAGAGATTCGAACGCCTAATTGAAGAGGCTGCTCACAAGTTTTTCAAGCGAGCAACCGAACATGCCAGCGATTATTGGTTGCCTAATATCCAAGATATTCAAGCGGTAATCATCGGTGGTCCAGGGGCAACTAAGGATTATGTTGTGAAAAATGAATACTTCCATCATGAAGTTCAGAAGAAGATTGCAGGTACCCACTTCGACGTTGGATACTCCAATGAGAGCGGAGTTAGGGAATTGGTAGATAATGCTGGAGCATTGATGGGTGAAATCGAACTTGATTCTGAGCGCCAATTGATGAATTCATTCCTCAAAGAAGTGATGCAGACATATCCCAAGGCGACTTATGGTGAGAAGATGATTCGCCAGGCACTTGAGCAGGGTGCGGTTTCAAATCTCTTGGTTTCTGAATCATTGCGGAAAAGGATGGTAGACCTGCATTGTAGAATCTGCGGGGCTGATTGGACGGTAAGTCTTGGACGTATGCAGGCCATCCCACCTTGCTCAAAATGTAAGACTGATGAAGCGACCAAGGAGGTTGCAGAGCGAGATTTAATCGATGAGTTAAGCGAAATGGCGATGCGTTCCTCGGCTACAGTTTCATTCATTTCAACCGATACGGAAGAGGGCCTGCAATTGTATCAGGGATTTGGCGGTTTAGCAGCAATTCTGAGGTATCCAATATCATAGGTGTGATTAGATGCGTGAATTGAAACGACTCTTAGAGCCACATATCGAGACTTTACTCGTTGAATTGGGCTGTGATTCATTACCTTGGAAGGATATGTTGACAACTGCAAGAGAATCTAATCAAGGAGATCTTGCGCTACCTTGCTTTCCCTTCGCAAAGATTCTACAAAAGCCACCTGTTGAAATCGCTGAGCAATTGGCGACACATTTCGAGGCCCTTAAGTCACAGAATACTGACTTGTCGAAATCATTACTATTTGTCAATGCGATCAATGGCTATCTCAATTTCATGGCTAAGCCTGCTTGGGTCGCAGGACTAGTATTGAAATCAAACGCTAGCCGAAGATTAGGCAGAGGAGAAGAGACGGGTCACAAAGTATTGATTGAACATACTTCAGCAAATCCAAACGGCCCATTCCATGTCGGAAGAGCGCGTAATGCAATACTAGGCGATACTCTGGTCAAATTACACACATTACATGGAAATCAGGTGAATGCCGAATATTATGTC
>CAZGIY010000024.1:5952-17688 GCA_964526445.1 uncultured Candidatus Poseidoniales archaeon
GACATGGGTAAGCAGGTAGGTATTTTGTCATGGGCTTTGGACAATTTGAGTGCTGAACAGGTAGAGGAGATTCTCGAATCAGCAGGTAGAGAGAAGGCAGACCCAAGGTGGGCTGACAAAGCCGATCACAAGAGTGTAAGATGGTATCAGGCAGCTAATCTACTCAAGCACAATGATTCGGGTATCGACTCTCAGGTTGGAGAATTGGTCAGGCTGAGTGAGGAAGGGGACGAGGGGGTTCTAGATTCATTCAACCGCGCATATCAGCCAGTACTAGACGGGATGTTGGAGACACTTTCGCGTTTGGCTATTGAATATGACACCTTTACGCGTGAATCAAAATTCGTCATCGATGGCAGCGTATTGCAAGTGATGAAAGAGTTAGAGAGCAGTGAATTGCATGGTCTGGCAGAGAATGGAGCCCATTACCTGGAATTAGAATCTCGAGGAATCAAGGGAAAAAGCACCAAGTTCTTCTTTCGTCGAGGTGATGGTTCAAGCCTTTATGCAACTAGAGATGTCGCATATCATCAATGGAAATGGCAGCAATGTGATCGACTCATCAACGTACTTGGGGAAGACCACAAACTACAGTCTAAGCAGGTTTCAATAGCTCTTGAGGAACTTGGTTCAAAATCTCCTGAAGTGGCGTTCTATGCATTCATCAAGTTGCCCGAGGGTAAGATGTCTACGCGTAGAGCGAATGTTGTATTCATGGACGACCTTCTTGATGAAGCAGAAGAGCGAGCATTCATCGCAGTCAAGGAGTTACGTGGAGATGAACTGGATGATGAACGCATGCGCAGCATAGCAACCGCAGTAGGATCCAGTGCAGTCCGTTTCAACATCATCAAAGTTGCACCTGAAAAAGGATTCACATTCCGTTGGGAAGATGCCCTGAGTTTCGAAGGTGATTCTGCTCCCTTCCTGATGTATTCTCACACTCGAACTTGTTCGATTATCCGCAAGGTTGTCTCCGAGGGGCATGATGTTGAGAAGTTGGTAGAACAGGCTATCGAAGAAGAGGTATGGACGGAGATTCCTGATTCTGAATCATTGATTTCATTGGTAAGAGTTCTAGGGCGTCATCTAGAAGTTTTAGAGAAATCCATTCAGTCGCACAGTCCACACTTGTTTGCTAAGCACCTATTGCTGTTGGCATCATCCTTCAACGGTTTCTATAGAGATAGGCCAGTCATCAAAGATGGTGAAGTCAGCCTCTTGGATCTATTGTTGACAGAGGTTTGTCGTTCACACTTGGCGAATGGCTGTTCTGCCTTGGGAGTAGTGCCTATCGAGGAGATGTAGTCACTCTTCTTCGCCGACAAATGTGCCCAGTGCATCACCAAGAGATGATAACCCCTCTTTGCGCATCAACCTCTCCATTCTAGTTTTGGCATCTTCCATCGAGGCGTTGACCATGTCGTCGTCATAATCTCCAGCAGCGGCCTTCATCTCAGCCTTCTTCTTGCGGAATTCAATCATTGCTTGCTTGATTGAACGGGATTGATGCAACCAACGAATCGTAGGTACCCCGATATCGATGACTTCTGAATCGTGGATATTATCTTCCATCCATGCTCCACAGGCTGTACCATAACAAAGTGCACTAAAACTATCCAGATCTATCCAAAATGTCGGTCTATCGCACATTGGGCATATTTGGCAAGACCATTTTGCCAGCAATGTCAGTCCATCGTGACCGATGATATCTACCTCCCATCTAGCGAGATTGGCAGAAATGATGCTACCTTTCCAAGAGTGTCTGAAATAATCCTTCAGAACATTGGTGGCGATTTTCTCACTAGAGAATACGCCTAATCCGATGATGTTTCCACCCTCTTCCTCGACGGTGGGGACGAATACTTCGTCGACCTTAGGCTCCTCCATGATGGCTTTGACGGGCATACAGAGAATGAACTTGCCCCTGTTTTAGCGCTTCCAATGTCGCTCTATTACCGCAAGGCCGCCGGGGTGAGGTAATGGTGCCTCTGGTTTTTCTATACGAATCTCTAATTCAGAGATTATTTCATTGCCTTTGGCTAAATCGATGATTCTTGCCGCCAATTCTTCAAGAAGATGAGCGGCTGACATTTCTAGAAATGCTTCGTCCACCCATCGTTGGAGAGCCCCGTAGTCAACCGTTGTCTCCAAGTCATCACCGCGCACATCTTTGACCAAGGTTGCCCACAAAGAAACCACGAATGGTTGCGGTTCCTCTCTTTCCCAATCATAGGCTCCATGGCAAGCCTCGAGATGGTACTTCTCCAGTCCAACTCGTAATGACATGCAATCACTCATCGCGTGAGTGTACCCAAATCAGATGAAAACCAAATTGTGTTCTAACAGGTTCACTACAGGTGCCGATATCGGTATCCCATACAGCCTTCTCAAATGCTGGAACCATCTGTCCTGACTTGAATGAACCTAGGTCTCCACCTTTCCTGCCACTTGGGCACTTACTTGCCTTTGTTGCGTACCTTTGGAATTCTTTGAGGTTCGTAATGTTGCGCATGATGTTCAGTGCATCAGCCTTGGATGGTACTAGGATATGACTAGCGTGTGCCTTCTTCGCCATGATTGGGCGTCTAGGCCCTGCCTTTGTCAATGCTGCGCTGTTCACACTTCTGCCAAGAAGCGCAGATATGTACCATAGATGGTCCCCGAAACGGATAGACTTTCTTCATTGAATCTACTCATGTCATCAGCGTAGGTGTGATATTCCCATGATCCAGTTCCATAGCAAACAATTGCCTTTCCATTATCTTCTCCCAAATCGTAGACGAAAGGACCATGGTCAGAATTGTAAGGCATCGCATTCTCTCCATCCTTTTCACCCTCTAGAAGACTGAAACTGATTTGATACTTGGAGGCAACAGAAGATCTCTCCTCTTCGTAAATCTTGGCGATATCCTTGATATGATCCAAGTCTTCTTTCGAATTGCTGAACAGATATACTCCATTTCCTCTAGTCTCCATGTCTATATCTACATGGTTCATGTCTAGATTGACGTACAGCCGTAAGTGTTCCTGCAATTCATCCTGATGTTTTTCCACCCATGCTTTGGACCCCCATAGACCCTCTTCTTCACCACCCCAGGTGCAGAACATCATGGTGTAGTATGGTAATTCTCCATCTGTTAGAATCTCGCTGAAAACAGTTGCCAGCTCCATAACAGAGGCGGTTCCTGAAGTGTCATCAATCGCCCCAGGTCCGTGATAAACCGTGTCGTGATGCCCTCCGACTATCAACAGATCATCAGTGATACCTTGCCACCTTCCACATGGAACTCTGACATCTAATTCCCCTGTGTTCTGTACATTGGTACTAATTGAAAGAAGACCAGATTGATTATTTACGGCCTCAACTATTTCATTTCCGGCGCTACTAGAAATCATCACGAATGGAATGTCATCCGGCATGGTTCCGCCATTCGCTTCCACCACCGCATCCACATTGATACTCTTGAAGATGGGGACGCAATTGTCGGCCTCCACTTTACCGCAGTTCAGTTCAGTATTGACTACGATAAGTGCTGCGACGTCATATTGTGCGGCTAGGCTGTAGATTTGTGTATTTCCTGAAACGCCTGCATTACCCCAGAATACAAGCCCTATATTTCCACTGGCACCTTGCCAATTCTCTTCTTCCCCACCCTCTCCAAGCTCTACTACGTCGGCTTGTCCGAAGTTGATGGTTCTGGTTCCCGAGAATCCCTGTAGAACTACTTCTGTTCGATGTTCATATTCGATGATTTGTTGCCCGGTGTCCAGAGGACTGCAGGGTGGAACGAAAGGAGTTCCTCCAGGAATACATAGGCGTAGAGTAGGTGCGGAAACCACTGAAAACATAGGCACAGTCAAGTTCTCTAGAGTCGCTTCATAGCCGAGAGAATCGAATGTGTCACGAATATACTGCGCTGCATTCAATTCTTCTTGACTACCTGACATTCTTCCCTCCCATTGGGCATGTCCGTAACTGAGGAGTGTCTCTGCATAGCCTCGGGTTCTAGTAGGGTCAAAATCGATAAGTTCTGGATATTCTACTTCATCATCTAAGAAGGCGGATACTAATTCGTATCCAGCATAACCAAGTGATCCTGTTACCACAAGTCCCACGACAATAATCACAGGTAATGGGAGACTGAGCAATGATTCTACTCCTCTCCTTAATGCAGTTTCTTCAGGAGGCAGGACTACCAGTTCAGCATCCAAGGTCAACTGCTCGGCGGAATCAAGATTCGGAGACGTTTGTTGCAATCTCTCGATTAGTTCAGCCTTGCGTCCAGAAACAGGAAGCCCACGGGCCTTCAATTCCTCCTTCAACTCGGCAACGCTCAGCGATTTCAGCGCGTCCATCGATTATTGGCAGTAGTCCGACACTCATCAAACGATGGGTCTTCAGTTCAGTTCCTCGCCACTCCATCGAGAGATCAATTCATTCTCAATTCCAAGGTGGTCGAGGATTCGGGAAACAATGAAATCAACCATGTCATCGATACTGCTAGGATGGTTATAGAAGGCTGGACTAGCAGGCAATACTATGACTCCATGACCTGACAGGCGAGTCATCATTTCTAGGTGTACAGTTGCATATGGTGACTCTCTTGGGACAATGATCAATTGTCTCCTTTCTTTCATTGCCACTACTGCAGAACGAGTCACTAGATTATCTGAAATTCCATTTGCTAATTTTCCAATGGTTGTGCCTGAACAGGGGCAAACGATGACTGCATCTATCTTCGCTGAACCGCTTGCTGAACGCGCTGCAATGTCGGAATTATCTTCTAGATGCGCTCCTGTTTCACTTGCTAGATCTTCAGGAGTAGTAGAACATTCATGAGCCAATGTCAAGCGCCCAGCATCGCTGACCACCAATCTAACTTCGTGTCCAGCAGAAGTTAGGTAGCGAGCCAATCTTGCTCCATAAATTGCTCCAGATGCACCGGTAATGGCGACCACAAATTGCTTCGTCATGCTAACTCACACCTCATTACGCCTTGATAGAACCTTGTCAAGAACCAGTAGGTCTTTGGCGAAGGTTCTTGAATCCGATGACCAAGCAATTCTTATCCAATTTATTAGGTCCTTGTGGAACATACAACCAGGTACAGCAAGCAACCCTTCTTCTTTGCCAATACCGTCAATCAATCGCTTTCCATCACATCCGACATTTATCGCCCCAAACAACCCATATGGGGGCGCCTGCCATTCAATGCCATGCTTTTGCAATAATTCTTCTAGAAGAGGTAATGATTGGTTGCGTCTAGAATTAATCGCTTCCAAGGCATCGTCCAAATGTGGCCAAACAGCCATCGCTATTCTTGCACTTGGAATTGCAACCATTCCATTCATCGTTTGGAACGCGGTATGCGCTCTTGCTGCCACTTCTTTATTTGCGATAATCCAACCGAACCGTAGTGCTCCGAGGCCGTACACCTTGGTTAGTGAGTTCATACTAACACAATGTTCTCCGTGAAGATATAGCGGACTGTAGTCCTCGCTTTCTCGCATAGAATCATCGTATACTTCGTCTGCCAATAGGGGAATGCCCTCCATTCTAGTGGCTTCAACTAGCCATTCGAGATCATCATTAAGGATTCGAAAACCAGTAGGGTTGAGAATTGGAGTGAAAATGATGCCATCGACTTCAGGGATAATTTCAGACAGTCGGTCGCGGTCCAATCTCCATGCTCCATCGCCATCGATGATTCGTTCGAATTCAACCGTTTCAAGGCCTATCAATCTAGCCGAGTGACAAACTGGAGCATATGCAGGAACTTCAACTGCCACTTTCTTGGCATCTTTGGGAAGTGCTGCGGACAAGGCAAGATGGATTGCATCGGTTACTCCTTGTGTCATGACCACTCTTGAGCGACCAATATTTTCTCGTTCTGCGACCAATTCTCTTAGGTCAACACCATCGAATTCCGGATGAACTAGTAAATCGCTGATGTCTCCAATCTCATCTAAAATTTGGCTCCAATCATACTGTAGCCCAGAATGCGACAAATCGTGCGGACGATTTTCCTTTAACCTTGAGATATACCAATCCATATGGCTGAACATTGGAATATCTTCCCCATAGGTAGCAGGTCCATTAAGCGGCCACCATACCTCATCCATGCTATGCAGAACAGGTTCTCATTCATGACAATAATTGTCTACAAATCTCTCTTCCTGCTTCATCGCCGGATTCAGAAAACAACTGCATTAGTTGCTTGAGAATACTCTCATCCCCTGTCAATCTGAACAATGAGAATCCAACGTGTCCTGCGGTATTGACTTGCAGTTCTAGTTGCCAGGCCGCTTGCAAGGCTGATTTACCTCCATACTTCAAAGCGATATCAGCAACTAATTCCGGACGAGATGCCATGCCAGTGGACAGTTCTTCTATGACCGCCAAAATCTCTGACTCAACTACATTTTCTTTATCTCCATCGAGTTGAAGAGATAACCGCTTGGCGCGCCATAATACATTCTGCAAGGCATTTCCATCAATTGTGGCTGGTACATCTTCAATTGAAATCATCCCCATGGAACAACGAATGTATTGCTGTATGTGAAACGGACAATGGTTAATCATCTCTTCATCCTGCAAGTTTGACCACATAGTTAGAATCTCGTCTGCGCTGAATGAAGCGATTCCCGATGTCTGCATCAGCCCCCATACTTGTTCAGTATCATTCAGAATTCCATCTAGCCCAGCAGCGGTCAGCAAGCATCTAGCTTGTCCTAGCAAGTTTCCACGTCTTCGATGAAGTATCGCGGCTCTTCTCAAGTCATTGGCCGCCTGCTGAGTTTTTCCTTGACTCATCTTCAGTTCAGATAATTCGATCAATAGAGTAATGGTTTCACTAGAAAGATCTAATTCACCATCTTCGTCATTTTCTGACTTTTCAATAAGTAGCATTCCATCATGCGTTCCTGCGTGTTTGAGCATATCCGCCCAAACCAAGACCTCTTCATTGGGAGCAAGTGCGGATAAGGTGGTTATGGCTAATTCACCTTCTTCGTCTCGGTGTAGAATTTGTCTATCCGCCATTTCTTTTTTCAGAGATTCAATTTCATCGATAGCTTTGTCAGTCAAACGGTATGCGACAACTCTTTTTCTCTCGTTGGCAACGCGTCTTCTCTCAGAAATAATCAATTTCTCTTCCAATAATATCTTGACAGTTCTAGAGATATGCGATTGAGCCATGCCGAGTCTTTCAACAAGTCCCCTCTGGCTGAAACGTCGAGGGTACTCATATCGATCCAGATATTCCTGACAACCCGCGAGTGAGAGTAGGAATCGCTCTCGATTGCTCGGCTTATTTGTGCTCAGTCGGCTTCCTCCTGTTCATCTACTCGATTGAGTGATGGGCAAGAACATGTCGTTTGATGTGTAGTTCAACTTTTGTCTTCTTCACCTGCATATTGGGCCCAATCATTGCTTCGATGACTCAATTGGCCCATGGCTGGGAATTCTGCAGATTTAGGAACCATTGCAGCCTTGCGTGCTTTTCTTTTTGCTACTAAGATAGTGCCAGCGACTCCGACGATAATCACTCCAGCAAGAATTGGTGCAAGGCGCATCAGCATCTGTATGGGGCCTCTCTGAGAGAGTTCCTGTAGTGGTTCTCCGAATGACATCGTTTCCATGTTGGTCATGACGTCGACATCATACTCTGGATCATGGGTTATGTTGTCTCCGATTGGATGGTTGTAGCCACCTATCATCCTGATTCCTTTGTATACTCCATCTGGTAGACTATTATTTCGAAGGTCGGCCCTAACTACTGGACGTATTCCGTGTATTTGGAACAAAACTTCTTCCTCTACTCCATCGATGGTGGCGTTGGATACCCAGCGAATGCTACCCCATCGGGCTCCTTCATCGTCGAAGTGTAGGCCACCAGCTCTAATCATCGAGGAGTTGCCGATCTTGTCTTCCTTCAACTCCTCTCCATCGCTGGAACAGTGAGTATTCTTGTATTCCTTGATTTGCTCCCTAACGCTGTTATCATTTTGGTTTCCATTCTTTTCGACATAATCGATATTGCACTTTAGTGGCCTACCGAATCGGTCATGGGTGTCCATTTGAGGGCCACGTGCCCCTAGATCCTTCTTGGCTGGAGCATGGCCAGCGAATGGCTTCGGGCCTGGCAACTTACCGTACTGTTCCTTAGCCCAGCCAGCAACATTGTCTGTCAAGTACGAACCCATACCATACTCTACAACGGTTAGTAGGCGAGAATCATTTCCTTCAGCGTCCCAACCGTTGACGATCTGGTCATATTTCCAGACACTGTTCAGTACCTCGGCAGAGACGTTCTTGCTTCCGACTTCATCGCTGTCTTCGACAACTACTCGGTCATCAGAACCACGGTGGAATCCTACGCGGTAATGTGGAACATTCTCGACATCGAAACTGGTTTCTTTAGTACTGATTCTGAAATCATAGCGTATCAGTTCGAGAATTCCATTTGCCTCCCCCTCCTTGCTTGAATAATTCAAATCCTCGGCTACTAGGCTGAATTCAATACTGCAGTTGTTAGCTTCGCAGTCCTGGTTGAATCCTTGCATCTCCCAGGCTATATCCTTGAATGATACCCACTTTGCTATTGGCTCGTGTTCTAGAGTCTTGTTTTTCATTTCTTCAAGTGTTCCAGCAAGGCCCTGACCTCGTAGGTTGAATATCCCGTCTTCATTTGAATCTTCATACTCAAGGATTCCATCCAACTTCTGATAGAACATTGTGTGTATAGGAATTCCAACACGCTTCTGGAACTGTCCATCCCGATCATATGTATCGGCAATTCCAAGATGGCGAGTCTGAGCAGTTAGCAAGGAAATCTCTCCAGGGTCATCCTGTACTCCCCATTCAAGGTGCATTCGAGAGGGGCCGAGAATCAGTTTCAATTCTCCAGCATCTTCATCGAGCATAATCTCGATTTTTTCATTCGTGTAGTTGATGACCTCGTTACCAGCATCCACACTTTGTTCGGCGTGGGCACCAGGAATGGCAATCAACATCAGGCTCATCATAAGCAAAGCAGCGGCTTTTCCGGTTCGCATGACACTGTGTTTTACTGCCGGGTATATGAACGACCGGCGTAGTTATACCAATATTTCAGGAGATATTCCGTCCTAAGCAGGATTCAACAGTATTCTTCAGCGAATCGATGAATTCTACCTTTTCCAAAGAAAAACCTAGGCTCTTGAGACTGGTCGTAACATCCGCGCCTAAGCCGCAACCCGAGATACCTTCCACTCTGCCTGGAGGAGTGTCAAGGTTCACCGTCAAACCGTGCCGAGATACCCAATGCAGAAATGACAGTCCTATGCTACAGATCTTGTGTCCATTCACCCAAACGCCCTGCATTCTTTCATCCCTATTACCTTCTATGGAATGTTCAGCTAAGGCGGCTATCACCCAATCTTCCAACTTGTTAACTATTTGAGCAACGCTGCGCTCATCTTTCTCTCTCCAACGAATGATTGGATAGATGACCAATTGTCCTGGGCCATGCCAAGTCAACCCTCCTCCTCTGTCTACATCTTGACTGAGATAATCTTCAGGGATTACGATTCCTTCTTTGCGTGCGCGAGGTCCAATTGTAACTACTTCGGGATGTTCTAACATCAGGATTGTGTCCTCGATTTCATCCTCAATCCTGCTTTTCTGCAATTTGCGCATCAATTCATCTGCCTCGGAATGTTCTACGATTCCAAGTACCTGTAACCGCACCTTTCCACCTCAGAATCTACCAGAGGAACCGAATCCTCCTTCACCTCTCTCGGTTTGTCCGAGTTCATCTAGGCTCCCCACTTCCTCAAAGACTACTTTGGGAACAGGGGCCAGTAGCATCTGTGCGCATCGTTCTCCTTTGGCGAGGTGGAATTCATCACCTTCTCCAATCCAGGTTGCTAGAACCATGAGTTCTCCTCTGTAGTCTGAATCGATGGTGCCTACGCCATTGGGCATGATCATTCCTTTTGCTCCAAGACTTGAACGTGAGCGAATCTGCCCCTCCCACCCTTCAGGTATTGCTACAATAAGGCCCGTGCGAATCCTGCAACTTTCTCCTTTCTTGACAACGGTGTCTTCTAGGCACCTGAGGTCCCAGCCGGCGGCGGAACTCGTCGCTTGAGTTGGAATCTCTGCGGCGTTGTCGATACGAGTGAAGCGCACAGTCAGTTCCTCTCTGCCCATAATGCGCCGTAGAGGCGGTAAGTCTTCATTGATTGCCCCGTAAAGTTAGAATCGAAGGTTGTAATTTCGGGTCTCCAACGAGCATTCTTAGTGTCCCGACGAAGGTAATGATTATGACCCCACTAGAATGGGTACAGAACTCCAGCGCGTGGTGAGTGTCAGAGGAGAGGGTGTGTGGTCATGCAATCAGGAGAAACCAAGGAAGGTCAGGATATCGATTTCAGTTCGGAGTTCGTAGAACCAATGCTGAAAGAGAATATGGATCGATTCGTTTTGTTTCCCATCAAGCATGATGACATCTGGGAAATGTACAAGATGGAACAGGCCAGTTTCTGGACTGCTGAAGAAATCGATTTGGCTCAGGATTTGAAAGATTGGGCTACACTTACTGATGATGAGAAACATTTTCTAAAGCACGTGTTAGCATTCTTTGCTGCCAGTGATGGGATTGTGAATGAAAATCTAGTAACCAATTTTGCGGATGAAGTTCAATGGCCTGAGGCCCGTTGTTTCTACGGCTTCCAAATAATGATGGAGAACATTCATGCTGAGACTTACTCATTGTTGATTGACACCTACATAACTGATCCCGATGAGAAAAATCACCTCTTCAAGGCGATAGAGACAGTTCCAACGGTAATGAAGAAGGCGGATTGGGCTTTACGCTGGCTGTCTCGAAAGAAAGGTAACTTCGCGGAGCGTCTTGTCGCTTTTGCTGCGGTTGAAGGAATCTTCTTCTCGGGTTCATTTTGCGCTTTGTTCTGGCTGAAGAAGAGGAATCTGATGCAGGGTCTGACATTCTCTAACGAATTGATATCTAGAGATGAAGGACTACATTGCGACTTTGCTTGTCTGCTACATTCAAAACTAGTGCGTAAGGCAGGTGAAAATCGTATTCGTTCAATCATTTCAGAAGCGGTTGAAATCGAGAAAGATTTTGTCTCTTCGGCTCTGCCGGTGAAGTTGATTGGAATGAATGACAAGCACATGCGTCAGTACATAGAATTCGTTGCAGATCGTCTAGCTATTTCCCTTGGGGCCGCTAAGATATACAATGCAGAGAATCCATTCCCATGGATGGAGATGATCTCCATGCAGGGTAAGACCAACTTCTTCGAGAAGCGGGTCGCAGAGTATCAGAAAGCGGGCGTGATGACACAGGGAATTACCTTGGGATCTGTACAGACGCGTTTCTCAATGGAGGAAGACTTCTAAACCGTACGCGGACGGAGGAAGACGCTACGCACAATGAAGAGGTGATAGATATGGGTTTGAAGGTCGTAAACAGGAAAGGCGAGAAAGAAGCGGTTAGATTCGATGCCATTCTAGAGAAACTCGAACGACTTTCGGAGGATCTTGATTTGAACTGGGTAGACCCAGGTCTGGTCTCCAAATTAGTCATCGAAGGATTGTATGATGGAGTAACTACTAGAGAATTGGACCAATTGGCAGCTGAAACTGCCGCAAGTCTAGTCAGTAACCATCCTGATTACAGTATCTTCGCAGCTCGTATCGCTATCGATGATTTGCACCGTTCG
>CAZGIY010000024.1:17698-18590 GCA_964526445.1 uncultured Candidatus Poseidoniales archaeon
TTGATATCCAAGGAAGTCCATGATTTCGTTCAGGAGCACGCTACTACCTTGGATGAATACATCGATTACAATAGGGATAACAACTACGATTACTTTGGTTTCAAGACCCTTGAGAGATCATATCTATTGAGGATGCATGGAGAGATTTCAGAGCGCCCACAACAGATGTTGATGAGGGTAGCTGTAGGTATCCACAAGCAGGATATCGAAAAGGCTCTAGAGACCTATGATTTGATGTCAGAAGGGTGGTTCACTCATGCTACGCCTACTCTCTTCAATTCGGGTACTCCTAAGCCACAGATGTCCAGTTGTTTCCTCTTGACCATGCAGGGAGATTCTCTCGATGGAATCTATGATACTCTGAAGCAATGTGCACTGATCTCCAAGTCGGCAGGCGGAATTGGAATATCGGTTCATCACATTCGTTCCAAGGGCTCATACATCAAGGGAACTAACGGCACCAGCAATGGTCTTGTTCCAATGCTCAGAGTGTTCAATGATACTGCGCGTTATGTGGACCAAGGTGGTGGTAAGCGCAAGGGTTCCATCGCAGTATATCTCGAACCATGGCATCCTGATATCTTCGAATTCCTAGACTTGCGAAAGAATCACGGTAAGGAAGAGATGAGAGCTAGAGATTTATTCTACGCATTGTGGACTCCTGACTTGTTCATGGAGAGAGTAGAGGAAGATTCTGAATGGAGTCTTTTCTGTCCAAACGAGTGTCCAGGCCTGCACGATGTATACGGTGATGAGTTCCGTACCCTCTATGCAAAGTATGAGAGTGAAGGCAAGGCCCGACGTACCATCAAGGCTAGAGAGTTGTGGGATCATATCGTACAGGCTCAAATTGAAACAGGTACTCCGTATATGTTGTACAAGGATGCTGCCA
>CAZGIY010000025.1:0-11581 GCA_964526445.1 uncultured Candidatus Poseidoniales archaeon
TACTTATCGTTGCGTTATTCATCATTCCCACTCAGATTTCATCTGCTGAAGAATCAGAGAGAATCAGTATCGACCTAGCTGGAGGGATGATATCTACGGCGCCGTTGGTCATAGGTGAGCAGGTTTTCGCCAAATCAATCGGTCAACTAAGTGCATTGAACGCGACAACCGGAGAGTTGAATTGGCAGGTTCAGCACCCCACTCCACATTTGTTTGAAACATCGCCACTTCTTCACTATTCTACGGAGATTGTTGACTCAGTATTGACTGGTTGGACAGATGGAATGATTTGTGCTTATGATGCATTGAGTGGTAAGGAGATATGGAGCCATAGCACAGAATCGAAGCAATACGGAATTACAGGAAGGATGATTCTGAATGAAGCCGAATTGGTAGCACCATTCGATCATGGCCTTCTCGTTCTTAATCCAAGCAACGGACAATTGATTTGGCAAGCAGCAGTGGTTGAAGAGAGATTTTACCGTAGTTCACCGGTCGCCTCGGAGGGCGGATTTTTGCTTGGTTCAGAAAGCGGCAAAGTATGGTTATTCAAACAAGGAGAATCCCCTGTTGAGATATTCCATTCTCCAGAATCGATATCTTCTCCCAAAATAAGAGGCCCAGTGGCCGAAATCGGCAATCGTTTATTGATTCCAGTGCAAGGAACTGCAAACAGCAGTTTGGTGGAGACAGATGGGAACACCACCGTTCTCCACTCATTAGGAGGCTCGCTTGCATTAATGGCTGTTTCAGGCAATGATGTGTTGATGTCATCTTCAAGTTCCAGTAAGTTGTTTGATTGTACAACTTGGTGCGTGGAGTCTCAAATCTTGACAGATGAACCTGTTGTAGGCGAAGTAATCTTCGATAATGGGAAGATAATCCTACCAGTCAATTCTGCTGAAGGCAAATGGTTGAGGTTTGTGGAAGATTGTGATGATGACGATTGCGATTGGATTGTTTTGTCGCCATTGTATCACAGTCACCCACAGTATCTGACAGCAGCCCCTGGATACTTCGGTAATGCAATCATCATGGCCAATGATGCAGGATGGGTAGATATCAGTAAAAACGAGCCACTACGCGCCTATTCACAGTCAGAAAAAACCGAAAATTCCATTCTCAATAGCAGCATTATTGCCCTATTCTTTTTGATACCAGGGAGTTTGTTAATCATGTTTGGAGTAGGTAAAGAAGGACTCAACAATTTCCTCCCTGCTTTAGGGGCCAGCTTGATTCTACTCGGAGCAGGCTATTACATTCCAACTCTACAGAACTTAGTGACTGTAATTGAATCAGAGTCGGTAGATCCATTGAGGGAGGGAATGCCCGAGCAATGGATTGGAAGCCAAGTTGTGGTATTCGAAATCTCTCATGGCCTGACTGCAAGCCATCAAGGCAATGATACATTCATTGATCACAACGGCCTTGAGATTGTGAAAGTACAGTCAAATGCTACTGATGGTCGATTGTATGTTGGTGGCCTAAGTGGGTATCAAGATGTCCGTTCATTGACTATGGCGGCAGCCGATATCGCTGGCCTATTGTATGTTGATCATCTAGAGGAACTGGGATATCGCGTTGATAGAATCGGGGGGGCAAATGATGGTGAAAATGGCCAATGGTTGATTTATTATGAGGATGGAAATGCGGGACTACTAGCCATTGATGCAAACAGCATAAAAGGTGATGCAACAATCATATGGAAGATAGAGAACTATTGAAACCTTTGGAGCATCACTTTTCAAAGCATCACATTGATGAGTTGACTCCTTGTCGTGAATACATGCTTGGACCCCACCCGGCTGCTCTTGGTGAAGCAGCCTTTTGGCTTGTGCACATGATTCTGTTATGCGTACTGATGGTTCTGATCTGGTCTACTTTGCGAAGACCTGTTGGTAAAGAGAGGGGGTTGTTCATTGCATATGGCGCTACAGCAATAGGTGGTAGAATATTGATGGAAGGGGCCCCGAATATCCAACCGGTTACCATCCTGATGTTACTGGCGGGGGCTCATCTCGGCGCTAGAAGAGGTATGGCTTTGGCATTGCTTACTACATTGGCTTCTAATGTTGCATTGGGTTCTGGCTTATGGAGCGTCTATCAGGCATCGGGTTGGGCTTTGGTGGCACTTGCAGGCTCATTGTTGAGTAATTGGTTGGTGGTTGAGCAGCGCATAATGATGTGGCGTCTCGCAACTTTGGGTATTTTCGCTGCATTTGCTTTTGATTGGTGGGTTTCATTGTACATATTCCATGGTGGAGCTGGGATTGGAACTTATTTCCAGTATCTTGTAAGTGGCCTTTCTTTCGACATTATGCACGCGATTGGAAATCTGACATTCGCATTGTGGTTAGCGCCAACGCTAAATCACTTCCCCGAAATCAATGTCAAGACTGAATCTACTCAATATATCGATTCACTCATGGAAGCGTGATTAAATGGCTGAAGAGCCTACTATGGTGATTGTTGGTCGAGCAGATTTGTCATTGTCTAAGGGTAAATTTGCTGCACAGGCTGCTCACGCTGCGGTAAAATGTGCCTTGACTGCAAAACGTACAGATCCTCGTATTCTCGATAAATGGAATGAATCAGGTGCAAGGAAAGTAATCTGTGAGGCTTCCAATCTTGATGCACTCAAGCGTCTTTATGGAGAAGCTAGGGCTGATGGGCTGGTTGCAGAGTTGATTTCAGATGCAGGACATACAGAAATACCGGCAGGCACAGTTACTTGCCTTGGGATTGGTCCTGGGCCTAGAGGCACAGTTGATTCCTTGACTGCGCGTTTACCATTGATGAAATGATTATTCCATCAGCATACGCATTTCTTCTACGCTTCTTACTTCTGCGAAGTAAATCGCTTCAACTGAATCATACAACTCCTTGTCTCCATCTTCTTCAATCATTTCCAATAGTTCTCCGTAGAGTTTAGCGGCCCCCATTTCTGTTTGTAGGGACTGCTCTAGCATTACTTCGTAGTCAGTAGTATGAATGATTGCAGTAGGATCACGGTCGGTTGTGGCAATTCCACCCATCTTGACAATTGCGGCACGAATCGTTTCTGCATGCATCAGGGATTCGCTAGCTTCAGTCTTGAAGTGGTCTGCTAGATGCAATCGATGAATTCCTCTAACATATGCCGAATAATGCGAATACATTGTAATGGCTCTTAATTCCCAGCCCAAGGCTAGATTCATCTTGTCGTTCAATTTGTTGACTTCCATGTTATCATCCTAAGGTCTCCCGAAACTTTGTCTTCGGTTTTTTCCTCGTAATGGCAGAAGTGTATTGGTATTTCAAACCCGATGTTACCGCTGGATTCATTTTCTTAAGGCTCAGGGCACAGATTATGGGGCTGAGGGCTTGGATACATGCACTGACTGCCCCCTCTGTACATTCATCTTCAAATGAGCAGGGGCAATTCAAGTTGGTATGCATCGTGAATCAATCTCTGAAGATGGGCAAAGGGAAAATTGCGGCACAAGTGGGGCATGCATCTGTTGAGGCTTGCTTACTTTGCATTCAGAAGCACTCCTCCGTCTTTGAAGCGTGGAAGCGTCAGGGACAACGAAAGGTTGTTGTTAAGGCTAGAGATGCTGAAGAAATTGAAGCGATATTGTTAGCAGCAATAGATGCAGGTTTGGCTACAACTAGAATAAGGGATGCTGGTAAGACTCAGATTCCATCAGGTTCTTTGACAGTTGGAGCAATAGGTCCAGCAAGAGAAGAAGAATTGGATGAACTTACTGGTCATCTCAAATTACTTTGAATGCAAGAGGCTATGCGGGAATGGCTGCTGCGGGCATCATGGTCGACCTCAGAAGCGACACAGTGACACGTCCCACCGAGGCAATGCGTCAGGTCATGAAGGAAGCAGAAGTAGGGGATGATGTGCTTGGAGATGATCAAACTGTCATTGCATTGCAGGAATTGGCTGCAAATATGTTGGGCAAGGAGACTGCATTGTTCGTACCTAGTGGGACTATGTCGAATGCGATTGCAATTCGAGCACATACGAATCCTGGAGATGAGATAATTACTGAAGCAGAGAGCCATATCTATGTCTATGAAGGAGGAGGGTTTGCAGCATTATCTGGTTGTTCAGTAGCATTAGTACCGGGAGAAAACGGAATCATGGCTACAGAGGATGTAAAGAAGGCAATTCGAAAGAGCGCGGGAAGCCTTGGGCATTATCCTGATGGAACTTTGGTATGTGTTGAGAATACGTCCAACCGAGGCGGTGGCACATGCTACCCAGTACAACGATTGGATGAAATTGCTGAAGTATCTCATGAGAATGATTGTGCTGCACATATGGATGGTGCAAGATTGTTTAACGCGGCAATCGCCACAGATACATCACCCGATAGACTGGTCAAAGAATATGACTCTGTCTCAATTTGTTTGTCGAAAGGACTTGGAGCACCGGTCGGGAGTTTATTGGTTGGAGATGAGGATTTTATTTCCAAGGCTTACAGATGGAGGAAGATGTTCGGAGGAGGTATGCGCCAATCAGGATTGGTTGCGGCTGCAGGAATTCACGCACTTGAAAATCACATAGATCGTTTACAAGATGATCACGCGAGAATCAAGAAGTTAGCCCAGTCGCTCAATGGCTTATCTTCATTCTCAGTAAATATGGATACTGTACAGAGCAATATGATTTACGTAGATATTGACAAGAACAAATTTACTGCAGAGCAAGTAATGCAGGAATTAGCATTGAGAGATGTTCACCTGTTTGACACAGGGCCACAGAGAATACGAGCAGTTGCACATCTAGACGTAGATGATGCCGGAATTGAACAAGCGATCAAGGCATTTGCTGAAATTGATTGACTTGAGGTTGCTGCCCTATAGGTTGTTGTTGTACTACAGGTTGTTGCACCATGTTTTCTGGAGGCCAGTTTGATTGTACTGGCATGCCCCTTCCTCCCTTTCTTCGCAGAATCAATATCAATAATATCAGTATAATAACCGCTCCACCAATTGCTAATGCGCCGGTTACTGAAATGGCCATGTAATCAGCAGCTTTAGGTTCAGCAACCTGTTCTTCAGCAGGCAAAACCAATTCCATTACCAGATAGGCATGAAGGTCGTCTTCATCGTAAGCCTGAGGTAGAGTAATTGTTTCATTGCCCTGCAAATCAGTCCCTAAGTCGGTGATTTGACTGACTATGTGCGAATAATTTTCCATCCCATTACTTCCATCTGGGAAATATGCAACATCTTCAATGATAAATAAGTGAAATGAGAACGAGTACCCTTCTTTCAGTAATTCATTATCTTCATTAACAACCCAAGATACATCTCCTCCTGAACCATTTGGAGTCCATGAATACTGCAATTCCCCCTTCATCTCAAATTTTGAAGAGACGGAAGTCAGATAGTCATCAGTCAATGTATCTCCAATCTTCGCTGTAGAACCAAGATGAATCCACTTTCCATCAAAGACGATTGTTGGTGCCCTTCTTTCTCCATACCTTCTTTCCCACCATTGATCTCCTTCAGCAGTTCCGAAAGGATCCTGCCCATCTATTTCGGGATGGAAATGGAATTGTATGACATTATTATTCTCAGCTACTTCATTTAACGAGTGTTCTGCGTATACACAATTCTCACACCAGGTAGCGGTGTAATCTTCTGCAAGAATTGGCCTTTCAGAATCTTCCAACTGCAACGTACTAGAATTTTGAATAGACACGTTGTTCCCACCTATGACGACTAATGGTCCAGCAATTTCTACTGATGGTGCATTATCCTGTGCAGACACTGGTAGCATCAACAGGCAAAGTACACACATGACACAAAGCAGGTGGCGCATGTTAATCCGGCAGTGTCTCGAGTTATTGAATATGAGCAGTTTTTGTCTCAATAGCATTTCATTCCTCTTCTGGGTCGAGCAATGGAAGGAGACGCTTGTGCCGTTGACAGATTCCTCCAGTTGATAGGTCCAAGCTCTCGGCTATGCAAGTGTTGACTCCATTGACGTTCAAACCGCTGACAACCTGTTTGGCAACTATGGCAACCAGCATATCTGCTCTTTCGTTAGGTGTAGAACTCTCCATCTCTGGTTCTCCAAGGGCATGCAGAATTTGCATACATTTTCCAATAACCCCTTTCACTTGTTCTCCATTCATTGAAGTATTATTGTTCAAACCATCTCGGACTTTGTCCAATGCTTCGTTGATCTTGATTCTGCGCTTTAATGATGGCCTCATGGCAACATCGATATTGACCCTACCTAGCCTCTTCATTCGCTGGATACGAAGTTTCATTCTCTTCATCATCTCCTCACAATGTTCCTTTTTGAGACTCCACCTTCTGATGATTGGAGTAAGTCTCAACGGACCGATCAAGCCGAATTCTGCTGCGCACATGAGGGCCCCGATTGCAGCCACTCTTTCTCTATCATAGCGCTCAGACTCATCCACGATACGTATTTCATTGAGCGGCAAACTACCTAGAACATCTTTCATTTCCTTTTCATCGGGTTGGGCAATCAATGTTGCATTGACAATCACCTTTGCTGCCATCATTACTCCCCTTCCCAATTCGAGTGATTTGATTTGCTCAACAACATCGTCAGCGAATACTTTACGTTCACGTTTAGCTCTAGATTGGTGCCTACTGACCCTTCTCCAGAATTGTCGTGTTTTGCCGCATTTAACATCACGAACATCGAAGGTAGTGCCTTCCATCCCTTGGCTTTTCAATCTGGTACGAATATCAGATTCAGATTGCGCCTGCTCTCCGCAGACCATTCCCCCTCCCTCTTGTTCAATTGGTAAATCGTTCATCACGAGCCCGCAATCGTTACATTCCATTTCACCAGAAACTGAATCTTCAAACAGTTCCCCTCCACATTCATTACACTTCTTTTCCATATTATCAGCGTCCTTCCTTGGGCCCCTGTACAAGAGAGCAATTTCAGTTGGTAACGTTGAGACAATTGCACATTCAGATGATGTTGTTCTGAACGGCCGCCTCTCCATCTCCACCTGCTCTCAGTCCATCGGTCCGCAAGGAATTAACTCACGTGTCCGCCGGCACTTTAATCTTTCGGTCACAGGACTGATTTTCTTACACAATTTAGTCAGTTGATCGGCAAACTCGAAGATTGTCCGACTACTTGAACGCGTAACATTCTCATTAGAATGTTACACGCCAGTCACTTACTAGACTGCGCACAATTGTAATAATCAAGTAAGAATAAATTACTTGAAAACCCCCCTCGTCAGAGAAGGGTTCAAGAACCCCTGCCGTCAGGTCAGAAACTCGGTGAGCCTGTGCATATGGATGAGCAATCCAACCTAGAAAGGAGACATCTCTCTATCGAGCATTCTCCAGCGGGAGTTTGTTTGCCGGCATGGTTGAAGCAACATCTATTGGAGCAGACTGAAGTTTCTCCGCAATTGCTTCTCATCCACCCTTCGTCTGCTGCGCGCAAACAGGCAATTCTTGAATTGACTAAAGGAAGGAGAGGCAAAGGCTTCACATTGAATCCAGATAACCATCAAACATTGAATAGCCTCGTTGAAACATTGGTTGCTGACCTCCGTGTTGCCAGACCATTCAACGACGATGGAATTTTGTTATTGATTGAACATGAAGCAGTTTCAGCACATGCAAGAAAACTTGGCCTCCCCCTGTTGCATGCAGACCCCGAACGACAGTGGCATCTGCCAAAAACCGAGAGATTATCCAAGTTGCATTCAACCCTGCAGGACGCTGGGGCGCTACGTACTTGGCAAGGCGACCCAGGAGGTAGGGAATTTGATTCCATCCTCAAGGAAATTGAGAACAAGTATGGCCGTTCACACCCACGTCTCGTTAAACGAGAATTGATTTCTTTGCTCAATGAATGTAGGGTATCTCCTTTCACGCTGAGCCGATTCAAAGGAGCGATAATGTTGAATCATGACCCTACATTGAGTGTACTTGATAGAGAGTTGTTAATTGCGATATCTAAGCATCTATCCATTCATCAATTGATCAATCCAGGTTCATACAGATTAGGTCATCATGGGGCCTTGATTGAGGATCTTCAACCTTGTAAGGCTCCAGAAGAGTTACCTTCTTGGGTGCCTCCTCATAACCCATCTTCCACCTTTGGTCCCGAGTCAAATGTATCCCGAATCATTCTTGAAGAAGGAAGCGATGAAGTATCTGCTGTATTATCAATTTTGAATGCCAAAGAATCTCGATCATCGGAGCGAAGTGGAGAACAGATATTGATTATCGATGCCGACTCCAAACGAGGTTTCGGTCCTTGGAAGGAAATACTATCTGAAGCTGGATGGGAAGTACAAGCACCCCCACTTGGGATTATTGAATTGCCATTAATTCATTCATTGCGTAGGATGCTTATTCTTGGGCAAGGAGATGATGCATGGTCTCCAGAAGAGTTACTTTCCTTTGCTGAGAACGGTTTCCCGATGATTGCAAATTGGTTTGATATCGAATCTCATCCAGTGAATCCTGAGTGGCGCCCGAGGCCTCATCCAGAGTTATTGGCTGAAGTCGCACATGGCTTGCATATTCGTGGCGGTCCACATGCGTTGAGACAATGGTGCAGGGCTCTTTCTGAGCCTCGATTTGAACACCCTTGGGTGCCAATTGAACAAAGAAGACGAGCAAGAGAAGAGACGCAATGGTGGTTGCTTTGTCTAGCTAGAAGGTTGTCTCCATGGATTCAGGAATCGCAACGTGTAATTTTAGAGGACTTGCCAGATATTGGTTGTTCGAGCAATCAGCAACTACCGTTACCCGAAGTTACTTCAGACATGTATTCATGGTTCGATGAACTCATTCAATTCGTTGATTGGCAAACCATAGCCTCCACCTCTTCTACTTCTGTTGGTGCCTTGAGGAGTCTTTTCGAGGTAGTAAATAGGGCTAAAGAATTGGTTGATCATTCACAGCCTTTGCAGGGAAGAGCAGCCCTTGAATCATTAGACAGATTAATTGCAGGAATCATGCAGGTTTCTTCACGAGTTGAAGATGCTCATCTTCGAGTCCTTTCTCCTTCTCAAGCACTGTGTTGCGATGCCGATTTGGCAATTATTGTTGGAACTTCTAGCGAAGCATGGTCGGTTTCTTCCCCTACTATTCCGTGGTTGGAATTGAGTGATCGTCTTCTTCTTGGTATTGAGCGACCCGATGCTCCAATACGTTCAGCCAGACATCTTCTCCAACATATGTTGAATTGCGCTACAGAAGTTTTGGTTATGGATACAAGCCTAAGTGAAAATCCACCTTGTAGCCCTTGGGCAGAAGTTCTTGATGAATTACGAGAAGAAGGTCGCAATGCTTGGTTAAGTCCCCCAGAATATCTGCTTGACAAAGGTGATGCAATTACTGGTTGGAAACTTCTTAAATTTGACGAAGGTCTGTTTGGAATTACTCCTTCCCCAGTTAGAATAAGCACTCAAGATGGCGAACTGGAGATGGAACTTGAAGGGCCGCGAATACGTGACTCACGTCAGGCTGCAGGGTTATTGGCAATAACCGGTAGAGCTACGAATCAAGTTACAACTGGAGCCGCTTTGACTCGTTGGGAATCCATGATTATGGAAGAGAGAAGCAGTCGTATTCCCGCCATGCCAGATGGTGACTATCTCAATGATAGCGAGATGGGAGCCTTAGTTTCCACCGAAAATCTTTGTCTGCTGAATCGTTGGAACATTCCCGAAGATACACCTACTCCACGTTTCAATGAACGCTGGCCAGTTATTGGGCGCCCTCATCCAAAGAAAAAGAGAACTCCCAGCGTTGACATAAGACCGATCATTCTACCCCCTGTAGGCATTGCCACCATCGATAAGCGCAATGGACACGATCAACAAGAACCAACAGAAATCAGGTGGTCGGCATCACGTCTACATGATTGGTTGGATTGTCCGCGTAAAGGATGGTTGAAGCATCGACTCAAGGCGGCAGAACCCGAGTCATTTGATACCGATATGGATGGTAAATTACGTGGAATTCTGGTACATGATGTACTGGCTTTGACTATGGCGGAGGTAATGGGCTTCCAATTAGGAGATATCAACGACCACCAGAAATGCCCCAATCTTGCGAGTGCAGGCCTATCGTTACCAGAGATTATGTCGATAGCTCTCAGGCATACTCTACAGATTGCACCATGGTTGGCACGTGAAGATGCTGTTGCTTCGCATAGGCGGAGGAGTATGTTAGGATTGACATTGGAAGAGTTGAACGAATGGGAAGATGGAGATGGAGAGTTGCCAATCATTCTCTCTGGTAGGTTGGGTGCAATGTTGACCCGAGAGATGGGGTTGACTGGTAGCGGAGTTCTCAGCATGGAATGGGAATTGAAATCTAGCAAAGGTGATTCTTCAATCATCAATGTCGAACCTTCGATTGAATTCCCAAATGACTCCTGGAGTTTCAAGCTTTCAGGAAGAATCGATCGAGTTGAGGTCTTGCCTCAGAAAGATGGTTGGCAAAGAACTGATGGTAAGGCCGAGGTTGTACCACTGGATCTTGATATAGAGGACGAAGATCCATCATTACGACATATCATTATCCGTGAAATCAAGAGCATTACTGGCCCAGACAAAGGAGATTCAGGCAAACGTCACCGTAAGGCATTGTTACAAGAAGTACAGTTGGCACTTTATGCTAGAGCGTGGGAGTTAGCAAATCCAGGAGATAGAGTTGTTGCAGTTGGAGTGTCAGAGGTTGGTGAAGGGACCAAGCATCTACTTGAGGTCGATACATCTGTATTATCTGAATTTGGTGAAGAATTGACGGATGAGTCAACCGAGTTAGTCGCTCCTCTTCATCGTAGACGTGGCGAATCGCATAAGAATCCTAGCAGTGTTCCTTTCAGAGCATGGTTACGACATCGTTTGGAAGTCTCAGGAAGAATGGTTGATGCCGCCTCTTCAGGTCAAGTTAACCCTACACCATCTGCAAAAATGTGTGGATATTGCCCTGTGAAGATGCCTTGCGGCCTCGACTCAGCATTCAAAGGAGGGTTTGCATGACTACTTTGAATCGAAGTCAATGTCACGGTCTTGATCTTGACCGCCATCTGATTATCGATGCTGGTGCTGGAACAGGTAAGACCACCGTAATGTCGATTCGTTATATCCAACATTTGCTGTGCGAAGATCAACGAGCAAGTCGCCTTTTGCCAAAAGGTCCCAGAGAACCACAATCTGGACAAGGTGCACTGCGAATTCCAAGGAGGCAACAACAGGATGTTCAGGAATGGAATGGCTTGCTTCCGGCAGAATGTGTAGCGGTTACTTTCACGGTGAAGGCTGCTGCTGAGTTGAAGGAGAAGATACGTTCGATTTTAGCAGACCTAGCGGCGACACCAGATGGAGATAGCAGTAAGAGAGTTGACCCACGATTGCGCAAAGAGGGCTTTGTTGAGCAATTGACCTCAATGCTGGAAAGCGCTCCAATTGGAACCATTGATAGTTTCCTTTCTCGTTTGGTAGCACCTCATATGTCTCTAGTCAAGGAGATACCTGCTTCCGAGAATATGTCTGAAGAGGAAGGATTCTTGCTGAACGAAGCAGCAATCAATCTATTGTGGTCTCTA
>CAZGIY010000025.1:11602-18236 GCA_964526445.1 uncultured Candidatus Poseidoniales archaeon
GGCGACGTACTGGGACTAATTCAGGCTAGAGACAGACTTGCAATGGCAATGGGTTCTCGAAATACTGCTGGCACGATAATCAAAGGGCTAATCAAACAATCATTATTCGTTGAAGAGGCTGAAAAATCTTGGTTGAGAAATCAAAGGCGAAATGGTGGAGATCCATCACTAGCAATTTCTGAGTTACTGATTTCCATGGTTCCAGATTTATTTGCATTGAGTAATTCACTCTTTGTCCATGCTGGCGCTTGGCTCAATGTTCTAAGAACTCAGCAAGCAGCCTTGGAATTACCCGTAGGTTTAGCCACCGATACACGTATACGCGCCATAGATGAACTATTGCAGACAGGTCCGAGTGACGATGCATGGTACTGTTTACTATGGTGTCATCATCTAGTTATGGCCATGTGTTCTCATAAGCAATACGATGAGGCAAGACCTACCGTTCTTCCGAAAGGTATGACTCCGAAAGGTAACCAAACGGGAGGATGGGATAGCGGAATTGGTAGGTGGTCAAGTATTGACAAAGAAATCAGAGAAGATGTCAAGAAAAATGCATTTGACCATATTGAAGAACTCGAGAGATTGCTGTCAACTTCGGTGGGTAACCGATTGCGTTTAGTCGCTCGAGCCGCAGCATTATATGATGATTCAGCGCTTCCAAATCCCGCACCTCTTGGAACTAAGATGAATCCTCAAGCAGTCGATGAAATTCCGCTTTCAGCCCCACAAGAGAGCCCGAGAATGTCAGCAGGCTTGCAAGTGGGTATGATGGAAGATTTGTTTGCAGTATTAAGAGCAGTCAGTATGATTCGTGTACAATTGAAGCGTCAATCAGGAGTGCATGATCATTCGGATATGCAAAGAATGGCTGAAGATTTGTTGTTGACAAGGTGTCCTGACATATGCAGGACTTGGTATCCTAGAGAGATGGTTTCGGCCTTGGATGATTTACCAGATGAACCGTGGCAGGATACACATGTAGCGAGGGCTCTTTCCTGTACAGAGGATGAGAGAGCGGTTGCCGATCTCAGTATGCGTTGGCACCTTGTTCAGAATATTCGCAGAAAATTCCGCGCATTTATCATCGATGAATTCCAAGATACTAACCCTCAACAGTGGAGATTGTTGGCTAGACTTTGGGGTAGACGTGGACTTGAATCCGGAGAAGTAGTCGCTCCCGAAGGACCTTGGGACCCAACCATATGCCTAGTTGGAGATGTAAAGCAGAGTATCTACCGGTTCAGACAAGCACAAGTGACCGTGATGCGAAATGCGATTACTTCGATTCGAGAGGTAAATAGAAAGGAATGGGATGATGAATCGAGAATTCATGACCTTCGACCTCTTGAGATGAGCAGGGATCCAAGGCCACCAGGAGGCGGCGGTGGAGAGAAATCAACATTTGTCGCAGCTGACAAATATGATAGCACCAAATATGAACAGGAGCACTCTTGGTGGAGATTTGATTTGGAAGATGATGGTAGTATTTCGCAACACGAGATGAGCCAAGCAAGATCCGAAGGCCACATTGATCTCTCAACGAATCATAGAACTGATGAGGGCTTGTTACTGACTATCAATTCATTATGTGAGGATGTTTTCTCGGAAAGGCATCGGGGATTAGAAGGCCCTTGGTATGCTATTCCACAGCGCCTCCGTCCATTCCATTTTGAGAAGCGCGGTCATCTAGAATGGTTGTTGCCAGTACGCAGAAAGGCGGACGACCCCGGTTCTAATCTTGCTCAATCCCTAGACCCATTTTCATTGCCAAAAGCCAAGGATGCCCATCTAGAGAATGAGATGATTGCTCAACGATTGTATTGCCTAATCAATGGAGTCTCAACTCAGATTTCCACCCATTCAGAATCTGAACCATCGTGGGTGCAAATTCCTACTTTGGAAAGAGTTGCTCCAGAGGACATCATGGTTTTGTTGCCAACTAGGACTCATATTGACGATTTGATGAAGCGCCTAGAGGCATGGGGGATTCCTGCTACTGCAGACAAGTTAGGGCCATTGCTCAATAGGCCGGTCTGTAGAGCATTGCGTAGTCTCATCGGCGCCCTATCGAATCCTGGAAGAAGAGATTTGGTCGTATCTTTGGCACGTTCTGGCTTACTTGGTTGGACAGATTCGCGATTGACGGAGACATTGTCGCAACTAGACAAGCATCCATTTGAGGCACTAATTGAAAACGCGAGAACAGAAATTGAAAGGAATCTATTGCAGAGATGGTATAGGCATTCGATACATGGTGATGTACTGAAAGCAGTTGAAGAGACAGTCAACCATTCGGACTTGTTACTTGCTTGGCCTGAGCCTTCAGCGCGAAACGAGGTTGAGATGTTTATCGATCTACTCAAGAATCTTGTCTCAAGGAATGGGGGAGATATAGCCAGAATCCATGAAAGGCTAGAGAAATTGAGCGCATTAGGTAAAGATGGACCTGCGGCAAAGGCTCCTGCGCTAGGTGGATGTGTAAGGTTGATGACAATCCATGCAGCCAAAGGTCTCCAGTCCAAAGTGGTGGTACTCGCAGGACTATTCCAAGCGGGGCGAAGATCAGTGGCCAACACCACAAGAGACCACCTCATTGTCACTCCTGAATTGATAGCAGGCCGAGCAAAGCCATGGAAAACAGGTGAATTGTCAGCACATGGATTGTGGCTATTGGCAGAATCATTGTTAGAGGCTCAGAGCGAAGCAGAAACGCGCAGATTGTTGTATGTTTCAATGACTCGTGTCAAGAGTCATTTGATACTTGTTGGCAGTCCCGGTAAAGATGCAAAATTAGTGAATGGAGTGATACAAGTTCAGCACCGCTCCGGCTCGCGAAGAAGTATGGGGACAATGTTGCTGGATTCAATGAGGGCTTCAGCAATATGCAATGAACAAGAGCATTCACCTTGGCTGATTAACTCAGTTGATGGGGAAATGAACCCTCCACAAGATGGCTCACCTAATCGAACTCTGTATCTCGATCCTGCAGCACTGCGCTCGGACTCAGGATTGGGATTGACAGGGGGTCCGCGACTCAGTATATTCCACGACCCCTCTTGTTTCATGACAGAATCAATTGAGGCTCAAAGCCTCATGCAGAGAATGACCAACCATCAGCAGGGCCTAATCTCAGAATCTCCTCCCTCTCAATCTCTGGCCGTTGCCAAAAGAAGACGCCGCATTCGGTTTGCACCATCATCAATTGATGCCGCCTCTTCCTGTTTGCGTAGGCATTGGTTAGAGACCCATCAAGGATGGCCTAGCGAACCGCTGGGGGCAGTTGATTTCATTGAGGAGAATAATGGGTTACCAGATGCTGCAACTCTTGGAACTCTATTCCACAGATTAGTCGAGGTAGGGTTGCCTAATCCTGTAAATAAGGTTGAGTCGAGTCCCGATTTACCCCAAGATTGGTCACTATATTCTAGTGGGACTATGTTGGATAGAGATGTCATCACACAAGTCGTTGAAGAATACAAAATGCCCGATATCAATGAGGATGCAACCATCGAGAGATTATACGAACTCGCGACGATATTGATGGAAGGAGAATTGGGACAGGCTTGTTTGTCGGGGAAGTATAGGGAATGGAATGTTGAAGGGTTGCGAACTGAAGTTCCATTTGATCTTGGTTTGTTGACAGCAGAGAACCTTCCTTTGAACATCTGGACTCCATTTGGCGATACACCCGTCGCAGAGATAGAATCTGTTGTAACCAGTATGACTGGACGCATCGATTTAGTTTTGGCTTTGGCTAATGATAATGGCGAGGTAGCATACCTTGTTATCGATTTGAAGACCAGAGGCTGTGGCGCTTCGTTCAACCCATTAGACAGAGAGAAAGGTCACCCTCTACAGACGGTATCTGGTTCAGATTCTCTTAATCAACAAGAACATGAATTACTGGCCGAACATAGGATGCAGTTGGCACTGTATTGCCTCGCTTTGGAATATCAGCAAGCCTCGAGTTCTGTAGTTCGCCGCTTGCTTCCACCAGCAATCTATGTCGCAGCGAATGGTCGTTTAGTTGATGAGGGAGAGGAATTGATGCCACAGTCACAATCTCAACTTGAAGAGCTGCTCTCAACCTTGTCGAGAATGAGAGTGTTGGGACCTACAGATGAACAGATAGAACCCTTGTCAATTATAGACGCAGCAATATGCAATGCTTGCCCACATCATAGGGGAACAATCAAATTATGCGGTCCGCGATAATCACTTACGACCTGTAACTACCAATGTACCTGGCCACCCTTCCTTTGGTGCAGCCCTCCAAGATTTGACATCTGAGAGTCCAGCAGTGCTGAATGAATCAATCCATTCGGATTCGCTCAGAGTTGTCATTCTTGTCTTCACTTTCTCAGGCCAATCAAGGCTTTGTGCATTCTCAGCATAATGGTCTACTCCAATTATCAACACCCCATCTTCTTTCAGCCATTCAGATAACCTTTGAATTCCTTTGACAGGGTCCTCAAGATAGTACATTGTCTCCATACTGTGAATCAGATCAAAGGAGTGTGCTGTAGTCCATTGCATAATGTCTACCAAATGATACTGGTTTTCTGTATCCAACTTCTTAGCTTTGTCAATCATTGAAGGGGCGGCATCGATTCCAACAGCAAGCGAGCAATGTGGATGTCCTGCCATCTTTCTAACTACCCACCCATTTCCACATCCAACATCCAATGCTGTGAATGTGTTTCCTAGGCTAGAAGCAATCGCCAAAGCGTGGCTCAACATTTCTTCGACAGCAGCAGCATGCCCCTTTTCCATGCCTTCGTCCTTGCCAATGAGGGCCCATTCATCGAATACCTCAGGTGCGCTTCTCCAACCGTCCTCACGTTCTGCCATGGAGGTGGGTCAAGCGAATCGGCTTTCAATAATGTCTGTCTAGGGGGCGTCATGTCAGGGGCTGCTTTGGACGCTGGCGAGTTGTCAGCATTTTGTGATGAACAATGGGAAGAGAGTATAATTCCAAGTCTATGTGAATACATCAAGATTCCAGCATTATCTCCTGCTTTTGATTCGGATTGGCATGCTAATGGATACATCGAAGAAGCGGTGCAACATATTGCTGATTGGTGCAAGGAACAACCAATTGAAGGATTGAGTCTACAGATTCTCAGGTTGGAGGGGAGAACTCCACTGATTCACATGCATGTACCCGGACAGACCGATGAAGTAGTCTTACTTTACCAACATGCAGACAAACAGCCGGAATTTGTTGGTTGGGAAGAAGGACTGGGCCCGTGGATTCCAGTACGCCGTGGAGACAAGTTGTATGGGAGAGGTGGTGCGGATGACGGTTATGGGGCTTATGCCAGCCTTACGGCGATTCGTGCCTTGCAAAGAAAGGGCGTAGCGCACGGAGACTTACATCTCATTGTAGAAGCCAGCGAAGAATCAGGCTCTCCAGATCTGCCTGCATATCTTAATCACCTCGAGGAGACAATTGGTATACCCTCTCTCGTCATCTGTTTGGATTCCGGTGCGGGAGATTGGGAGCACCTGTGGTTGACCAGCTCCTTGCGAGGTCTGGTTATTGGTACTCTGAAAGTTGCAGTTAGTGAACAAGGCGTGCATTCCGGTGATGCCGGAGGGATAATTCCTTCTTCATTCAGAGTTGCTAGATCATTATTGGATAGAATTGAGGATAGTACAACAGGTGAGATATTGATTCCGGGATACAATGTAGATATCCCACAGGTGCGTATTGAGCAGGCTGAGGCGGCAGCAGAAGTAATCGGGGAGCAAGTATGGAGGAAGTTTCCCTTCAAGGATGGGGCTAGACCAGCGAATGAAGATCTAGTGGAATTGATTCTCAATCGTACATGGAGGCCTTCTTTGGAGATAACTGGGATGGAGGGAGTACCTGAAATGTCTAAGGCCGGAAACGTATTGAGAACTAATACCGACCTCAAGATTTCTTGTAGAATCCCTGCAGGAGTAGATTCTGAAGTCGCGGCTCAGAGAATGAAGGAGATTCTGGAGGATTCTCCTCCGCACGGTGCACATGTAGAGTTCAATATCGAAATGCCAGCAGATGGTTTCCATTCTAAGCCTCTGGCTGATTGGTTGCAGAATTCCTTGGATGAGGCGAGTAGAAATCACTTTGGCAACCCTTTGCAATTCATTGGCGAAGGCGGTACAATTCCATTCATGCCAATGTTGCAGAGCAAATATCCTGATTCAGAGTTCATGATTACCGGCTTATTAGGGCCACAATCAAATGCCCACGGCCCGAATGAATTCACCCATATTCCGTGCGGTAAGGCAGTAACCGCTTGTGTTGCAGAAGTTCTTGCGGCCCACGCCGCACACTTTATCGGTTGAATCTGGCGCTTTTTGGTACTATTGAATATGCATCAACAAGTCCACAATAACTGAGATTGGATGCGTCGGCTTGATAATGCCTAGGTGAGTGGGAGGAGTTGGAGGCTCATCCTCCGGTGCTATCAATGTCTGGCGATAATGAAGACGATGAGAAGACTCCTGTGGTACAGGTCAGCGACTTGGAGGACCGATTGGGAGAAGAGACTGAACGGTTGTTGAAGTTGTATGATGCTTACGAGGCACAAGAAAAAGAACTGGTCAATTTAAAGGCTGAAATCGAGGTTCTAGAGAAGGAGAT
>CAZGIY010000026.1:0-18203 GCA_964526445.1 uncultured Candidatus Poseidoniales archaeon
AGTTGTTGCAATCATTGTGGCAGTACTGAGTCTGGCTTGGATTCCAGGTCTGCTGATCAGAGATTATGTTGCATTGATTCCACCCGAATATGCTCCCTTCGTCGGCTTTGCTCTGTTCGATTTCGTAGTTTATTGGACGCATAGGTTCTATCATGAGATTCCAGTTCTTTGGAAATTCCATGCCATCCATCACTCGACTGAAGACCTAGACTGGGTAAGCGGGTTCAGAGGACATCCATTTGATGGCACCTTGATTGCCCCTGCCTTCGCATTTCTCATCGCTGCGGGGTTCAGTCCTGAGTTGACTGGGATTTTTGCTGTTGCACAGGTGCTTCTCGGTCTTTTCCTACATGCTAATGTCAGATGGCGATTAAGGCCTCTACACCGTCTAGTCATTACGCCAGAATTTCACCATTGGCACCACAGTAACGAAGAAGACGCCATCTGGACCAATTACTCGACCTTCTTACCGATATGGGACATAATCTTTGGAACATATCGTATGCCTAAAGACAAGAGGCCACAAGTCTACGGCGTGGATGAATACATCCCGGATGGGATTATCGAACAATTACGCCACCCATTGCGCGGAATGGGTAACCCTCTACAGTTCATCAGACATCCATTCAAATCGATCAAAGCAACTTTCGCATTTGTCTGGAATCTACTCAAACAGATGAAATGGTCCGCCTTCAGACCAAGAGGTAGCAGACCTAAGGACTTCCTCTAACCGTTAGCGAAGCCATCTTCAAGGCCGGCACTATCAAAGAGCGTATGCTCCGCTCAACGCCCATGGGTGAAAGTGTAAGAGGCGGTGTAAAATGGAAACTAGACCCGTTGAATGCTTCTTTTCTCATCGGCACACCCATTCTTGCGCTGGTTGGAATGATTTGGTATCTGATGAATCACGGTATTGGTTGGCAAGAACCTCTAATCTTCATTGGCATGTATCTAGCCACTGGATTGTCCATAACTGCTGGATACCATCGACTGTTTAGCCATCGCACACATGCGGCTGCTTGGCCTCTACGGCTATTCTATGCTATTTTTGCAGCCGGAGCATTTCAGAATTCAGCAATTAAGTGGTGCAGCGACCATAGGCGCCATCATTTGAAGACTGATACCGATGTGGATCCGTATTCAGTAAAACACGGTTTCTTCTGGGCTCACATGGGTTGGGTTATGGTGGAAGAACAACAACACACTGTCGAGAATGTTGAGGACCTACAGGCAGACCCTATTCTCGCATGGCAAGATCGTAACATCTTCAAAATCGGGGCATTTTCAGGAGTCGTCTTCCCTGCATTGTTGGGTTTCTTGTTGATTGGTGGCTGGCAAGGTTTTCTCGGCGGCATGATATGGGGTGGATTCATTCGCTTGGTTTTTGTCCACCATGGTACTTTCCTGATCAACTCTGCGGCACATACCTGGGGCACTCAACCATATTCGACCAAAGATACGTCAAAAGATTCTCCTATTCTTTCCCTGTTTACCTTCGGAGAAGGCTACCACAATTTCCATCACGCCTTCCAAGCGGATTATCGCAATGGACACAAATGGCACCAATGGGACCCGTCAAAATGGTGGATTAAGCTACATTCATTCGTCGGGATGACCAACAAGTTACACAGAGTGCCGAAATGGACGATTGAAAGTGCAAGGATGAAAACTGCATATGAAAAAAGAGCCAAGAAAACTTCTGTTAGTAATTCGAGTTTTCGGGACCGTTCTATTGACTGCTCAAAGCGATTGAGAGCCGCATTGCGTGATTTAGCAGAGAAGAGAGCAGAATACAAGGCTGCCAAACAGGTTCGCAAAGCACAACGCAAAGAAGCGTGGGCTGCTAAGAAGGAAATGATGAAGGAAAAGATGCAGGAATGTAAGGAGAGTATTGCTCAAATTCAAATGGAATTCAGAAATCTATTGATTGAGATGAGAACTCCAAATGCATCAATTGCATAATCATCTACGCGCATCTTTGGGACGGAATACTGCACAGACCTCAGAATCGCAATCGATGTAAGGTCCATCGAGTAGATCCACGCAATATGGAACAGCCTTCCAAATTTCGTCAATGGTTTCCCGAATCGCCTTTGGCCTCCCAGGCAAATTGAATATCAAACTCGCTCCTCTTATTCCTGCCAATTGTCTAGAAAGAATAGCAGTTGGAACATATTGCAATGAAATAGCCCTCATCTGTTCACCAAACCCAGGCATTATTCGTTCACATACCGAAGCGGTGGCTTCGGGGGTCACATCTCTTTCTGCAGGACCAGTGCCTCCTGTAGTCACAACCACATCACAACCAACTATGTCCACCAATTCCACCAAAGTGGATTCTATCAATTCACGTTCATCTGCAATACAGCGGTAAACGACTTCCCAAGGAGAAAGGATAGCTTCAGAGAAGAATTCGATGATTGCTGGCCCCCCAAGGTCCTCATATTCACCACTACTGGCCCTATCGCTGACCGAAACAACTCCCAATATGCAACGATCTCCTGGCCCAGCAGAAGAGCCGCCTGTAGTTTGCATCATCAGTCCTCTACGTCAACATCCGCATGAAGAGTCTCCAACAAGGTAAACTCAAACAATTCCTGAGAACGGCGCTTCTTGGTAGTTCTGATGTGCAAGAAAGCCATTCCAATAAATGCGGCAATTGCAATTGGTATTGCAGCCTCAAGTTTGTAACGATGCATGAATGTGACGATTCCTTCGGCAGTATATGCCCAAGTTATCGAAGCAGCAGCTCCACCAACGAAAGTCGCCCAAATCACTCTTGAAAATTTCATACGCGATAACATTCCCAACATTGCACCTACTAGCACTCCACTTGCCATGAATGGAATCCAAACAAAGACTATCAGGCCCCAAAACCCCCATTTATTGATGAATTCCCTCTTCTCATTTGCAGTATATTCCACGGTGGAAAGAAGATCGCCGAAAATCTTGGTTTGAAGAACTCTACCTGCAAAACCATCCTGCTTTGCTACAGCTGCGACTCTATCATCATGGACTGAAGAAGTTTCAACTCGTCCCACTTCAGCCCTATCCGCCATTGTACCAATCTCATTTCTGGCCTTGACTATTAGTTCTCTATCTCCTATGTACTCAGCCAATTCCTTACGCATGTAATCTTCGATTTGTTGACGTACAGAAGATTGGCTCTTTTTGAATCGGAAGAAAGCAAAACGTATATTCGGTCGGTAAACAATAGATATCAGAATGACTTTCTCATCAGGAAGTACCATCGCTCCCTTCAATATATTATCCTCCTGATTTTCAAACCACTTGTCAAGACTACGCTTGGCCTCTTCCTCTAGACTGTTGAAAGTATGCAACTCCTTGAAGAATGATGTATAATCCTCAACAATAGCTGTCTGACCTTCTTCTATCTGACCAACCGCCTCAGAATTAACTCCAACACCTATTCCGGTATCAAAATCCATGTCCGCATTGTCACCCACTGGCTTGACAACCAGTTGAACTGGTTTAAACACGTGGAACAATCTGAATTCCTCAAGGACCTCTTTGAGAATCTCGGCTCTTATGTCTGTCTTGTTACTCAATGTTGATTCGGTATTCTCGTATAGAACTAAAATATCGATTGATAACTCCTTCTCTGCAATCTTGAATTTGTCCCAATCCACATCTACATGCATTCTCTTGCAAGCGACATTGACACAATCAATTACCACTCTCTCGATATGAGCATGTGACAACATATCGTCTGAGTCTTGATGATACACTTTGTACATCAGAGGATAAAGAATGAACAAAGAAATCACAGACAGACTGAGTGAAACAAAGGCCATCCACCAAGCTGGAACTCCTGCTGCACCTCCTGTAAGCATGGCAGTTTCCCTACCACCACCCAATTCTGCACCCATCAGAACAAGTCCCCAGTTGCCCATATCTTGGGAGGTCCAACAGGTACGTGCACCTCCCTTTTCGGTTATCTTAGCCTCCTTGGTCACCTTCCCGCCAACAAAGGGAAGCCAGTCCCATGTGCCTGCTTCTTCAGTAATCTCGATATCTGCACTTTTGAGAAATGGATCTTGTAGGATTGTACGCGTTTCGTTACCTTCTTCATCTACACCGATCTCCCAGAAAGTCAAATTGACATCCAAAGTGTATGTTCCTGGTGAAATATCGTCAAAAGGCGCGTTCGATTCTGCAAAACCAACAAAATTTGATTTCAAAATTTCATCGGAGCCGCTTTGTTGTAAAGTCCAATTCATTTGTGGATCTCCTTCCACAAGGTTGTATGCTTCGATTCTCACAGTATGTTGATCATTATCCACCCAAATGTTCATCCACATAACGCCAGTATTGTCTTCACATTCTTCACCGATATCAAACACGGTAGTAGACATCCAATGATCCCAAGCAGTCGAAGTTCCCATCGCACCCGTCGACATGGCAAAGAGTAAACCGAAGTAGATGGCACCATATAATATTCCAGCTAGTAATGTGTAGTCTTCAATACCCTTTGGAAACCTCTTGCTTCCAACAGCCGTCCTTCGCTTTCGAATTGCTGCAATTTCCTTGCTAATCTTGTCCTTCTCATCAGGCAAAACCTGTTCCTCTTCGCTAGAAGCATCTTCCGTAGGAGGAACTTCTTCCCCTATCGGTGATTCGGGATTCTCAATCGAATCGAGAATCGCAGCGGCCTCCTCAGCACTCATCATGCACACGAGGTGGGAGGCACATCTTAGGGTTTGGGCGTGAGTTCTCGTGAATCACCTTCCGTAAAACCCTTTGACATCATGCTTGTCGTAAATATCGAAGGGTGAAAGATGAGGGGCGAAATGCACGTCTGCAAGCAAGGTTTTCCCAAATCGATTTAAACAAGAAAAGGTAATGCATTCACATCAATATGAATAAAGAAGGTGGCAATAATGGGTGGGAACATATTGATTAAAGGAGCAAAAATGGTTCTCCCTACAGGAACGATTACTGGTGATTTACGAATAACTGATGGAATCATTTCAGATATTTCCAAAGATGTAGATCTTGAACAACGCGCCAATGAATCGGTCTATGACGCAACTGGATTACACTTACTTCCAGGAATCATTGACCCTCAAGTCCACTTCAGAGATCCCGGACAACCCGAGAAAGAAGACTTGCACAGCGGCTCTTGTGCTGCTGCTAGCGGAGGAGTCACATCTTTCTTGGATATGCCAAACAATGTGCCGAGCCAAACTACTCTACAATCAATGTACGACAAATTGGAAACTGCATCAAAGCGTTGTGTAACCAATTATGGATTCTTTATCGGAGCGACTGAATCAAATGTTGAAGAATTACAAAAAGCGGTGGGGACGCCTGATTCACCGATTGTGATTCCCGGAATATGTGGAATCAAGATCTTCATGGGTTCATCAACCGGTGATTTATTGGTCAATGAATCGGATGCATTGAAGACCATCTTCGACAATACTGCTGGACTGATTGCGGTTCATGCTGAAGATGAAGCGAGGATGATTGAAAGAATGAAGGATATTGAAGGGCGTACAGACATGGCCGCTCATGCAGAATGGAGAGATGACCAAACTGCATTGATTGCAACAAAAAGGGCTGTGAAATATGCGATGGATAGTGGCCATCGGCTACATATTCTCCACTTGACATCTGGGGTTGAAGCCGATTGGTTGAGCGGGGTGACTTCTCTCTTTGGTAAAGAAGGCCAAACACATGTTACTACGGAAGTGCTGCCACAACACTTGACGTTTGATGAGAGGGATGTTGAGGTTCTTGGAACTAGATTGAAGATGAATCCACCAATTCGATATCAAAAGGACAAGGACATTTTGTGGAAAAGGTTACTCGATGGGACCATCAATTGCATAGCAACCGATCATGCACCTCATACACTTGAGTCCAAAGATGCTGGATTTCCCAGCGCACCAAGTGGAATGCCTGGAGTAGAAACTTCACTTCCAGTTATGTTGACTCATGCAATAAATGGTAAATGCACATTAGAACAAGTTATTCAATGGATGTCTAGCAATGTTGCAGAGTGTTACCGTATGGTTGGCAAGGGCAAACTTGAGCAAGGGTATGATGGAGATATCGTTCTGGTCGACATGGAAAGTAGAATGAAAGTTCGGGACGAGAATACTTGGAGCAGAGTAGGTTGGAATCCGTTTCATGAGATGGAACTCTCCGGCTGGCCAGTTCTTACCGTGGTCGCTGGTATTCCCGTATTCAAGCGGGATATTTCTGCCGACCCAAAGGGAAAGATTCTGATTTCTGCGGGTGAAACTGGTAGTCCATTGCTGTTTGAATGAGAAAAAATTCGGCGGAAATGGCTCATTTTTATAACAACTGCCAAATTAATAGAATAGAGGGAATACCTATAACATATCAGTATCCTGCATCGAAATGGTGAGATAACCATGGGAATTGAAGAAACGTTAGGAGACGGATGGAGACAGGTATTAGGCGGACTAGGTGTATTCCTTGTTGGAGCTATTTGGGGAGGCGTGGCTGATACCTCGATTGAAGGTATGTTCTGGCCACTGGTCATCATGATGCTAGGTGCGCTAGGAGCCATTCTTGGAATGAGCCTTGGAGCAGGTGGAGCACATGGAGAAGCCTTTGATCTGAGGACTGCTGTTGATGACATGACAAACATGCTGAACGACCTACAAGCAAAGTTTACTGGTGGCGACGACGGCGATGAGTCCGGCGATGAGTCTGGCGACGACGGCGAGTGAATTAGAATCCGTAAATAGACCCGTATTTCCTCTCAACATAATCGAGGAATGGTTCTGGGCTGGGTGGCTTGCCCGTAGCGCTCTCAATTAGTTCGGACGGCGACAGTAACATTCCCGGTGTGTGAACTTCGCGGCGTAACCAATCCAGCATCTCTGTAGTTCTACCAAATTCCACGATTGAATCAATTTCCATATCTAGTTCCTCGCAAACTTTCTCTGTCAACTGCGCAGCATACAAATTGCCCAATGTATAGGTTGGGAAGTAGCCAAAGGCCAACATCGACCAATGAATATCTTGTAAACAACCATGAGAATCATCAGGAACTTCAATTCCAAACCATTGCTTGAATAAATCATTCCACATTTCAGGTATCTTTGAAACTGGAAGGTTATCATTAAACAGTGCTTTTTCCACTTCGTATCTTAACATGATGTGGAGATTGTAAGTTATCTCGTCGGCCTCGACTCTGATGAAACTCGGCTCGGCCTTATTCACCAAACGATACAACTCCTCATCAGAAAATTCTGGCCCTTCAGGAAATGCATCTCGAAACCAATCCCCTGCCATATCCCAGAATGCCTTACTTCGACCGACTTGGTTTTCCCATAATCGGGATTGGCTCTCATGTACCCCTAGAGAAATTGCCCCTCCTCTTGGAGTGAAAGCATGCTCTGAAGGAAGGCCCTGTTCATACAGTCCGTGTCCTGTTTCATGCATGACCGCACCGATACAAGAAAATGGGTCTTTAACATCATACCGAGTGGTAATCCTAGTATCTCCATTCCATAGTCCTGAACAGAAAGGATGTGCTGCATCATCCAATCGCCCTGCTGAAAAATCAAAGCCGAAATGTTTGGAAATACGTAGCCCAAGTTCTCTTTGTGATTCAACGTCAAAAATTGCAGAATCAGGAATCATAATATCTTCCAAACCTTTCTTGGAAGCCATGATTTTATCTAATAATGGCACTAACCTCTCCCTTAATCCCTCGAATAGAGGATCATAATCAGCAACTCCCATTCCATGTTCATAATCATCTAACAATACATCATATGGAGTCTGACCAGGCTTCTGAAGGAAGAATATTCGCTGTCTGGCGAGTTCTACTAATTCTTCCAAAGTAGAAGAAAAAATGGAGAAGTCATTTGAGGCGCGCGCCTTTTTCCAAACTTCAAGCGAACTGGAGGTCATCTCTGCGACCTTAATCACATGCTCCTCGGGAAGCAGAATCGCCTTGTCCCTCTCTCTCTTCATCTCTCGAACGTTGCATCTTTGATCATCGGATAAAGAGTCCAATCTTTGCCATAGATTCGATAGCAATTCTCCAAAATCGGGGTCTACCACTCTGTTATGCGCCTGACCTGCAAGCCAAGCTAACATCGACGCTCTAGCCTCTGCTCCGGCTTCTGGCATCATCGTTTGCTGATCCCAACCCAAGTGGCTACGCATCCCTCTGAATCTGTAGATATCTTTGACTCTAGATATGAACTCTACATAGGTCTGTTCCGCTTCCATGTTATGGCGAAGAGGTTAGTGGTCTTGAATCAAGTCCAAGAGGAAAGTGTTGAAGGAGAAGGGTGGTGTGTCGAATCGTGGGCCGACGCAAAAAGGGTGACAAGGAGAAGCCTCCTGATGTAGATGACCCTGATGAAGATGCCGTTTTGGAGGGTCTTCACGAAGAAGAATCCGAAGAAGTTAGTGCCGAAGATGATGATCTTTCAATCGAAGAGAGAATGAAGAAAATGGGTGCTGCCGCTAAGATGGTGGTCAAGACCTGTATGGATATCCGCAGAGGTGAGAACGTACTGGTTGTTTGTGACCCCACCACTACTGAAATTGGACAGGCATTGTATGAAGCAGCATCAAAAATCTCCGATAGAACGCTACTGATAATCATGCCAAAGGGGAGGCATCACGGAGAAGAGCCTCCTAGGCCGGTAGCCAATCTGATGCGTCAACAGCAAGTCGTTTTGGCTCCAACCAAATTCAGTCTAACCCATACTAGAGCTAGAATCCAAGCCAGCAAAGATGGGGCAAGAATCGCTACCATGCCAGGAATGACTGTCGAATTATTCACCGAAGGTGGCATGTCTGCTGACTTCAGCAAAATGAGGGATTTGATTGCAGACCTAGGGGGCGTTCTAAGGCGTAAAAGAGAGGTTCATATCACTAGTTCAGAAGGTACAGATGTTAGATTTGAGGTTGACTGGAAGAAATGGAATCGAGAAGATTCGGGAATCTGTAACAGACCCCAAATGGTCACCAATCTACCTGCGGGCAAAGTCTTCACAAGTCCGAGGTCCGGAAGCATGAACGGAGTAATTGTCATCGACGGCTCTTGCGATGCTGATATCCTTTCAGAGCCTCTGACTCTAACCGTGGAAGAAGGGATAGTCATCGATGTCAAAGGTGGTTCAGCAGCTGCAAATGTTAGACAATCCTTTGGAGAAGTGGCCAAAAAACTGCGCAGCCGCGAACAAGATTTGCTCTGGACTGTTGCTGAAGCAGGATTCGGAGTCAATCCAAATGCAAGGTTACTTGGTAACCTACTGGAGGATGAGAAGGTGTTGGGGACATTCTACTTCTCGGTCGGGGATAGCGCATCACTTCCATCGCCAGCGACAGGAAAGAGATTGACTGGGGTACTTAGATCTCCAACCGTCACAATCGGTGAAGAAGTCATAATCGATGCAGGGCGTTTCCTATTGTTCGACGAAGAGTGATTTGCTCAAACAGAAGCAGTCCCACAAACTGGGCAATGATTCCAAGTGGGATCGAGACCGATGCCGCATCCTTGACAATGTACCCCACTACGAATTGTTGGTTGGTATGACTGGGCCGCCTGTTGCGCCTGCTGAGCCGCTTGTTGTGCTTGTTGTGCTGCTAGAGCCTGCTGCTGTCTTGCAGCCTCCTGTGCTGCTTGTTGCGCCTGCTGTGCTGCTATTGCGGCTTGTTGTTGCTGAATCGCTGCTGCTTGTTGGGCATTATACTGAGCAGCAGGATTGGCTTGAGGAGAGTTCATTTGTGCTTGTTGTGAATTAACTGGCGCCCTAACAGGTGAAGCCCTGATTGGTTTAGGAAGACCCGAATCATCCTCCGCATCAACGACCTGTATTGATGATGATTGTTCTTCGACTTGCTCCACTTGCTGAGAAATCTCCGTCGTTGCAACAATCGGAGATGGTTCATTGAATGCGATTGGCTGTTCTGATTCCTCTGGCATACTAACTGGTACAACAGTATCTGGTGCAGAAGATGTCGAAGCATCTGATTTCATAGTTGAACCACTTGTGGTAATACTGTCTAACATGTTCTGCATGGAAACTTCTTCGAGAGATGCAGGTTGTTCTTGTTGAGATTGTAAAAAACCGCCCGATACCGGACTTGGAATTACAACCATATCTTCGGGAGATTGTGTAACTGCTGATGATGGCTGACTCCCAGTAGGAGTTGAGGGGCTTTGTACCCCAAAGGCTCCTGCAAAAGCGTCAAACTCCTTCTGCTCTTCCTTACGAGCATCAATCGGTTTTGAAGCAAACTCCATCACCGGTAATGGAACAAGTTCGGCTTTGGTTTGGGGTACACTCGAAATTAGTTGAGGCGGCATTGTTGAAGTCGGCGCTGCTTGTTCGGGGGATGTATCTTGACTTCCTGGAAGAGGAACCGGAGAAACTGGTTGTGATGTTGCAATAGTTTCGACCACAGGCTCGACTTGAACGACAGGCGGGGGACTTGGAGCACTGGTTGGTTCTGAACTAGCAACTGGGGCCTGAGGAATGGTGCCTGGAGATTCTGTGGTCGAGGCAATCTCACTCGATAACGCATCCTGTAGAGTCATTGGAGGCGATTGCGCCAAGCCTGGAATTGGTGCCACTCCACCACCGCCTCTGAATGAATGAAGTACGGCCTCGAGCGTACTAGTAACCATCTTCATGTCATCTAATCGCCCAGCCGGATTGCTGAACGTTGCAGCTAGGCCTCCAAGGTATCTCTGAACTGCGTCATTGCCACCATGCATGAAAGCAATAGAAAGAATCTGCAGTAAGGACATCGGATCGCATAGCACCTGTAGGCCCTCTACCACTTCCTCTGGTAATCCGGGATCTGGGCCTCCTGACTCTCCTTCGCTATCTTCCATTCCCAAATATCTACGCAAAGGATCTGAAAATTTCATCATTCCAAGATTTCCAGAGACCAGGTAGTAGATTTCTCCACCTTCACAATTCATCCTTTGACTAGCGGTCTCAAAATCAAAATCTCCGTCAGCCAGATGCAAATCAGAAGTCATCTCTAGGAACAATAGCAAGGCTTCGTTAGGACTCATGTCCAATAAGGTATGAAGCGAAGCACTAGACTCCACTATGCCAAAATATGCCGCTGCTTCATCTACATCGATGCCTTCCGGTAAGGAGGCTCCAGCCAATTCTTCGGCGCTCAGTTGGATTCCCCCTTGAGACGACGCCACCTGCAACCCTCATTTGAGGCTGTTCCCATCACATTCCTGAACATTTCACCACGCCCTTGCTTCTTCTAAAATGGCACGCGACTGTCTAGCGCTCCAACCACTACCTTGTAATCCCATCAAAATATTGCGGTCATCCTTGCCAAATTGAATCTCATCCCAAGCCCAAGCGACTGAATCCTGTCTTGATGCCTCATCGGCAGCATCAAACAATGGACCTTCATCTTCAGGTTGCCAATTCTGCTGTTGGATTTCTTCTTCAACCGGCTCCTCTACTACATCGACCACCTTCTTCTTGACAGACTTCTTTCGTGGGGTTGCAGGGCTTTGAGCAGGTGGCGGTGAACGAACTGGGGCTCTTGGAGCGGGACCTCCATATCCATACCCTCCAGTTGTTGGAGGCGGAGAACCATATCCTCCGCCAGCATATGGATCGAAGGAGCGCTGACTAGGTGGACCACCTGATGGAACTCCTGGTGGACCCCCTACAGGTCCTCCCGGGCCCGGCCCCGCTCTAGCCGGTGTCCTCGCAGGCGAACGTTGTGGACTGCTACGTTGTAATGGAGCGATGTAATCATCCTCATCATCGTCATCATCATAAAACCAATCATCGTCATCCTCATCATCTTCTTCACCGCCTCCGCGAATCAATGAAATGATGATAATTAGCAATACCAGTATGCCAACTCCCGCACCTGAATAAATCAAAATCTCTGTGCCACCCGATGATGTTGATTCAGGTTCGGTTGAATCCGAAGCAATCTCACAACCTACTGGCTCAACCCCTACTGGATTAACCGAAACTCCTGCAGGTGTTCCCGGACATTGGTCATCAAGATCGAATATACCATCAGCATCTGCATCATTTTCTACAGGCGCACAACCATTAGTCAATACCGAAGTCCTCCAACCCGCCGGAGTATTGGGGCATTGATCGCCACCCTCTGCGCTAGAGTTATCTCCATATCCATCCTTATCGCTATCCTTCCACTGCGACGGATCATCAGCGAAGGCATCTGCTCCATCAAAAACAGTCCATGATAGGGTTGGGTCAGAATAACCATCACCGTCACTATCGGGGCAGCCTTTCCTGTCAAAGGTAGAGTTCCCGTGGAGGCCGGGACATTCATCACCATTGGTTCCACTCATGTTGTCGCCAAATCCATCACCGTCTACATCTTCCCATTGCGATGGGTCAGCAGGAAGAATATCGTAGATATCCTCAATTCCGTCTCCATCTGTATCTACTCCTGCAGCGATACAACCAAACTCATCAACAGCAGCCCCAAGTATCGTCTCAGGACACTGGTCAAGGTCATTGGTTACCCCATCTCTATCGTCATCCTTCTGCGATTCAGAACAACCCTCTGAGTCTACTTCTTCTGCATCTTGCGGGGTAGAAGAACAATTGTCATCTGGGTCGAATACTCCATCGCCATCGGTATCAATCCCTTGCTGAAAATCCGTGCAACCACGAATATTGACGGCTTCCTCTTGAGGAGTATCTGGACAGTCGTCCTGTGCATTAAATACACCATCGCCATCGTCATCCTTTTGAGATTCAGAACAACCCTCAGAATCTACTTCTTCGCCCTGTGGAGTAGAAGAGCAATTGTCAAAATCATCGATGACTCCGTCTCCATCCTCATCCTCTGCGACCACTATTGGACAACCATCTCCTCCGGTACCGTTGGCTATTCCCGCTTGGGTTGGGCAAGCATCTGGGTCATTTCCACTTGGATTATCTCCCCAGCCATCTCCATCCTGATCTGCCCATTGAGTAGAATCCTCAGGGAATGGATCATTCAAATCTGAAACTCCGTCACCGTCTCGGTCCGGACATCCTGGCATATCTTCTGTAGCGTTGCCCCAATCATCCGGGCAAGCATCAAGAATCAATCCACCCGAATTGTTTCCAGTGTATTGAGCAGTCCAATTATCTGGGAATCCATCATCATCAGAATCATTGGCTGCTGCGGGGTTCGAAGGCCAATGATCGGGCATATTTGATCCGGGCTCGGAGTTGTCACCATACCCGTCATCATCGGAATCCTCCCATTGTGTGGAATCATTCACGAAGGCATCAGCACCATTCTCAACATCCCATGTTCCACCGCCGTAATCTCCGGGGTCGGAATACCCATCACCGTCTGAATCAGGGCAGCCATTCCTGTCCTCACTTGAGAGTCCATACTCATACCGGCAGTTGTCACCTGAAGAATGAGTGTAATTGTCACCAAAGCCATCACCATCTGAATCCTCCCATTGATGTTTGTTCAACGGGAAAATATCTGGAGGATGAATTTCGGTATAATTGGTATCTGGCCAATATGAGACACAACAATCAGGACCGCTATTATCTCCACGCGAATCTCCATCGGTATCTTTGGTTTGCTTCCAGTTGAATGGATATTGGTCCCCGCTAATCCAGTTCTGGTCATTATTCGACCAACCATCTCGATCATAATCTGGACAGCCCAATCTATCGAAGTAAGAATAACCCTTCTCAGAAAGACATCTATCTTCCGTATAGACAATCATATCCCCGTCATAATCCAAACATCCTACCGCAGAAATGATGCTTGTTCCAGCAGTTCCTGGACAATCATCGTGGCCGGGACCGTCGGGATTCTCTCCGAAACCATCTCCGTCTGAATCCTCCCATTGTCCGGAGACATTTGGCATTCCATCCAAGGTATCAGGAATCCTGTCAGCATCCGCATCAGGGAGCAGTTTCATCAATACTAGATCCAAGCCCGTATTATCTTGGAAGGCAAGATGAATTACACCATCAGATGACATGGTCAAATCAGCATGATTCACCACTTCTCCAGAGATTGGGGTTCTTACTCTCAACGGGAAATCAGAGTTCTCAGATAGCAAGGAGATACTACCTCCATCAGCGCTTGTATCTCTGATTAAATAGGTCCCACCTGCAACGTCGTAATGAGACCTTATGCTACTTCCATCACTATCTAGGGTGAATGGAATCATTGTTGAATCTGAAAGGTTCACCAACCTTCCATCGGCTCCCAAAGCGCCACCTGAACACAATACATGAGGCGACGAGTCGGCATCTTTGATGATTAACGGGGCGCCGATGCTGGTGTTGGCAAACCAAGACCAATCTCTGGTCCAATTACTACCATTCAATGCCCTACTCATCCCAACACATTCACCATCGGTATTATTCTGCCAAACTGCGTACAACATACCAGATGATTCCAACAATTGGAAATGGGCATCTCTATTGGGTGAAGCGTTCAACGACTCAGTGCTGAGTTCTGAGCCGTTGAAAATAGTCAGATTCAAAGAATCAGAACCAGAAACATCGACTACTGAAATGACTGCCAGACTACCATTTGAGAGAATAATGGCAGCATGGCCATCGGATTTAGCCGAACCTGCCGGAACCAATGTCGTCGTTATCCATGAATTCAATGGCAGATATGAAGTAGATAGAGATGAATCTGTACTGTCCCGATAGACCACCCATTTGTCGTTTGAGTCATCGATGATATGAGTTAATGGGGCATCCAAATCCACCCCACTAGTCACTAGTGAATTAGACCAGCCGCTGGCGCTGGCACGAGTCCAGTAGAGATCTGATGTGTCAACTTTGGCATGAACCATGGAAGGATGTCCAAGGTTGTCGATTTCAATATCTACCCAAGCGCCAATATTTCCTGTTGTAATAGTTGTCTGCTCAACCAATTGCCTGCTGGAATAATCGAGTAACAATACCTGCCCCTGGTCATCATGCGCCAACATATTCACTGCGCCGCTTGCAGAAGTCACCATACTGGGAGAATGGAAGCCTGAGAAACTACGCTCAAGCCAATGACCTTCAGGGGTTCCATCATCCATGTATTGCAAAAGGATAGGTGGTTGAGAATCTATCATGATATTTGGAATTCCACTAAATGATGAACCAATCTGAATGTCTAGAATTGAAATGCCCTGATAACCAAGCGAGGTCGTCGACCAATCCCTCTCCGTCAATACGTCGATCCAACCATAACCTTCTCGATCATCATCAGTTATGTCGTCGAACTCAAGAATCATGATTTCTGACATGCCATCATCATCGCAATCTCCTCCCGACGAAAATGCAGCTGCCATCAAATCTCCTTGTTCAGCACCCTGCGCAATGCTCTGATACGTGGTCAATATTCCAAATTCAGAACCAAGATAAAGGGAAAGAGAACCGATCTTTCCAAGACCTCTGCGAGAAATTAAGAGATCCTCATAGCCATCCTCATTGATATCTCCAGCAGAAGAGAAGTAAGAACCAATCTGGTCATTTGATTGAGTACTGGATAATGTTGTCAATGGAATTGGAAAATCTAATCCTGCGTCAGTTCCGTTGAATATCCAAATCAAACCTGATTGGTAAGCTGAGCCATTGAATGGCTCTCCGACCAGCAACTCATCATTCCCATTACCGTCGAGGTCAACCCAAGCCATGTGATATCCGAGCAACTTTCCTTGGATGTTACTATCCAATCTCTGGTCTGCTTGTATAGAGATTCCAGAAGCACTCCCAAAGAATATCTCGATTGCACTGAAACCTGCTGGATTATCCTTGGTTCCGGTAGAACTGATTGCGAAATCATCGTAACCATCGCCATTTACGTCACCTCCTCCAGCAATACTGGCTCCAAGAATCGAATCAATCGCAGTGCCATTCAAAGTCCAATCGGGAACTTGGCCCATTGATTGACCGCCGAGGAACATATCGACGCGACCCTTCTCTGAATTCGGATTTGGAGAAGTGTAGTTACTACTGACAATCAACAACTCCTCATCTCCATCACTATCCACATCACCGGCCGAAGCAAGCTTTGCCCCTGTGAATCCTTGACTGGCGTTCAAGGTCCAAACCCATGCGGTAGTACTCGTAAGACCTGAAGAGGAACCGAGATACAGTTCAGCATGTCCAACATTGGAAGAATTGTTTCCTCTACCAGGAATTCCAACTACCAAATCATCGAATCCATCTCCGTTGAAATCTCCTGCTGCTAGTCCAGAGGATAGGGACTCATTTACTGAACCAGCAAGGCTCCATGCCGTTGCGGAGTCCAAGAATGCTGAACGATTTTTATTACCGAAATGAACTACTACTGTACCGGAACCATTGTCAAAACTAGGGTTACCAACAACCAAATCGCTGGTTCCATCAGCATCGAAATCAGCGTGTGAAATAATTGTGGGAAGGCTATCATGATCCAGATCCTCGAGACTCAGGTTAGCCATAGGATTGGGATCCACTCTGCCGGTTGACTGTCCAGAGAGACTGCGCAGAATCATCACGCCATCGTCTCCCTCATAGGATATCTGGGGATTTCCTTGCGAATCAAGATTGAAACCTAATCTGGAATTAAGCATCGATGAATCGGCACGGTACAGCACCTTGTCATCGTGAATGGTCCCGTTGAAACGCAACAGACGAACATCATTGCCTTGGGTGTAGGCCACATTCATGACTCCGTCAGAATCGGCAATCATCTCAATATCAGATCCTACGGCATCGGAAATCAACTGTCTGGTCATCCAGTACGAGCCGGTGTGATTTGTAGCCCAAAGTGTTGAATCATTAGCAGACCTCCAAACGATAGTTGCCCGCATTCCATCGCTGAAATCGATATTCAATGGAAGTTGTACCGTATTTTCAATCAATGCTCTGGTCAAGAAGGTGCGTGCAAAATTCATCGCTCCCTTCTTAGCTTCGCGAGACAAGTGCAATTCTCCTTGTGAATCTGCCCAAGTGATGAAGAGATTATCCTGATCATCAATCGCCAAAGCACAGCCGTCCAAGGCACTCTGATTGTCCACCTGCTGCGTGGTCACATTACCATTGGCTTCAGTTTTGAACATCCAGATACCATTTGTCCCTTCGCTCCAGCAACCGTGCAATCTACCGAGTTCATCTTCAATCAACATCTTGCCTGAAGTTTGTGCTGAACCATTTTCGATGAAATTGGAAACCCACTCATCGAAGCCACGCTCGCTTCTAACCATCCAATCGCTGTTGTTCAAAGTCAAAGTATCTCCAATCAATTCATCTCCGCTTCCTTCGGAGAATGTAATGCTGAACGATTGGTCCTTCTCTACTTCCAACGAACTGACAGACTCTGGAACAAGGCCTGCATATGGCGCCATCAACATCAACAAGAAGATAGCAAGTACCCGCACGGTCGAGGAAGGTGACTTACGGTACACAAGGCCTCTCGACTTATGCAACACTGAATAAGTCTGTGGAGCATAGTATCGTCTCGCCGCTCTTAGAGCGGCGCCTATACGTACGCGAGAGCGCAGAGGCCGTAGGCCTCTCAATCCTCACCTTGATGCACCGTGACTTCCCCGCTCAAATCGATGCAGAGAGTGATTATCGGAGCGGCGGGGAATTGGCCCGAGAAGTCCACTTGGCAAGCATTGGTTGAGACTGCAGATCTCATCATCGCTGCGGATGCTGGGGCGCTACGAATGACCGAACACGAAATCGCTGCAGATATCATCCTTGGAGACATGGATTCCATAGTCGTCAAAGACATTTCAGAACACCCAAATGCCGAAGTCATAAACATGCCTTGGCAGAACGATTCTGATCTTGTGAAAGCGCTGCACTGGGTCGCAAAAAACGAATCGATTTCAGATGAGGTTCAAATCGATATCATCGGTGTGGAGGGAGGGCGTCCCGATCATGCTCTCGCAGCGTATGCAGCACTCTTCGAATCACCCTCTCCAAATACGATTATTCACCTCCAAAATTGGCGGGCCAGAGCAATTACTGAAAGTTGCGAATTCCATTGTCCGAGAAGGGCTATTGTCAGTCTCTTTGCAGTCGCTCCAGTAAGTGGATTGACCATTCAAGGATTGAAGTATGAACTCAAGGATGAAAAGATGGGTTTCTCCAGTCTTGGCTTGCACAATGAAGGCATGGGAAATATCGCGAATATCACCATTAAAGAAGGAAAATTGTTGATGCTACGAGAAACTCAGAACACTTGAGTAA
>CAZGIY010000027.1:0-12560 GCA_964526445.1 uncultured Candidatus Poseidoniales archaeon
ATTTGGAAGATCTCCTATCTTCACCCTCCAGCCTCTAGTTTCCAGTTCACGCCCAGTTCTCAATGCCAGTAGATGATTCTTCTCAGGCCTTCTAGCATTTGCTGGAAACAGAATTTCCAATTCTCCTCGTCGCCAACGGCCGTGCCACCTAGCAACCTTGTTTCGGTTTTCTTCAGGAATTTCAATGTGACAAGGAATAACGCGGCTGGATTCGATAATTCCATCAAGGACACTACTCACCACAACGAGAGCATCGGTATTTTTGCATAGTTCGCGAATTCTGTTTCCTTGCTTTGCACCCAACCCTACCGAGAAATCATGTCCATGTACGGTCGCCATCCATGGAATATTACACCGCTCAGCCAATGAACGTCCCAACTCAGCCGCTGGCCATATCGTATGTACGCTGATCAAATCAGGTTGCCAGTCACCCAACCACTTCTCCACTTTCTTTACTCGGCGTTTGATTGAGGATGCAGTCAACCTCGGCAGAGGATGCTCTGGAAAGGCAGTATATCTTACCACCAAGACCTCATTTCCTTCGTATTCAAAACGCCGAGGGGCCTTGGCAACCCCCTGCATTGTTGACCTTCTCTGTTCATGCATTTTCATTATACGCGGTAAGACGTTGACAACCCGAACTTCATGCCCCATTTTCCGAAGCAGCCTTACTCTGTCAGCAACAAACGACCCTCTTGCAGGATTATCAGGAAGTGGATGCAATAGCGTCAACAGGAGAATCCTGTGAGACATCCGAAGACCTCATTGTAACGCTGCATCGATAGTCGCGAGATTATCTGCAACACTGGCATTCGAGTTGAACAAGCCGGAACCTACCACTGCGTTGGTGACTCCCCATTCTTGAAGCATAGCGATATTGTGCGATTTCACACCACCGTCAATCTGCAATTGCACCTCTCTTCCACCATTTGCTACCTGCTCATCTATGGCTTTTCTCAAGGTGCGAATCTTTGCTTCTACGGTAGGGATGAACGATTGCCCACCGAATCCAGGATTTACGCTCATGACCAGAACCAAGTCGCATTCAGGAAGCACCTCAAGGGCTGCTTGAACCGGAGTTCCAGGGTTGAGGACCACACCTGCTCCACATCCGCGTGCTCTTATCGCCGACAACAACCTATGCAGGTGGCTGACAGCTTCCACATGAACAGAGAGATGGTTACAGCCAGCATCGACGTATTGTCCCCAAGATTCCTCAGCATTATCGATCATCAAGTGAGCATCAAAGGTTGGCCCATCTCCTAATGCCTCTCTCAGTGCCTTGATTACCGGGGGCCCAAAGGTTAGATTCGGCACGAAATTCCCGTCCATAACGTCGAGATGTAACCAATCTAGACCAGCATCAACCGCTTCTGTACAAGCCTTGGCAAGTCCAGAAAGATTGGCGGTCAGAACACTCGGCGCGATGATCAATTGGCTGCCTCCGAATACCTTGCTTGGCTTTTTGCTCATAGTGATTGCTGCCAAAAGAGCATTCTCAATTCTTCAAGAAAGGGTTGAAGTGCCCTCTTCCCCAGCGAGTTGTACAGGTGAGAAGATGGCAGCGCCAATAGCAGTTTCAGATGCAGAGTTCGATTCAGTGGTCAACGATAACGAATGGGTTTTAGTCGATTTTTGGGCCCCATGGTGTGGACCTTGCAAAATGATTGCTCCAGCACTTGACACAGTGGGGGGAGAGAGGGAAAATTTGGTCATCGCTAAGGTGAACACAGACACTGATCAGATGAATGCAGGACGTATGGGAGTTCGTTCTATCCCCAACCTGATTCTATTCCACAATGGTAACGTAGTTGAGCAGCGAACTGGAATGATGGATGCTGCAGCGCTTGGCCAATGGCTTGCAGGGCACATGGAGTGATCTCAAAACAATAAGCGCTCTCTTGCGTCTTATTCTCCAGACACAGCCTTTGCTTCCCGGATTTTCTTGTTCTTACGCTTCTTGTACCATGGGTAGATGGGCCATTTTGCCAATCCAGTCCACATGACAAGGAAAATCAGTGTTGTAGATACAAATTTGTCAACTTCAGGTGACCAAACTGACTCAATAAATCCATAGTGATAGTATGCTATTCGAGAGTGGTAAATCACCAATACAATTGCTACTGAAATGTGAATCCATCTCCATGTTTTGTTCCAATTCATTATTCTCCACCTAGGTAATTTGAGATTTTGTCGAACATTTAACCTTACAGTAACTCAATTGCTTTCCCAATCGCTTTTGCGTAGAGATTGCAATATTTCGGGAACTACTGTAACAGAACAACACATTGAATCACATTTCGGAAATAGTATACAAAGCGTACTCGCAAATTTTTGATTCTCTACCTACTCATCAATTTTCAGAGGTAGTATATTCAAAACCAAAGTTGAATTCGAAGCGTTAAGGCGATTTGATGACCGCGAGCTCACCATTGGAATTGTTCGCACTTTCAATGGGTTTAGCTGCATTGCTAGGTGGATCTTTCATCTGGTTATCAATGACCGGTAAAGAGTCCAATTTATCGCTGCGCTTGACACTACTCCAACTGGGTTTGTTATTCACTGTAAATTGTGTGATATTCACAATATATGTCATTCAAGCATCTAGTTTGAGTGCAAATTTTTCTGTAGAATTATTGAATGCCCTTCAAGGCGCTAGTTCAACATTAAATCTGTTTACAGTTGTTCAAATAAGCGTAATACTGCTAATTTTTCCAGCTCCAGCGTTTGTAACCCGCAAGAATTTGATTTTATCATTCATTGTAGTGTTATCAATTCCAATAATTGTCTTGTTTGTGAACTCATTTATTGGGACGTATTGGTTTGCAGGTGGTTGGGTTATTTCGCAAGGTTTGTTGATAGGTCTTGTTTCTCTTGTTCCACTTCGTTGGTACATCGTGCATCGAGATAGTGATGAGGAAAAACTGCGTAATCAAGCCATTGCTGCTGCATTGATGCTACTTGCTCTATATGGTGGAAATATGACAAAGTGGCCTATCGTTTTCTATCTGGGGGGAATGGACTTGATGTTCCAAGGCATAACAGGTATTTCTGTCGATAACTCTCTGTTCATTCTTCTTGTAACTCATTCAGGGCATCTAGTTTGCATCGTTGGTCTATTCACAATCATATGGAAGGAAATTATGGCAGAATCTGGAAAAAGGGATAAGGCAATGACTGCGATAATTTTTGTCTATTTGATCTATGGCCTCGTCAATTTGGTAGTCATAAAGGTAGCAGAAAATGGAAGCGATTTCAGACAGGTGTGGGACTTCTTTGCCTTGATTGGAATGTTTGGGCTGATAAGACCAATATTGATCATATACATCGCTCTCAGATTCAACCTCTTTGATATGACGAATCCTAAAATCCGCGGACGTATTCGGATTATTGCTCTATTACTTGCCACTGTTTGGACGTCTAGTTTATTCGAGATTGTACAGGCCTTCCTTCCTATGCCACAGTTAATCTCTGCTGCAATGATTGGAGTTATGTTGGCGTTTGTTATCGGTTGGGAGGATACCATTTTTGAAAAATTGTCTAGCGGTTCTGAAGAAGTTAGACTTTGCTTGGTAGATGATTTGTTTGTTGAAGAAGATCTGTTTAGAGTGACAATGTCGACAGTTTGCCTAGTCGTAATTACAACAATAATTGGTTTGGCACTTGGTGGGGGAGGGATTGTAATATGAATGAATTATTATCTCTACGTAGTCCAAGTGAAGAAAAGCCGACTTTTGTATTTGCTACAGTTTTCATTTTGTTGTTGACTATTGACATGATAATTATGTACCCGCATGTTGACACTTGGTACAATTTTGGTAGCACTGAACAAAAAGATTGGAGTTTAGAATATGAGGATTTAATGCTAACCGAACAATCTTCCATTACTCTTTCAGATGGTGGTTCAGAAACAATTTCTATGGAAATTACAGAAAATTTCACCATTGATGGTTGGATGATTCAAAGGATTACAACTCTCATCGATTATGATGAAAGTGCATTTGGCGATGCTGATTGTGACACCGTTTCTGCTTCATTGTCCTTTACTCCAAATACCGCAGAAGCCCCAGAGTCAGAATCTCTTGAAGAAACGGTGAGTGATTGTTCTCAGATAGAATTGAGTGTAGTTTGGTTTCAACCACCGAGTAACGTGTCTGCAATCTCTGCTGAGGAAATCGAACCCGAATTCAAACTCGAAGCGGCTCCTATGACAATCGACGTCGAAATTTCGCTAAATGTCGAAAGCACCGCTTTCATTAATGACAATAATGAACAAATAGACATTCAACTAGTAGTTGAATTGGTACGTATTGCTTCTGTTGTACAAATTTAGATGTATTCTTCTAAGGTTCCCGTGCTTAATCCCTCAAAATTTCGATTTTGGGACAATCAAGAAGGAACATATTCGATTACCAATCTATCAGACAATTGGAAATTAAGGAAGATGATTAGAATCAAGATACCAATAATTTGGTGATATCTCTGTGTTTTTACGAAGGCTGCAGCCAATGCCAAACAACCCACAACAAATGGAGCAATGACTTGGATAGAAATCAAGTTCTCCCCAAACAAGTAGAAATTGATTGCAGACGAGCTGTAAAGTGAATATGCTACGATGATGAAGAATGCTGTATGAACAGAGTAGTAGTGGTCACGTAGATTGATGGTACCCTCATCAGTTGCTTTAGGCAATACTAGAGTAGTAAAGAAATAGATCGAGGCTAAATTTGTCACCATAATCCAGTATTGAAGGTAATTCCACTTAGTAAGAATCACCGAGAGTTCCCATAGTCCCCACCACTGAAAAATAGACCACATTATCACAGTCACTACCCACAGTGTATTGAGCCAATAAGTCTCAACGCGCTCGCGGATTTCATAGAGGTCTGATACCGCACGGAATATGTGCGTCAGGGCTAGACCGAGGATTACCGAATAGAAGACGGTGACGAACTCAAAGGGGGATATCTGCATGTTATCGTGCAATTACGAAATTAGACATCATATAGTCAATTTTGAGAATCCAAGATGTATTGTAGCAATAATGGTAGCACTATGGTGGCATCCGATTCAATCACAAACTTCGGGGTATCGACTGCCAATTTCTGCCAACTTATTTTCTCGTTCGGCGGCGCACCTGAATAGCCGCCATAGGATGGACGGGATTCGCTGATCTGTGCAAACCAAGACCACAATGGAACATCCTTCTGTAAGTCTTGAATGAGCATTGGAACTACGCAGATGGCGTAATCTCCAGCAATACCTCCCCCAATTTGTAGAAACCCTGTGGTGGCATCATTGGAACAGTACCATTCTGCAAGGTCAGTCATTCTGTCTAGGTCATTGCGAATGATTGCTGAGTTGCTTAGAGTTCCATCTATGAGTCTAGCAGAGAATATGTTGCCAAGCGTACTATCCGCCCAACCAGGAGTGAATACTGGAATTTGCATCTCTCTTGCTGCTGATAACCAACTATCTTCCTTTTCGGGCAATATCCTGTAGAGGTATTCGTGCGGTGGTAATGCTACTTCGGATTCTTTCCAGACTCCTATCATTGATTCTTCTGCTTCGCGTATGATTTGCTCTGGGATGCTGGTATCAGTAACTCGATTTTCGATATTCTTTTCATCCTCAGAGCTCAGGTTTCTCCAATCATATCTAGGAGAATCTGATTTTTGCAATGCACGAAAGAGGTCTTCCTCAAGGTTGGCTCCAGTACAGCATATCGCGTGTATCAATCCTGAACGGATTGCAGGGGCTAGGGTGCGACCGATACCCGCTGTAGACAAGGCTCCAGCCATGGTCAGCATCAGCCTACCACCGCTGGAAATGAATTCGGACAGCGATTCAGCACAACGTTGTAACTCACCAGCATTGAAGTGTTTGAAATTCTCATCGATGAAGTCCCTCATCTATTCACTTCCTATGCAAGAAACGGTCTACTTCATGGTGGCTTATCTGCTCAACTTCAGGACAAATCGCGCGTATGGCAGCATCGATATGTGCAACGATTTCCGAAGGATTGTGTTCTCCACAAGTGAAGGCATCCAAGGCCAACAATCCTTCCTCTGAATAGCAATGAGCAGAAACATGGCTTTCGTCGATCAGTACAACAGATGCAAACCCTTCAGGGCTTTCAGTACCATCGAATTTCTCAACGTGTGAATGTACGATACGGACACCTACATCTTCGCATGCTGCTAACATAGATTGTAGCATCCAGTCGCCCACATCTGCAACTATTGGATGGAAGTTGACATAGTCTAACATGATGTGCTGGCCGCGGGCGAAGGGCACGGTCATCGTACGTTGTCAGAGCCCCGTCTATTTCAACGGCACTCTGTCGAAATTCTGCAAAAAATGGTTGAAGGCACCTTAGCGATTGTTTGATGAATAGTGAATGGTCACAGTCGACCGATGAGAGTCCACATACTGCTCGGGCTGTTGTTGCTCTCAGTTCTTACTCCGATGGCTAAAGCACAACAGCCGGATATCGTACAGGAGCACTGGTACCATTCTTATCTGACACTAACTCATGATGTACAATCTTGGGCTGTAGATAATCCTGATATTGTCATATTGACTGTTGCTGGACAAACCGAACTTGGTAGGAATCTTTGGGTTGTTCAAATCTCTGATTGGACAAAAAACGCCAAACCAGATGGCACGCAGAAAGAAATTGTCTACATCGATGGTGGACATCATGGGAATGAGCACCTAGGAACTGAATTGGCATTCTTGACCGCTGAATATTACATCGAAGGATGGGCCGCTGGAGATGAGGAAGTCATCGAAGTTCTTACGACAACTGAACTACACATTCTCATCATGTTGAATGCAGATGGCAATGACATTGACACGCGTTGGAACATCAACCAAGTGGATTTGAATCGAAATTATGACCATTACTGGAATACCTGTCCGACGACACAACCAGGGAGTAGTGCATTCAGTGAAGCAGAAACTCTTGCGAATTCGAATTACATGAACACGATGGTTCCTGACGCAGATCTGTATGTCACGATGCATACTGGAGTTTGGATCATGCTCTATCCTTGGGGTAAATGGCCAGAACAGCCCCCTGATTGGGAGTTATTCCACGGCATCAGGGATGATGTCCATGCAAGTATCTCAGAAATCCCCATTCAAAATGCAAATCAGGGACTGTATCCAAATTGTGGAACCAGTCGAGACTACGGATACGGCATCATGGGTATTCCGACATTCACTTTTGAGACAGATGATGAACAGTGGTTGCCCGGCACAACAGAACCATTGTCAAGCCGCCTTGGTGAAGAATTGGATGTCATGAGATATCTGATATCCAATGTCTGGCATTGGAGAGCGCGGTTGCATATCCATGATTTAATCGTCGATGGAGACAGCCTTTCAGCAACGGTGGTCAACAATGCAAGAGCCAGCACATCAAACGCTACTATTTGGTGGATTCCTGAAGAAGTTGATACATACAACCTGAACGTGATCAATGAATTGATTGATGAATTCAATCGTACATTCACCTTGTCTTCAGAAGAAGCCATCATGATCGGTGATTTTTTTGGTGTCAATGCAACGAGTTCAACCAAGATATCCTTCGAAATTCCAGACCAGGTCACCAAAGATGGAACATTCCTCATTGTATACCAAAAGAGAGTTATCGATTCCTCAATGGTTGTGATTGAAACGGTAGAAGATGATGAGGTCTCTTTCTCTGCTCCTGACGAAGAAGTTTGGTTAGGAGGCTGGGGCATTTTCGACCCCAGTGCATTTTTGATTTCTCTACTTGCTGCGGCATGGTGGGCATCGCGTCGCTGAGTATTGCAGCGCAGGCTTGACAAAGTGCTGCATACTCGCACCCTTTGGTAAGAACAATGAATGTCGATGTAGATGGAATTGGAAGCGTATCTGGTACCTTGGTAGTGCCAGTCATGGAGAATGCCTGCGAAGTTTCTTCATTGAACTTAACAGAAGTTGCAGATGGACTTGTAGAAACTATCTCACATGTCATAGAGAATGGAGATTTCAAGGGTAAGGCAGGTTCAAGTTTGACCATTCACAGTACTGCTGGCAAGGCGATTCTTGTAGGTCTGGGCAAGGAGAAGGACTTGGATGCTGATGCTATCAGAAATGCTGGTGCAAGTTTAGTTTCGGGTCGAGGAAAGCAACACGGCAAGGAATTCACTGCACGATTGGCAGGTTTGTCCAGCGAGCACGCTGCAGTGTATATCGAGGGAGCAATTCTCCGCGATTATGACTACGACCAGTACAAGTCTAAGGATGATGATGACGAGGATGATGGAGATATCATACTACACGCTCAAGTCGATGACGTTGCCGAGGTCGCTGCAGCAGCAGGTCTTTCTGCACAGGTAGCGACTGGAGTTCACCTAGCCAGAGATTTGGGCAATGCCCCTCCGAACGATCTGTATCCAATGGCCTATGCTGAGAAAGCCATTAAGTGGGTCGAGGGTAAGGACAACGCAACCGTCACTGTCATCGAATACGAAGAGGCATTGAAATTAGGAATGGGCGGACTCTGTGCAGTTGGAATGGGTAGCGATCGCAAGCCTTGCATGGTCATCTTTGAACTGAACTCAGATGCAGGAGAACAGCCCCCAGTAATTGTCGGTAAGGGAATTACATTCGATACCGGAGGCATCTCGATAAAACCGAGCGCTAGCATGGACGAGATGAAGTACGACATGCACGGTTCTGCCACGGTCTTTGGATTGATGCAGGCACTATGGGCCAGTGGACACGCTGGTCGAGTTGTGGGGATTTCATGTATGGCTGAGAACATGCCAGCGAGCAATGCTCAGCGTCCTGGTGACGTCATAACCACAATGTCCGGTAAGACCGTGGAAGTTCTGAACACCGATGCTGAAGGACGACTGGTGCTCTCTGATGGTTTACACAAAGCCTCTCAATACGATCCCGAATTCATCATCGATCTAGCCACTCTTACTGGAGCAGTAGTGGTTGCACTTGGACACGAAGCAACCGGTATGTGGTGCAATGATGATGACTTAGCGGGGCGAATCCGTGATTCTGGCGATGCCTGTGGAGAATTGATCTGGCCAATGCCTCTCTTACCTGCCTTTGAGAAGGACATGAAGGACAGCAAGATTGCCGATCTACGCAACATTGGAGGAACTCGATGGGGTGGTTCAAACACAGCCGCCGCATACCTCAAGCAATTCGTAGGAAGCAGAGGCGAAGGTGATGATGAGAAGCAGATTCCTTGGGCTCATCTCGATATCGCTGGAACCGCCTGGGGAGCTAAGACAAACAAGATGGTTGCACACGGAGCAACTGGTATTCATGTCAGGGCTTTGCATCATCTATTGACGCAGCGTTGATCAACTGAGATACAATGTATCAGACATCGCGATATTACCATCATGCTTGATGCGAATAGTTACTTCGCATTCAGAATCACATAGATTTGCACCAGTATCGGTGATTACCAGGGTCTCTCCCTTTTCCCATGATGTATCGTCTAATCCACCATGCTGGCTTGTACTACAATAATACCCTTCCATATCTGGGTTTCCACATGTCATTGGCACGCCGTCCTTGATTATCTCGACCTGAACCAATGCCCAATTCATGTTTTCTCCATTACCAAAAGTCAAAGTCATCAAACCCATGTGATCATCGACAGGATCAGAATGATCGTCAGTAGTTAGGACTTACATGCTTGGCCCTTGAGTATTGTCATTCGAATCTTCATCAAAACCCTCTACTCCATCACACATGTCGGGTATTTCTACGGCATCAATAGCATCTTCCCATTCGTTTTCATCATCCAATTCTCCACGAACAAAAGCAGCACATTCTGCCCAAGTTTCAATGAAGTCATCAGTTACATCTTCACCATCAACTGTTATGCTAAGCATTTTTAGGAACATTACATCTCCAACAATTTCAAATTTCATTTTGTAAGTTATATCGTAATTTAGCATATCTTCGTTATCATCAACATATACTGTTCGAGAATCGATGAATGTTTGACTAGCCCCTTCATCTTCCCCATTTCTACAATCGTCATCATCGTCATTGACCCAAGACATATCTATCCTTTCACCATTGTCACATTCAAACATTTGAATTCCTTGAGAATCTTGACTCATAGTCCATGTCAATCTATCTCCATCGACTTCCCATTTTATCTCATAACCTGCAGGCATATCCTCTTCACTGATGACAGTACCGTCTTCTTTGAATTCCAAGACATCCCCATCGTTAGTTGTCCATTCACCTACTATGTCAGCATCAGACCAAATTACTCCCATGGCCCAAAGTGTGGTCAATGTTCCACCGCCTACTAGAATCAGACTGACAATAGAGATGGTCGCGATTTTGACGACATTACTTCCACCCCCATGTCCATGAGAACTGTACGAGAAACCTTGGTCCCAAGACGAAGCGCTACCGCCACCATATCCACCACCTACGGCTGGTGCTGCGGGCATTGCAGGTTGTTGTGGCGCCCATTGTTGCTGAGCAGGTGCCTGTTGTTGAGACCACTGTTGTTGAGCAGGAGCCTGTTCTTGCGGTGCCCACTGTTGCTGAGCAGGCGCCTGTTGTTGCGGTGCCCACTGTTGCTGAGCAGGCGCCTGTTGTTGCGGTGCCCACTGTTGCTGAGGTTGAGCAAAAGTCTGGGCCAAAGCACTGCCACAATTGTAACAGGCCGGCATTCCAGGATTGTTCTGAGCGCCACACATCGGACATGTCATATTGTTCCGAGAGAGGCTTTCATTCTTGAATTAAGCGCCACCCATTCCTTCGAGTTGTTCCATGACACCTTCTGGTATCTGTGGGTCTTGTTTGGCCCAAAGGAGGTCATCTATTCGCAAAACGCTGACTGCAGAATCAGTTGCCCCCTTGATGGCCTGTCGAGTGACTGCAATCGGTTCTCTGATTCCAGCTTCGTGCATATCGCTAATGCTCTCAGATTCAAGATCTAGGCCTAACCAATCAGAATCCGCAGAAGTTTGTGCTGCGGTCAATTCCAGCAATCTGCCAAGAGCATCCTGTCCGGCATTTTCAGCCAATGCTCTAGGAATCACTTCAAGGGCTTCAGCATAGGCTTCGATAGCCAATTGCTCTCTACCGGGAATAGTTTCTGCAAATCTTCGCAGGCGTCGGGCTAAGGCAATTTGAGTCGCTCCCCCTCCTGCCAGACTACGCGCCTCTTCGTGCATGTGGCAAGCCACCCCAATGGCATCAGCAAAACATCGCTCGACTTCTTCTAGCATTTCTTCGCTACTACCTCGGGTGACCAATGTCAAGCCTTGCTTTTGACTTCCTTCTAGAATCCAATGCCCGACATCTCCCCAAATCTCTTGACGGCTGCTCTTGAAATGACCGAGGTCATCTTTACTTGCAGTTGAAGTTGAATGCACGGGATGGCTGCCAACTGCTCTGCTCAATGCTTCCATGTCGTTTCGGTGAACTCTCCTGTATGCAGTGATTCCCGCCGCTTCTAACAAAGACCTTGCTTGGTCATCGATGCCGTCCTTGCAGACTAGGATATCGACACCTAGAGTAATGATCTCGTCAACCTGCTTTGCCAGCATTTCGCTCTCTTTGTTGCGGAATGCTTCCAACATCCCTGCTTCAGTTATCTTGATTTTAGCATCAATAACGGTATTTCTGCGTTCGATTCCTCCATCTACCAATAATATCTTCCCTGCATCCCTAGATTGGGCCATCTCTGGATGGGCAGGTTTCTTTGCTATTACCACTCCATTCACTAGATGAGTTTCGTTTGCCTGTCCACCCTTGTTGGCGAGAACCTTGACCAAAGTTGGATCCGCTCGAGTCTTACCGTTTTCTTGTGTTGCTAAAGAAGCGGCTGCTTGTACTGCTAATTCTGAAATCCTCTGTTGAATATCTGAGTGTCCTTTACCAGCCAATGAGGTATGAGTTGCCTGTAGTATCTCACTTTCGTCCGTGGATTCCTTAGAGATCAATTCGAGAATCTTCTGCGCTTCAACTTCTGCCATACGGTAGCCGTTTGCGATGACAACAGGGTGTACACCTTGTGCCACCAGATCCCAAGCATTCTGCAACATTTCTGCAGCGATAAGTATGGTGCTGGTCGTCCCATCTCTTGCTACTCGATCTTGTGTACTGCTGCTGGAAATCATCATGCGCCCTGTAGGGTGTTCAATTCGTGCAGCTTCCAAAACGGTGACTCCATCATTAGTGACTTGCACTCCACCTTCTTCATCCAACAATAATTTGTCCAAACCTTTGGGCCCTAGTGTAGAACGAACTGTATTTGCCAAAGCGATTGCAGCCTGAACATTCTTGCGCAAGGCTGCCCTACCAGTAGTCCTCTCGGTCTCTTCAAGAATGGTGGTATCGTCGTTCGCGGCCATCTCAACGACCGTCCGAAACCGCAACCGCCCTTGAAACCCATCGATTGTAGATTTCAGTCCTCATCGACGACTTCGAAGTCAGCATCTACCACATCATCGGATGAATCGTCAGAATCACCGGCTGCTGCTTCTTGAGTAGCCATTTCAGCTGCTGCCGCCTCATACAACTTG
>CAZGIY010000027.1:12570-17888 GCA_964526445.1 uncultured Candidatus Poseidoniales archaeon
AAGAAATCGCATGCATTGCCTCTTCGACTTCCTTGACCTTTGCTTGAATTGCAGCCTCATCGATAGCCTCGAGTTCGAATGGCTTTCCTTCTTCATCCTGAACTAACTTCTCCAATTCTTCGAGTTTCTCCTTAACAGGTGCAGTATCCTCGTCCTCTAGTTTGTCGCCGGTTTCATCGAGAGTCCTACGAGTCTGGTAAACAACTTGATCAGCCATATTGCGCAATTCGATCTTTCCTTTTCGCCTCTTGTCTTCCTCAGCATTAGCCTCAGCTTCGGCGATTTTCTCCTGAATCTCATCTTCGGTCAGACTGGTAGCGGATTCAATCTTGATCGATTGTTCCTTACCCGTGCCTTGGTCCTTGGCGCTTACGTTGACGATGCCATTGGCATCGATGTCAAAGGTGACCTCAATCTGTGGGATTCCACGTGGTGCTGGAGGGATTCCAACGAGGTGGAATTGTCCCAATGTGATATTGTCCTTGGAGAACTCGCGCTCTCCTTGCAATACGTGAATCTCTACCGCTGGTTGATTATCCGCTGCGGTGGAGAAGGTCTCGGACCTACGGCTTGGAATTGTAGTATTCCTCTCAATCATGGTGGTCATCACTCCGCCAAGGGTCTCGATACCTAGAGTCAGAGGGGTTACATCGAGCAGAAGAATGTCTGATACACCTTCATCTCCAACAATGATACCTGCTTGAAGAGCAGCACCAACTGCAACCGCTTCATCAGGGTTGATTCCCTTGAATGGAGCCTTGCCGACTTCTTTCTCAATTGCTTCCTGGACTGCGGGTATACGTGTTGAACCTCCGACTAAGAGGACCTTGTCGACCTCTCCCTTGGAAACGCCAGCATCCTTCATCGCCTTCTTGGTTGGAGTCATGGTTTTCTTGACTAAAGATGCGGTTAACTCATCGAATTTGGCTCTGGTTAGAGTTATGTCCAAATGTTCTGGATTACCATCTTTCATGGTAATGAATGGCAGATTGATTTGGCTCTGCATGGTTCCGCTCAATTCGATCTTGGCCTTCTCAGCAGCCTCACGTAGTCGGCTTGCAGCCTGTGCATCCTTACTCAAGTCAATACCTGTGCTCTTCTTGAATTCTTCAACCAGATAGTCGATAATCATCTCATCGAAATCATCGCCACCCAACTTGTTGTTACCATTGGTCGCCTTCACCTCAATCTGTGGCTGTCCATCGACCTCGTAAATTTCCAGTACCGAGACGTCAAAGGTTCCTCCTCCTAGGTCGTATACCAGAATTGTTTGATCATCTCCTTTGTCTACACCATATGCTAGAGCAGCAGCGGTTGGCTCATTGATTATTCTAAGAACTTCCAGACCTGCGATTCGGCCAGCATCCTTGGTGGCCTTTCGCTGTGCGTCCGTGAAGTAAGCAGGGCAAGTTACCACAGCTTGTTTTACCTCTTCTCCAAGATATGCTTCTGCATCTGCCTTGAGTTTCTGCAGCACCATGGCACTAATCTCTTGCGGCGTGTATTCAGTATCGTCCACACCTTCTTTCCAATTGGTACCCATGTGTCGCTTGACCGACATGAAAGTACGTTCAGAGTTAGTGACTGCTTGGCGCTTGGCCACTACTCCTACCATTCTCTCACTACCATCCTTTGCGAATGCTACCACACTGGGAGTGGTACGCGCACCCTCCGCGTTGGCGATGACTACGGCCTCACCACCCTCGAGAGTCGCTACGCAGCTGTTCGTTGTTCCTAGATCTATTCCAATCACTTTTGCCATTTCTTTCACCTTTCTTTTTTTCACAGAATCGGTATCCCACCGTCATCCTCGTCGTCATCGTCGCTTAGATCGATGCTGACGTCAGGAATTTCCATCTCTTCATCCGAGTCATCTCCAGACTCGTCATCCGAATCCTCCCCCTCGATTGCAGAACCTTGGGGGGTCAATTTTAGAGTAACATCGAGGATGCCATTATTGAACGACCAATCGACTAATTCGTCGCATTGGTGTGGTAATTCGATACGGGCCACAGGTGCTACCTGAGTGGTACGAATGACTTCCAGTAAGGAACCCTTCTCAATGAGTTCTAATTCAATCAGGTTCTCATCCAATTCCACTTCGGTGGTACAATCTACGGTAATCGCCATCTCCCAACCATCGAGATAGACATCGGCGGTGGGCAATTGTTTGACCTGCTCAATATCATCATCCTCTTCGGGGACGGGAATTTCAGTAGGCTTAGCGTCTACCTTCACGTCAAAACCTAAGTTGGAGAGCATGTCATTCAGGTTGCCACCTTTGGAGAGCATGTCATTGAGGTTAGAGAGATCGAAATTTAGGTTCACTCCACCTTTTGCAATTTTTTCGGCGTCAAATCCCATTTCTTCGAACTTGTCCTGGAATTGTTCCATCATGTTCTTGAGAGTGTCTAAATTGACATCCATACCCATCTGCTTGAACATTTCTGTCAACTTGTTCAGCATCTTATCTTCCCAATCTTCGGGCATATCATCACCTGATTTGGACATCTGCACCACTACTGAACCATCGGTTGTATAGTTTCGGGAACAGTCTCCATATAAGAACTCTTGCAACCCCGCTGAAATCTGCCATGTGGCAATGATGAAGAAAGGGCAAGTACAGCAGGGGGTATGGCGGGACTGCCAAACACCATGATGGCTTGGGCCAAGTCCCGACCAGAAGTGGATGGATTCGAACTAATCGAGCATCCAGTTCCTACCCCTGGGCCAGGTGAAGTCTTGATCAAGACCTTGTCAACCAGCGTTTGCGGATCTGATTTGCATATCTGGAACTGGGATGAATGGGGCCAACAGGAAGTGCCGCTTGGAACCATTACTGGACACGAGACCTGCGGCTATGTTGCCGCTCTCGGTGAAGGTGTAGAATCACACAAAGTTGGAGATTTCATCGCAGTAGAATGCCATTTAGCTTGTTGGGAATGTCCTCGTTGTAACGAAGGAAACGCCCACGTTTGCCAATATGGTTCGATATTTGGTGTTCATTCCAATGGCGCCTTTGCACCATACTTCACAGTGCCCGCTTCCTCAGCCAGACACAACCCTGAGGGTTTGAAACCAGAATATGCATCAATTCAGGACCCCTTGGGAAATGCAATTCACACCTTGACAGGAGGTCCAGTAAAGGATTCAACCGTAGCGATTCATGGTTTGGGACCAATCGGCTTGTTCGCCGTAGATGTAGCCAAGAGAATGGGGGTTAGCAAAGTCATAGCAACAGATTGGGATAACTCGTATCGTATGGATATTGCCAGAAAATTAGGGGCCGATTTAGTACTGGGTAAAGGCGATGATGTAGTAGAGGAGATTCTCAAAGCAACCGATGGCGTGGGAGTTGACAATTCATGTGAATTCAGCGGAGCAGCCGCAGCCTTGTCCAATGCGATCAAGAGCACGCGCATGGGAGGATACCTCAACATCTTGGGAGTTTATGGTAGCGAACCCAAAGTGCCAATCAATGAAATTGTCTTCCGCTATCTGCACGTCAAGGGAATAAACGGTAGAAGGATGTGGTCAACATGGGATACTATGCAGGATCTATTGGTTGAAAACAAACTTGATATTGAATCAGTATTGACTCATCGGATGCCTTGGACCGATTACAAGGAAGCCATCGCTTTGATGCTAACAGGTGATTGCGGTAAGGTGGTTCTCGACTTCGAATGATGAGAATCTTGATGTATGGCATATGCCGGCTCCATATCCCGTTGATGTGATATGAAGTACGTCATTGTCTCTGGCGGTGTCCTCAGCGGCCTTGGAAAAGGGGTGACAGCTTCCAGTCTTGGAGTGCTTCTGAAGAGCGCTGGTTTGCGCCCCACAGCAATCAAGATTGACCCCTATCTGAATACTGACGCGGGTACAATGTCACCGTTTGAACACGGAGAAGTTTTCGTTCTCGATGATGGTGGAGAGGTTGATCTGGATTTGGGTAATTATGAGCGCTTCCTCGATGTCAACCTGACAAGGGACAACAATTTGACTACCGGCAAAGTATATTCCAAAGTCATAGAGGCAGAAAGGCGAGGAGACTATCTCGGCAAAACTGTGCAAGTCATTCCACACATAACCGATGCAGTTCAAGATTGGATAGAGGAGGTTGCAGCGCGTCCTTCAGACGACAGTGGGGCAAAGCCAGATGTTTGCGTCATCGAATTGGGAGGAACAGTAGGCGACATCGAATCTGCACCATTCATCGAAGCATTGCGCCAATTCCAATTCCGAGTTGGTCCTGAAAACGTATGCTTTGTCCACGTTTCATTGGTTCCAGTTATCGGAGTGGTTGGAGAACAGAAAACCAAACCTACTCAGCATACTGTCAAGGAATTGCGCAGCCTCGGAATAACTCCAGACATGCTGGTCTGTCGTAGTGAAAGGCCACTTGAAGACGATGTGCGCGACAAATTGGCCTTGTTCTGCCATGTTTCTTCGGAAGCAGTACTCTCGGCTCACGATGTTTCGAATATCTATCGCGTCCCATTGTTGTTGGAGGAACAAGGCGTCAGCCAGATGCTTGCTACAAGATTAGATTTCGAATTGCCCGAACAGCGCCCGCTACTCGAATCGTGGGCGCAGATGGCCGACAGGGTCGATGGCCTGTCCGAGGAAGTTCACATCGCAATGGTAGGCAAGTATACCGGCTTGTCAGATTCCTACCTGAGTGTCATCAAAGCCTTGCAGCATTCTTCATTTGAGGTAGGTCGTAAACTAGTAATCGACTGGATTGAAGCATCCAATCTTGAAGATTCACCCAACAAGGATAACGAAGCGTGGAGCCTTCTCAATAAGGCAGATGGAATCCTCGTTCCAGGCGGCTTTGGTGACCGTGGAATCGAAGGTAAGATACTCGCAGCGGGACATGCTCGAGAGAATAATATCCCATATCTTGGAGTCTGTCTTGGATTACAAGTTGCAGTCATCGAATTCTGCCGCAGTGTCTTAGGGTGGCAAGGCGCCAATTCAACCGAATTCGATGAAGCGACACCACACCCAGTTGTTGTTTTCATGCCTGAGATTTCCAAGACCCATCTAGGTGGAACTATGCGATTAGGTAGCCGACCAACTCTCTTCCAAGTCGAAGATTGCGCAATTCGTAGACTCTACAATGGTGCAGGACATGTCGACGAAAGACATCGCCATCGATACGAAGTCAATCCTGCACTGATTGAAGATATCGAAGCGAAGGGTCTGAAGTTCGTTGGAAAGGATGACAGCGGCCAGAGATGTGAGATCTTTGAGTTGAACAATCACCCATATTTCGTAGCGACACAATATCATCCCGAATTCAAGTATCTCCC
>CAZGIY010000028.1:0-17451 GCA_964526445.1 uncultured Candidatus Poseidoniales archaeon
GGAGTTCTCCAGTCTTGGATTACACAATACAGGGATGGGGAAAACGGCAAGAATCTCGGTTTCCAAGGGAAAACTTCTGCTCTTGAAAGAAGTATGAATCACTCGAATGCTACCCAAGTGGCTGCACCCTCATCGTACCAATCCATCTTGCCATCAGGATGCTTTCTCCATGTTATTCCGTCAGCATCGACGGTAGTGGGCAATTCATCGATAGAAGGAGCAGGTTCTGGAAGCGTATCGTCAGGTTGGCCCCATTGCTGCTGGAAGGCTTGGGCGGGAGTCAGTATGGGAGGAGCATCGTACAGTTTCTGTTCAGCAGCTCTTGGAACTCCAATGACCTCTTCTTCTTCATATTCCTTGGAGCGCATTCCAATCATAATACAAACGAGGAAGACCAAGAGGGCTGCACTTCCCGCCCCATAGAGGCCAGTGTCACTGGATGCTCCAACAGCATCGCCACCACTTCGCACCGGCCACGCCATGGATTGATTCTCAGAAATGTTTGAATCAACTGGATTAAGAGGGGTAAGCCTGACTAGATTGAGGCCGCTGGTGCTTGAGATTCCCTGTTCATTCACCACTTCAATGCGGACCAAGTGTACTCCGGGCTGCCAAGATGAACAATTCAGATCTGGTGAATCCCCAGCACCATGGTCAGGAATTGTATCCCAGATGTAGGTCCATTCTTCGTGGGAATCGATTGTGGTTGGATCGATGTGCAACAGACACGTAGTTCCGTATTCCTCTCCATCGCCGATGACCTGAAGTTCAAAGGAAGGAGCAGGACGGTTGTTGATTGTCAAGTTCAACCAAGATTCTGTCTTTTGTCCCAAGCCATTCTGATATGTCTCGCTAATCAGGTAATCTCCTGCTGGCCAAAGGCTGCAATCTAGGACATCATCCCAATCGTTAACCTTGAACGGTATACCCCTGATATCCCTCTTACCCATGACATCATATCTCTCTCCAATCTCATCGATGAAAGTTCTCTCAATGGTACACTCGTCTCCAGTTTCCATCCATTCTGGTGCGCTCAATTTGAGTTCCAGATAGGCACCTGTAAGGGCAGGCGCCATGTTCCACTCTCCAGCGTTAAGATCTGCCAGTTTCTTTCCGCTCTGCGGGTCGAACATCTGTAACTTGTGCACGTAGATTCCTTCGCCCCAGGCATCTATTCTTATCGAGGTCTCGATTGCACCACTGAAGGATAGATTATTCCACTCATCCACCGATCTACCATCGTGGTAAGAGGTCACTAGAATGTTAACATCTGCACTTTCGACTTCAGCGGTCTTGTTCAAGGCGAGGACGATTCTTACAGCATCATCTCTTCCATCATCGTCAGCATCGATACTATCGTTGCGCCATGCGACCACGCGGATTCCATAAGATGCCAACTCGCCATCGGCGTAATCATCACCGGTAGCACTCTCAACTATTGGCACATTGTCTTCTGCAGAAACTGGGTAAGCCGATAACAGCAATACCAGCAAGAGGAGAAGGACGCGACGCATCAGACTTCACCTCCATATCCAGCATCAGCACCGCGCTCCTCCTCGGGTTGCAGCATCAGAGTGGAAGGTTGTTCCTCTGTAGAAACTTCAGCCGGAGGAACTTGCTCAGTTAGAAGAGGGGGAGGTGTTGAATCAAGGGGTGCTTGACCAACTGTATCGGCGGCAAGTGGTAGAGGAAGGGTGCTTACATCCGGCAAAGCAGACCAATCATCTTCTGCTTCTGGTTTACTGCGGAATAGCATGCCAACCAATACCCCAAGACCTGCGGCCATAGCCAACAAAGCATAGGTCAGCCAAGAACTCGCAGGGTCATCTGAAAGACCTGCAAAAGCAGCGTTCAACTCACCGTAACTATCCGACCAACCATCTCGATTGGAATCTGGGCAGCCCTGATAATCCAGAGTTGAAGTTCCAGGGGCATCGGGACAATCATCTCTCTTGTTTCCTATTGGAGTATCTCCGAAACCATCGCCATCGCTATCGTTCCATTGCATCCTATCGTAAGGGAAAGCATCTGCCGTACCCTCTGGACTAGCCTTCCACAATTCATCCGGATCTGAATATCCATCGCTATCTGAATCAACACAACCTCTTCGGTCTAGGAAACTATCTCCTCTTTGGTTTGGACAAGCGTCTCCTTCGTTACCTTCGCTGTTGTCTCCCCAGCCGTCACCATCGCTGTCTCGATATTGGCTTGGTTCGTGATCGAAATGGTCCGCCAAATCAGACCAACCGTCCCCATCGGTATCTGGACAACCGTAGCGATCACCGCCCTCGTCACTTCCAATACTTGTACCTGGAACATCTGGACAGGCATCCGGTCTTACTCCCAGAGGATTGCCGCCGTAGCCATCGCCGTCGGAATCATTCCATTGTGTTGGCTCATCCGGCCAGGTGTCTGCAAAACCTGCTGGGCTTGCCAGCCAGTTAGGCATGGGGTCTGACCAGCCATCTGAATCCGAATCCGGACAGCCGAATCTATCCTTGCGAGATTCCCCTTGCGTGAATGGACAAGAATCTCCCTCAAAGGCAGGTGAGAACGACTCTCCGTCGAAATATTCGAGATTGTCGCCAAAACCATCGTCATCGGTATCATACCACTGACTTGGGTCATCAGGGAAGGTATCTGCAAAGCCGTAAGGGTGGGCTGACCAATTTCCATCCGGATCCGACCAACCATCCTTGTCTGAATCTGCACAACCATATCTATCAAAGCGCGAGATTCGATCCTCATCGACCAATGCTGGATCTGAGGTCTTGCACGAATCCGGCTGATAGCCACTCTCATTATCGCCGTAACCATCGCCGTCCATATCTGACCACTGGGTATAATCCATCGTGAAATTGTCAACTTGCCATGCTCCAAGAGTTTGGTTATCGCCGTAGCCATCTCTATCGGTGTCGCGCCACTGAGTAGGATTGTCAGGGAAATCATCTATCAATTCGGCATTCGGGTCCTGATTGTCTCCCCAGCCATCGTTGTCTCTGTCATACCATTGACTCGGAACGTATGGGAAAGCGTCAGCTCCATCGTACTTGGTCCAGTTCAAATCTGGGTTAGACCATCCGTCTTCATCACTATCTACACAACCAAAGCGGTCTTGATGGCTTGTTCCTGCTACACTTGGACAGAAATCTGGCCGAGTAGCGTTATCAACCCACTCTCCGAATTGAATGAAATCAGTGCTGTTATCCGATTGATTCCATGGGGGTATCTCTCCACCATCACCTTCAGAACTGGTGTTAGGCGGTAGCCTCCACTCATTCCAAACTAGGTCTGCCCAATTATCCCCATAGCCATCACCATCGCTATCATTCCACTGGGTTGAGTCGATTGGGAAGGCGTCGGCTGAACCGTTGGGGTGAGCCGGCCACGGCTCGCTGCTGTTCAATCCCAAAGGATCGGGGTCTGACCATCCATCGAGGTCGGAATCCAAACAACCGAATCTATCCCTATCTGAGAATCCCTTCTGGTCGATACAATGGTCTCCTTGGAATCCATCGAGGTTATTTCCGTAGCCATCTCGATCGGAATCGTGCCATTGCGAATCCTCCATTGGGAAGGCATCTGCTGCGCCATCAGGATGTGCCAACCATGAATTGTCAGGATCCGAGTACCCATCCGAATCTGAATCTGGACAACCTAGCCTGTCATTGGTGGAGGTGCCTACAACTTCATCGCAGTCATCCTCATTGTCTATCCACCCATCATCATCGGTATCTCTGGTATCCTTGTTGATACTTGGAGTCAAACTGTAATCGATGCCGTCATTACACCATGAATCATCGCTTCTGATACGCAAATGTATCCAACCAGACGAAGCAACGGGAGTTGACAAAGTGGTGGTGGTAGAAGAATCATCGATGGTATTGTCTCCAGCCAAGGTATTCTCATTGGCATCTGTCAACTTCACTTTGCCAGTATATCCGTCACCGGGGCACCACCACGCTGGGTTACTCATGGATGTTGAAACGGTCACCTCAACAACATCCCCTGTTATGGCATAGATTTTCCACCAATCGGTGCGATCACCATCGTAATCGACGTTGCCTGAAACAGACTGGCCATCCGTCATTAGACTCGATGATGCCAAATCGTCGTCCGCTTGTACAACGGGCAACAGAGGAAGCAGAAGCATAGCCATCGCTACCAAGACACCGACGCGGCGGCACACTCCCATGACCTGCGGTCCTGCTGACTCATCCATCAAACCACCGGTGTCCATCAGCGTGGACTTGGTGTCACTAAGTGCGGAAAAAAATCAGCAGTTCTTTGCTATTTTATAAGAATGAAAGGAGAGGGAATATTCATTTGTGCGACCTCGATTTGCACCTCATGGGCACCGCACATCCGACGTTGAACATCGAAGACAAAGCCAAGGAAACAATAGTTTCCGCAGGTTCTGATAAATTGGTTGCTGACAGCAAGAAACTGGAGCACTCATCATCTACCACCAAAGTAGCAGACATAGCCCGCCTGTACACCGATTCCAAGGGCAAGAGTGGTCAAGGATATGGGATGTTTCTGCAGACTGAGAAAGGGGACGAGGAGATTCTGAGATGTACCAATGAAGCAAGTATTCTGAAGGCGATGGAGACCTTGGCTGCGATGCTGAAAGTCAGGTTGGATGAACACACCGGTAGAAGCGTCGAAGCAGATGAACACGGGATGAACGTCATTGACCAAATTTGCAACTATCCTGAACGCTGGCCAGCCGTCCCGAACATGGACTTACAGATGGTGAAATTCGTGACCATCGGATCAATCGTCTGCTTCTCCATACCCTCAAGGGTTAGAGACGGTCCAAAAATGGCCTTCTGGAGTGCAGCCATCATCGGCCTGTTACTGGGTATACCTGTCTCTGCTAATTCACCTGGAGACTCACAGGTCTTGTGGTGGGTATTCTTCCTGCTGCCGACGGCTGGAGTGATTCTTCTGTGCTTGATGATGACAGTCAAATCCGGTCTGTTCGAATCACAACATGATGTCAGATTAACCAAAGAAAAGATTCACGTCATTCCAAAATTCATGGGGATGTTCGGCATGCCTGCTAGGAGTTGGCCAATGGAGGACTTCAGAGACCTTGACGTAGCCGAAGGCGGTCGTCTAACCTTCTTGATGGGAGATGAGCGACTATACTGCGACATGGATCGCCTCGAGGCAGAGTGGGTCATGGCAGAAATTGTCGAGCGCTTAGAGCGCTTTGGATTAGCCAGTCGCGCTGAATCTGCAAGTGCTGAAGATGAGTGAAACCGAACTCACTCACCTATGGTGAGTGGAATCTGAAGTATGCGAGTGTTTTTTCACCTTTCCGCGTCTTGACATTTCCATGAGCCGCGTCTCCGTGACCATAAGCAAGCCCGTGAACGACCGAAAAACCTTGATTGCAAGAGGCATCGTAGCGATGTTAATTCTATCGACATTGGTACAGATATTGAGTCACTCACTCACCGATAATCCCGATGATTTCGGTGAACCGATGGAGCCTGATGAACAAACACAATCGATGTATGTACAGACCTATGATGTTGGCAATCAGAATCGTGGTGGCTATCATCTAGTTAGTGAAGAATGGTGGGAACCTCCACGTCCAATTGAAGTCACGAACTTGGATTGGGATGGAGATGGGACCACAAATTCCCTGGATAGCCATCCGCTGGACCCCGCTATTCCTTTCGCTTATGCGACCACGTGTTTCGTCCCGATGGCAAATTGTACTTCTGATTCACAAGGATTCATTGCGGATAAATCCCCTACATGGGAGAGTCCAGAAGCATTGTATGCTGAGGACCTCGCACTTGGTGATATTGATGGTGATGGAGATTTAGATTTGGTCATTGGATACATGAGTTCACAATCGATTGGAGCAAAAGACAAGGTTTACCTGAACAATAATGGTACTTTCTCAGATATTGCCCATTGGTCTTCTCCTTTATCTCACACTACAAAATCGGTGGCCTTAGGGGATGTCGATGCGGATGGAGATCTGGATCTTGCCTTAGGTACACGATCCTACAATTACATCTACTTGAATGATGGAAGCAATTTTTCTTCCTCCTATGATTGGAGGAGTCCATCATCAAAAATTACCTCAGCACTAAAATTCTCAGATATCGACAATGATGGTTATCTTGATTTGGTTATAGGAAATGGCGACAGTTCGTATACACTTGCAAATGAGGTCTTTTTCAACAATAATGGAGTTATGTCATCGACAGCAGGATGGACAAGTTCTGATTCGCAGAAAACACAGGATATCGCAGTTGCAGATATGAACGGAAATGGATACCCCGATCTTGTAGTTGCGAACAGATATTCTGCACCTCAGGTGTTTTACAACAATGCTTCTGGACTGAGTACTACCGCTGACAGTAATTGGTCACCCTCAAGTTCAAATTCTGGTTCAGTTGCTTTAGGAGATGCAGATGGCGATGGAGACTTGGATATTGCTCTGGGACAAGGCGATGTAAATGTCTACTACAACTCTGGTAGTGAAATTGCAGACTCGCCTGCATGGTCTTCAGAAGAAAGTTCAGGTAGGAACAACGCTCTAGCATGGGGCGATATTGATGGTGATGGAGATTACGATTTGGTTGCAGGACATGGTTGCTGCAATATCCCAGAAACTTTGGAGATTTTTGTTAACAACGATAAAGGGCTTGAAACAACAGCATCTTGGGAGCCTAACAATTATGGAAACACCTACTCTGTAGAGCTCGGTGATTTGAATGGGGATGGACGTTTGGATCTGGTCAGAGCTAACCGTGAAGAACCTGTTGAGATGTATCTGAATCGTGGCGGCACTTTGGATTCCAACCCCGCTTGGGAGAGTTCGGATGAACTCGACTCCACCTCCCTTGCATGGGGTGATATTGATGGAGATGGAGATGTAGATCTAGCAGTGGCAAATCTGGGTGACAATCTTCAGGTATTCCTAAACGATGCTGGTACAATTTCATCCTCTGCCGATTGGGAGAGTTCCAACACAATGAACGCCTATGATGTCAAATGGGGGGATGTCGATGGTGATGGTGATCTGGATCTGGCAGTTGGAAGAAGTGGCACTAATGAGATATATTTCAACACAGGAAGCAATCTCTCCACCACTCCCGGATGGACCAGTTCGGACAGCAAAACTTCCTATGCGATAGAATTTGGTGACATAGACGATGATGATGACCTAGATTTGGTCGTTGGAAATTACAATAGTCAGAATCAAGTATTCTTCAACTCTGGTTCATCGATTTCAACTTCAGCAGGGTGGACCAGTTCTGACACACAATACACACGAGACATTGCGCTGGGAGATGTCGATGGGGATGGCGATCTAGATCTCGCTGTAGGCGGTAATGGAGGTAATAGTGCACAAGAGAAAAGTCAAATTTACTTTGGAACCGGCTCGACATTCTCAACTACAGCTGGTTGGACAAGTCCAACAATACAAAAAACATATTCGATTGAATTAGCCGATTTCGATGGCGACGGAAACCTAGACCTGTTACAAGGAAATTGGCTTCAAAATGATTACATCTTTTCCAACAGCGGTTCTGGATTACCGACCTCTTATACCGATATTTTGGGAGTTTCGGAACGAACTCAAGGAACTGCTGTCGCTGATGTTGACGGTGATGGAGACATAGATATCGCAAGAGCCATCAATTCTGCTGAGGATGAGTTATTCATCAATGATGGATCTGGAGAGTTTCATCGTGCTTGGCTATCCAAATATTCTGAGCCGGGTTGGGGGATGGCATTTGCCGACGTCAATAATGATGGCATAATGGATCTCGGAATCGCCAATTATGATGACTGGAATAGTCCAAATCGAATATACTTTGGAATTCTCGATTCTGACCGCGACTGGTACTCAGACTCCGATGATGATTTGGATCAAGACCCAACTCAATACAGCGACGTTGATGGCGATGGTCATGGCGACACTTCTACTGGATGGAGCCCAGACGATTGCACAGGATATTGGGGAGATTCTTGGAGAGACAGAATCGGTTGCCCTGACGAAGACGGCGATGGCCAATCCAATCTCAATGATGACTTCTGGAGAAAGGATACCCAATGGGTTGATACTGACGGAGATGGACTTGGAGACAATTGGGGTAACAACAGTTGGGACGCAAGTCGCTCCGGTGCTTGGCCTGGCCAATACATTGCCAATGCGTATCTACAAGACCCGTACCCCTTGGATTACGACAATGATGGATTTGAGGATGGCACCTTGTCAGGGGCGGTTGCACCATTCGATAACTGTCCCTTTGTCTACGGGCTCTCCACAGAAGACGTGAACGGATGTCCTGATAGCGACGGAGATGGATATTCAGATTTGAGTGACAGCCACTCAGGAGACCAAACTCAATGGTCCGATACCGACAATGATGGATATGGCGACAATTGGGGTGATGGGACTTGGAATCAATCGCGAGCAGGAGGGGTTGGACAATGGGTGCAAAGTGCTTCGAGTCCAGACCATTGCCCCACTACATGGGGTAATTCAACCGTAGATTACTTCGGTTGTACAGATAATGATGGAGATGGGTACAGTAGTTTGACCGATGTCGATGATAACGACGGAAAAGATTGGAATGATGCTGACAATGATGGATTTGGAGATAATGCGGATCAATGTCCATTCTCTTGGGGTAACATCACCTTACCTTCGGATAAAGGATGCCCAGATTCCGACGGAGATGGACACGCAGACCGTTCCGATGACCTGCCTTATGATGCCACTCAATGGTCGGATAAAGATGATGATGGATATGGTGACAACATCGCTGGAAATACTCCTGACGCTTGCCAAAATGACAGAGGAGCCTCAACACGAGGCGTAATCGCTGGTGCCAACACGACGAAGTATGGTTGCGCTGATTCTGATTCTGATGGTTATGCAAATACAGACGACCCATGTCCTTTCAGTTACGGTAATTCATGGGTGGACCGCTTCGCCTGTCCAGATTCCGATCAAGATGGTATCTCTGACTTTGCAGACCCATATCCAAACAATGCAACTTCAGACATAGAGGATTGGGACGGCGATGGATTCCTCGACCATAGTGACGGTTCAAACACCGATGATTTCCCTACGGACAGTACTCAGAACACCGATTCTGATGGAGATGGATTTGGGGATAACCCCAATGGTAATTCAGGAGATCAATTCCCCGATGAATTGACTCAATGGCAGGACTTGGATGGTGATGGATATGGAGATAATCAAGCCCCTGGAGCATTCGAACCCGATAGATGCCCAAGCACGAGTGGAAACTCAACGACGGATCGATTTGGCTGCACGGATACCGATGGAGATGGATTTTCTGATAGCACACCTGGATATTTCGCTCATCCACAAGGTCAAGCGGATAGTCATCCTAACGACGCGAGTCAATATCGTGACAAGGATGGAGATGGATACGGAGATAATCCCTCAGGAACATTCCCCGACTCGTGCGACAACAAGCACGGAACTTCCACCCTTAGAATATTGATAACTGGAACTAATGAAACATGGTATGGTTGCCCCGATGCAGATGGAGACTCATATGAGGACGACTCAGACCCATGCAAGAATCAATTTGGTAACTCATGGGTAGACCGATTCGCATGCCCAGACTCCGATCAAGATGGAATCTCTGACGACGTTGATCCATATCCAAATACTGCGACTTCAAACACCGATGACTGGGATGATGATGGCATCATCAACATCAATGATGATTTCCCTGCCGACAATACTCAGAATACTGATACTGATGGAGATGGATTTGGGGATAATGCAACTGGTAACTATCCTGATGCATTCATCAATGAAATCTCTCAGTGGTCAGACGTCGACGGAGACGGTTACGGTGATAACAAGGATGGAGTGAACCCGGATGAATGCATCTATGAAATGGGCAATTCAACCACTCCTGTATTCGGTTGTATCGATACAGACGGTGACGGTACTGCAGACGACTATGATGATTTTCCGCGAGATCCTACGCAGCAACTTGACAGTGATGGTGACGGATACGGTGATCATGGCCATAGCAATCAGACGGATGATTGCCCATACAAGATAGGTGATTCAACACTAGGCAAGGTTGGCTGTCCTGATTCGGATGGAGACGGCTGGGCCGACGATGACGATGAATGCCCTGACCAGTACGGAAATTCTGGAGAACCATTCACTGGTTGCCTTGATCGAGACGGAGACAATGTTGCCGATATTGTTGATGTATTTCCTGATGATGCAAATGAATCGGCTGATTTCGATGGAGATGGGATTGGTGACATCAGTGACCCATTCCCCTTCGACTACGATAACGACAACGTTTCTACTGAACTCGATTGGGATGACCATGACCCGAATGAGCACCTTGATTCAGATGGTGATGGAACTGGAGACAATGCAGATGTTTGGCCTTATGATAGTGAAATCTGGTCAGATGTTGATGGAGACGGATTTGCAGACCAATACGGGCACCCTCTTACTGATGATTGCCCTAGTATCAACGGAACCAGTACCAAATTCATGCAAGGTTGTTCGGATATGGATTTCGATGGGATGCCAGATTTGTTAGATCCAGATGCTGATGGAGATGGAATAACCAATGATAACGAAATGGATGCTTCAACACAGGAGATCGAATATGACCCATTCAACAGTTCATCTACCCCTCCAGATATGGATTTAGATGGTATTCCAGACAAGCTGGACAAGGATGCTGATGGGGATGGGTTCCCCAATGAACTGGAAGAAGAGAGAGGAAGCGACCAGTACGACGAAAATATGACTCCATTCACACTATATGGAGAACAAGAAACGGGGTTGTTCTACGTACCAGGTGAAGGATTCAAATCGCAATATGATCCAAATGGAATTGAACTCTCTGTTTCTGCATTGATCGATATCATGACTGGTGAATTCCTGATTCCTATTCTGATGATTCCAATTACTATCTTTGCATTGTTGAGAAAGGGTCGACGCTACAAGAGAATGCGTAGAACACTCGAGAACTGCAAAGATAGTGACATTTTGTCAGAATATGAAAAGGGCATTGATGATGTCATCATGAAGAGGAAGATCAAGGTCGAACACGGCATGCTGTTAAGGAACCTCTATGAGCGCAAACGCGAGGAATTGGAAGAAAATAAGTCCATTTCTGGACTGAAGAGAAACTCTTCTGGAAACGCTAGCAATGACCAGGGAAGAAGAAGCATGGCCAGAGGTGAGCCCGGTGGGCAAGGAGGTGGCATGGGCCCTGAACGACACCAAGGCCAACAAGGACCACAACGACCTTCGCCGGGGCGGCAAAGACCTGGTGGCGGACAAGGCGGCAGAAATTGGTGAATTATGAGGACGCAACTGCAGCAGTTGTCAGCGTTGCCCTTATTCAGGAGTCCGCGCCTCGCAGATACATGGCGAGAGTTGCTTTTGCACGAAATGGCACTGAATCGAGGGCGATTCCTTGGGCAGGAATAATGTTGACAATGTTGATGTTAGTATCAATAATGATGCCTGTAACTAGCAAGGAAGGCAATGATGGTAACGACATTCTAAATGGAGATGCAGTCGATTCAAGTCGCAAATGGACTCAATCAACACCTGTTTCAGTTGATAATTACGAATCCGGCGGAGAACATTTGGTCACTGGCAATTGGTGGGAACCAAAGAACCCATGGATCGCAACTTCAGATGATTTTGATGCAGATGGACATAGCAATACTAATGATTCACATCCATGGGATAGGCATTTACCGGGGCATTTCACTACAGATTGCACATACGGTTGCGTATCATCAGGTACATTTTCGATTTCAGAGAATGGTGAAATGCCGAAATTTACAGAATCATTCCAATCCTATTCTGAGATTATCGATGCCACCTTAGGTGATTTGGACAAAGATGGTGACTTAGATTTGGTTTTCATCGGTGGAATGTACGCTGAATATTCTGAAAATGTAAATGGTGAATTCCAGACTCCTAAAAAGTGGACCTCTTTAACGCAGTGGATTGGAGACTTGAATGCTGTTGAATTAGCGGATATAAACAACGATGGATTCCTTGATGCCTTGGTCTCTGGCCATGATGGAATTATTGCTATCGATCTAGAAGATGTGTTTGACCCAGCAGTATATCCTGGTGCGTGGTGGATTGTAAACTCCCATGAAAGTGATGCAAATAATTGGGCGCATGTAGAAATTGGCGATGTAAATGGAGACCATTGTCCCGATATACTGGCTTCGACATGGGAATTCGATTATGACTTAGATTACAGATTAAGATTGAAAGTAAATGATTGCCAAAATGATTCTTTCTCATTTACTGAGGGATTAAACCATAGCACTTCGCAACTATATGGAGCCATATTAATGGACGTCAACGGAGATGGCTATGACGATATAGTACAAGCATCCAATCCTTATGACACCCCCTATTGGAATCAAATATGGATAAATTTGTCACTCGGAGATGGAACCTTTGGTTCTGGAATGTATCATTCTCAGAGCAATGCTACAATAGGATCTTTTGCAGAATTAGCCGCTGGTGATTTAAACAACGATGGATATGAAGATTTGATTGTATTATCCGACTACTCAGGTGCTATTCTTTTTAGCGCTGATATTTCAGGAAGCAGAGGGCTTCCAACTACGTTCGATGATGAAAATTTTGCAACGATAATTTGTTCAGACAGTGCTCGGTTAGGTAGTTGTGGCGCCGATTGGATGACGTCTACTCCACTAGTTGATATCAATCATGATGGTCTTACAGACATCATGTTAGGCGGGCATATCTTACTTAACCGCGGAAGCGATACTGGAGCAAAAAATTACTTCCAGAATTATTGGAATTCAGGTTCCTCATGGTTAAGAGCAGGTGATATTACTGGCAATGGGGTCCAAGATATTCTAGCGATTACCATACAGTCACCAATGGCCGTTTTCTATAATGGCGGAAGTATTCCAGGTGATAACGTTGATACTACTTTTATCTCTCCGGGAAATGAAGATTCGCAGCAAATGAACTCAATTGGATTGGCTAATGATTTTGATAATGATGGAGATTTAGATATTATCACTTCATCCCTAGGAAACAAGATCGGAATTCACATCAACGATGGAATTGGTGGTTTTTCTGAAGAAGCTGATATCATTTTGGAAACTCAAGTCTTTCTTAGAGACATCATAACTACTGATTTCAATGGAGATGGGATTAATGAAATCGTCGTTTCAGCTCGAAACTCAATTTCTGTGTATTGGGGAGATGAAAACTTAGGTTATAATGAATCTTCAAATGGAGACATGACATATCTCTATTCAATTCAGGGAGATGAGATGGCATATTTTGGAAAGCTATTGATTCAAGATTTTAATGGCGATGGATTTCCTGATATTGCATTCGATACAGAATCGCACAGTAACTCGTCTAACAGAACTCTCAATATTATCCTATATGATGACAATATTGGCTCATTTTCACTAGCATGGAATTCTTCAACTAGTGCAAATTCATGGACTTCAGAAGGGCTCCACTATCTTGATTTAGACTTGGATGGAAATACTGAATTGATTCGATGCTTGTCGGATAAAGTCGAAATTTTCAATGCCTCTGGTGATTTATTCAACACAGAACCATGGACTATCAATGAAAGGGGCAAAAATTGCATTTTCATGGATGCCAACTTCGATAATGTATTGGATTTGGTTTCCTTAGATGGAAGTAAAATTCAATTGATTGCGGGGCCAAATTTCGAGTATACTTTCATTGACAAATATGTTTACGCTGCTATATCTTTTGCTTTTGTTGACATAGATCTTGATGGGTATCCAGAGTTAATTGTGGGTACTTCAAAGAATCAAAAGATGAAAATCTATAATCTGAATTACACAGATATCACATCTCTAATTTGGGAAGGTGGAAACTATCGTAATAATCATGGTTTTGTTATCGCTGATTTCAATGGGGATGGCACTTTAGATATCTTGCAAAGAAATTTCAATGAACCCTGGGAACTTATTTTCAGTATTCAAGATACTGACTATGATACAAGCCCTGATGATATCGATGCATATCCACTGAATCCAACACAATATCTTGATTCAGATGACGATGGTTTTGGTGACAACCAAAAGGGCTTCCTTCCTGATGATTGCCCATTTTACTGGGGTGATTCTGAAGAAGATCGCAAAGGTTGTCCGGATCAAGATGGAGATGGATGGTCTGATCTAGAAGACGATTTCTGGAGAGACCCCACACAATGGAAAGATACGGATGGGGATGGTTTTGGAGACAATCATGATGGTAGTGAAGAACGGTTCGAACACTGGCCAGGAATATATGTTCTAAATGCCTCTAATTCAGACCCATCTCCCCTAGATTTTGACAATGATGGCTGGGAAGATGAAGGACTAAGCATAGCCGGTTGGGATGACTGTCCTAAACAAGCAGGGTGGTCATATGAAGATAGAATAGGATGCGTTGACACGGACTATGATGGCTGGTCAAACAATGATGACTACTGGGATCAAGGCGATGTATTTCCGAATGACATCACTCAATGGGCAGATACAGATGGAGATGGATTTGGCGACAATTTGAACGGTACCAACGGTGATGAATTCCCGAATGACGGATGTGCTGCGTATGACATGGACCGCGATGGATTACCTGATTTCATTAAGCCAAACTGTGAAACTTCCTTGGTAAAAGATGAGGATACTGATGGAGATGGATTCAACAATACAATGGAGATGCAATTAGGCACCAATCCAAACAACCCTGAATCCAAGCCTCTAGATTACGATGGTGATGGAATTGCAGACATCATTGATGCCTTCCCAGAAGATCCGACAGAGTTCCGAGACAGGGACAAAGATGGAATCGGAGACAATTCAGATTTCTGTATCAACAAAGAAACGAATGAATCGTTAGATTGTTCCGAAGACGGAGATAATGATGGGGTCAATGATCTAGTTGACCAATTCCCTTCAGACGAAAACGAATGGATTGATTCTGATGGAGATGGAGTTGGAGATAACAGCGATGTTTGGGAAGATGATCCGGACATATGGTCAGATGCGGATGGCGATGGATGGGCAGATCAGTTCGGACACATACTAACCGATGATTGCCCAAGTCTCAAAGGAACAAGTAACATCTTCATGAACGGTTGTTCAGATCTTGACGAAGATGGAATGCCAGATATCCTCGATCCGGATATTGATGGAGACGATATAACCAATGACAATGAAATGGATGCCTCTTCAGGTGATTTGAACTTCGATCCATTCGACTCTGAATCCAAACCACCAGATATAGATGGAGATTTTATTCCTGATGTATTGGATCACGACAGAGATGGAGATGGATTCCCAGATGAGTTTGAAAAAGAACGTGGAAGTGATTACAAGGACCCTGAAAATACTCCTTTCAATCAATATGGAAACCAAGATACTGGATTATTCTATGTTCCAGGTGAAGGCTTCAAATCTCAATATGATCCTGAAGGAGTAGAGATTTCTGTATCTTGGCTTATCGACCTTATCACCAGTGAATTGTTGGTTCCTTTGGCCATGATTCCATTGACCGTTTTCGCCTTGATGAGAAAGCGCCGACGCTACAAGAAAATGCGAAACAGACTTGAAGATTGTAAGGATTTAGACATGCTCAAAGAATACGAAGATGATATCGATGACATGGTTATCAACCGGAAGGTCAAGGTTGAGCATGGAATGTTGTTGAGAAACATGTTTGAGCGAATGAAGGAGGAATTCGAAGATCAAGAACAAGTGCGCCTATTGGGTGGTAAGAGTAGTGCTGGTTCAGGAGGCATGGGCAGTGGAGGAAACATGCAGCAAAGTGGCCCAATGATACCAGAGAGATTACGCCGGCAAGGAATGGGCGGAACTGGAGGTTCACCTGGACCAAGAAGGCCCGGCGGAAGATACTGAATTAACGATTTGAGAATACTGTCAGGTTTTCAATCTAATTTCACATTTCCATCGGGGGGGTAACCATCAAGAAGGGAGCATTGGTCGGAGTTCTGAAAAGGTGTCAAGATGCCTGAAGCATTCGTTCTATTCAAGACTCAACCATCCAAAGAAAGAGATGTCTACTTTGCTCTAGATGGACATGAAAATGTGGCTGAATTGCATGTTCTCTATGGGGAGTATGATTTACTTGCTAGAGTGTCAGCAAATGACCAGAAAACGCTCACTTCCTACTTGATGCATGAATTCAGACTGATTGAGGGTGTTAGCGATACCCAGACGTTGATTGCAGTAGATTACTGAGGTGAAAAAATGGCAATTGGATTCGTATTGATCAACACCATGGCAGGATTTGAGCATGACATACGTTCTGCTCTCGATAATATCGAAATGGTTTCAGGACGTTGGATGCTATTTGGCGAATATGATTTAATCGCTAAGATTCAAGCGGACGATGAGGCTGAACTTACTCGCTGCATTGTCGAACAGGTCAGAGTTATTCCCGGTATCAAAGATACCAAGACATTGATCGGAACTGAATTGTAAATTCTGTTTGTATCCAATACGCAAATACTTGGGAATATTGAAACAATTACTGATTTTCAAGTTACACATCAAGGGGTTCCTTTAACAGACAAGGGGCTAGCCTCGCAATTCATGAGGCCGCAGTATGCCGTTTTTCTTGTGCTCGGCCTGTTGATTCTTTGCCCTTATTCCGGAATATCTCCATTGTCACAAGAACATGATTCAAATGATGCTTCTGCAAGTAGTGCTAGAGCAACAACTACCTGGAGCGGAAATGTCTGGCTCAATTCTTCATATCATGTATCTTCTTCAGATGCACTGATTATCGATGACTGCACCCAAATCTGGATGGCTTCAGGTATCAGAATCTATGTTGATGGTCGATTGACCGTCGAAGGAACACAATCCTGTCCCGCGAAGATTCACAGTCAAGGGTTCGGAGACCACCAAGGAATTCAGTTCAATTCCACTTCAAAAAACCGCGGTAGTATCATTAACAATCTCAGCATTGAAGACTCTGAATATGCGATTACCATCTACAACAGCAATCCCGGCCTGTATAACGTCTCCATCGAAGATGCTGATAGAGTTGCGATAGATTTGTTCAACTCAGCATCCCCAATCATCAGGGACCTCAATATCCAGGATGGTGGACAAGGGTTCGCCAATGGAGTCGAGTGGAGACAAGGTATTGGATTATCAGTAGGTAATTACTCTACTCCGATAGTTGAGAGATTTACGGCTGATGGATTAGAGAACAGAGCGATGAACGTCTGGGGTAATTCTGGTGGGATGTACCGTAACTTGACATTCACCAATATCGGAGGTGCGGTTCTATCACTTTCTGCAGCCATCTGGATCGAAGACTCACAATTACTCATCGAAGACGCATATATTGATGAAAGCGATAACGGAGTTTACATC
>CAZGIY010000029.1:0-17262 GCA_964526445.1 uncultured Candidatus Poseidoniales archaeon
TGGAGTAGTATGAGTTCTAGATCACTCGTCAGCGATTTTGATGGCATGTGCGAAGAAGGCGTGGAATGGGCGGTTTCAACTCGGAACCTAATCGATGTTGAAAAGAATGTTGAGGATGCGCAAGTTTTGTTCACTCATCGAGGAGTAAGTGGTCTATTCAGCAACATCTTCTGTTCAGCTTTACGCGGCGAGAAATTGTCGAGAGGTGAATCCGTTTGGTCCGGCAAATTTGGACAATCCATTTTGGCTCCACACCTTTCGTTGGTTGATGATGGTAGGTTGCCTGGCGGAGCTGGTTCTGGTACAAGAGATGGTGAAGGACTCCCAACCCGGGTGACTTCATTGATTGATTCTGGGCGCCTCGTCTCCGGAATATGGGCAACTCGCGATGCTGCTGAGCAAGTTGAGGCTGGTAATGTTGAGAGTGCTGATAGTACCGGCAATGCGGGACGTGGCGGCCATCATTCCCCTCCAGTCACTTCCTTCAACAATCTGATTTTATCATCTTCCGATAGGCAGATTGAGAGAGAATCCATGATTGAAGATATGGAACATGGTTACTTGGTTCAGTCAGTAATGGGTGCCCATACCGCTAATCCTTCAAGCGGTGATTTTTCGGTAACTACTTCTTCAATTCTACGCGTTAAGGATGGAGAAGTTGTTGGAGCAGTCAAGCAGGCTGGACTTTCAGGTAATCTTCCTGCGGCCTTTTCAAAGGACGTTTCTTTGGCCCAAATGAACAAAGCAACTCCCTTGTGGTCTGGTGGTTCAATCATTGTGCCGGACGTTCTTTTGCGCCAGGGAATCCGCGTCAATTCTTCGTGATTCAGTTTCATTTCAGGATGTGGTCTTTCCACATTGTTCAAAGACCCTCGACGACAGTAGTCTTGCTCCAAGGGGGAGTAGGAGTGCGAGTACTACCACATCCAGCACAAGAGCCTGCCACCTGCATCTGCGGGTTGGTCAATCAAGAAGAAAGAACCAGTTCGCAGGGGTCGTTACATGTCGGATGATGCCAGTTTAGAAGCAGCAGTGGCGCAGGTCATGTCCGCAGTGCCGAATGCTGATGAAGATGCAATTAGAGCTGAATTCGAGAAGTATCAGAGCGAATTCCTGATTCCTCCATCCGATGCTATGCGTTCTGTCATGCGCAGGTTTCAGACTGAGAATGCTCCTGCGACAACTTCGACGAATCAAGGTGCATTCAGGAGTGGAACTGCACCGATGAAGAAGGTCAATAGATTGACTGAATTGGGGGCTGAGGACAAGAATGTCGAGGTAGTTGCAGAGATTATCTCACACAATACCAGAATGCAGACCGTTCGCGGACAAGAGCGAGAGATCGCCTTTGGTCTACTAGAGGATAACCCTGACGGAGAGGGAGATGGCGCACGAACTCGATGGTCGTACAAGGATTGGGGTGGAAACAAGAACATCATTCCCGGCGTAGTTGTCCGTATAGAAGGCGGTTCTGTAAACGAATACAATGGTGAATTGAGTCTGAATATCAACCAATCTAGCAGAGTCGTCGTGCTCAGGGAAAGTAGTGCACCTAGAGTTAATGCTGACGAACCTGTCTCATTGCAGAAAGCAGGGCAGGTAGAAGGTACAGTAACCGTCATCGGCAGAGTCATGTCAGTTCGAAACGATGTGATTACGCGTAAGGATGGTAGTGGAACAATGGATATCGTAAAGGGACGGCTGGCAGACGACAGCGGCTCACTTTCCTTTGTCAGTTGGGAGCCTTTTACTCACGAGCCTGGCACTCTTGTCAAAGTGGAACGCGCTCAGGTGCGTAGATTCAGAGATAATCCCGAAATGAACATTGGCCGATACACCAAGGTCGAAGTTTTCCATGATGCGGGGTTTGCTGAGATGGATAGTCTGAAAGACAGCAGTAGAGTAGATATTTCAGGTCTTCGCGATGGAGCAAGAGAGGTCGATATCATAGTGGAAATGGTTGATTGGACCGAACGCGTAGCTAAGGTTGATGGGGAAGACCGTACATTATGGTCTGGTGAATTGGTCGATCCAACTGGCCGCTGCAGGATGACATCATGGAACGAGTTACCTATCGACTCATCAGCATTGCCTCTTTGTCTATCCCTCAGTAGGGTCAGGGTAAGAGCCTGGCAAGGGATTCCTGACATAACGGTGGATGATGCTTCACAGGTTGAGATTCTTGATGAGACTCCTTGGCAGTCGATAAATCCGAGCGATCATATCATTGAGGTTCCCTTCTCAGAATTAGCGAGTGGAACCTCCAGAGTAGGCGTCAAGACAGAGGCTACGGTTGTTGCAGTTAGAGAGGATAGCGGCGTAATCATTCGTTGCTCAGAATGCCGTAGAGTGATGCGTGACGGTTCTTGTATCAAGCATGGAAATATTGAGGGCAATAATGATTTCAGAATCAGAATGGTCATCGATGATGGAGTATCAACTGCCTCCTTATCGTTAGATTCAGGAGCATCGGAGAATTTGATCGGAGAACGTTTCAAGGAACTGGAGAATGACCAATCTGAGGATGGTAAATCTTCCTTTGTCGCAGATTTAAGAAATTCTTTTCTCGGTCGGCGCTTATCTGTAGAGGGACGTTCGATTATCGATGAGCAGGGAATAATGTTCATCGCCAACAAGGTAGAGACGGTAGAAATCGATGCAGGATTGGCGGCTACCGAAGTGAGAGCGAGATGGGGGGTAGTTTGATGCAGGCCCGTAACTCTCGCGTTAGTCGGCGCCAACCGGCCGTACGAATATTAGCGCAAGAATTCGGAGAATCAACTCTGTCTGAAAAGGGCCCAGGGGAGTTTGACCCAGCCTTTGTCATAACTAAATTAGGGTCTAAGGTCAATCGTCTTCTAGTCGCTGGTTTGCTAGAGCGTATGGAACCAAGGGATACTACTTCTGGAACTATGTGGCAAGGACAGTTGCGAGATGCTTCAGGTGTGCATTACTTCAATATCGGTCATTTTGACAATGATGTCGTCCAAGCGCAGGCCGAGGAACTTGCTAAATTGCATGAAACGGGCGACCCATTGCTTCTATTGATGACCACAAAAGGCCGTTGTTACACAACTGAAGAGGGCAGCGTATACACGAATATGAGACCTGAAGAGATTGCAATCATCGATCGTTCTCGTTATGCTGATTGGTTGGTAGAGGCCTGTGAAAGTACCATGAAACGCGTAGCGGATCATGATGCGGCGGCAGCATTGGCGCCATCGAGAGAGGCATATGCGGAAGCAGGTATTGCAGAACATATGATCGAAGGCTTGTTGGCAGCGAGAGAATTCTACGGAGAAGTAGACACTGAAGTCCATCGATTGATGGTCAGGAGGGCTCTAGATATTGCAGAAGGCAAGAGGGATGTAGGTGAATCTAGTTGGGGTCCTCCAGCCACTACCGCTACTCTTGATGTAGGTGAGATGTCTTCGTCAGCAGGGGCTCAGGGCACCGAACAAGACCTCGATGAAGTGGTCTTATCGATTATTGAACAACTCGATGAAGGAAAGGGTGTTGACCTCGAGACGATGTTAGCCGCATGTGCAAATCGCGGCTTCGATCAACGTACGACTGAATCCGCTCTTGATGGCTTGGTGAGTCAAGGAACTTTGGTCGAACCAAGATTCGCTTGGTTCAAGATGGCATAACCTTCTCAGGCCCCTATGGGGCCTAGTGATTCGTCAATACCTTCAAGGGCGAGGTGAGGGTGTAGGGTTCGCAGGTGGCACAGGTATGGCGGCACAGGACTTTTTCATTCGACCAGCAACAGGTATGACTAGCGACGATTGGATACGCTTAGAAGGGTGTGATATCAGTATCTCAATCGCTCGTAGAATGACTCGAACCGTGACTCACGGTGGAGAGGGAGATGACTTAATCGATGAAGGTGCTGAGAGCGCTGTATACAAAGTACGCGGAGAGATGGACATAGAGATTTACCGCAAAGTCGTTGAGATGTTCCGTGCAGGGCAGCCATACATTCACGACCCTTTTGAGGAAAGAGATGTAAAGGTAGTCTTCAGTAAGTTGAATTACGACGGTTCAAATGAGCAGTTTGAGTTTGAATTGATTGAGGATATCCGTTGAGAGTGATGATGGATGGCAGCCCAGGATGAAGACCGAGAACTTCTCTACGTCATCAGGACCATGGAGGTCATGATGGGTTCAGGTATCGGTCTTGAGGGCGCTATAACTTCGATTTCCCGTGGCGGATATGGTTGCATATCGGCAGATTTCCAGAAAGTCATGACAAATACTCGCAAGGGCAAGTCTCTAGTTGACGAATTGCGGAGATCTCAGAAGAAGGCCAAGTCAGATGCCTACAAGCGCTTACTCAATACAATGATTGAGAATATCGTGTCGAATACTGATATTGTCAAGACTTTGAAGAATCAAGGCGGTAGAGAAGAGGAGAAGCGCACCGAAAAGGTCGAGAAATACATCGAAGAGTTGAGTGGTCTTCCTGAAACATTGTTGTCTATTGGAATGATTTCACCAATCATCTTGGCAATTCTTGCAATTACGCCTCAGATGATGGCTGGCGCAGGTGATCTAATGCCATTACCGGACCCAGATTCGGTTGGCGCCATCGTTAACGGTGGGCTATTCTTCACTGTTATTGTAATGGCTATGATTGGCTTGAAGGCCCACACGAAGGATCCGGGGTTGTGAAATAATGCTGTTCTATTTCTTCGAGGTTCTGAACGACCATCCCTTGATGCTGTTATTGCTCAATATCGGTCTTGCTGGCCTTGGAGGTGCACTTCCCCCAATCATTGAGAGGGCACGTAGAAGAGGTTTGGAGAATGCTTTGCCAGAAGTGCTTGAGGGCCTATCCGACAGTATTGGAGCAGGTCAAGGTCTGCAACAGGCGATAATGAAGGTCAGCGAGAGCCGTTCAGATTTATTCGGTAAGTTGCTCAGAGAGACACTTGATGTCAGCGCGGTGGCATCCTTTGATGCGGCTCTTGCCGATTTCGCTATGAAGACCCGTTCCAAACAGATTCAAAGAGTTATCAATCTGCTTTCCACTGCCGAAGAGAACGATGCACCCATACAGGAGATTCTGTTCCGCAGCAGCCTCGAGTATGAGAAACTCAACGACTTGGTCAACAGGAGAGAGAATGACCTCATCGGTCAGGCTATTCTGATCATCATGTTCATCTCGGTAGGCTTGCCAGGGCTTATCGCATTCATCGTCGGTCTATTCGCCCCTGAGTCCTCCGGTTATGCGGTAGATGAGGTCAACAGTGCCATGGTCCATTTCTTTGGAGCAGCTTCTGGAGTGGCAGTTTTGGTGGCTGGTAGAATGCTCGGTAGGGCGAGAGATTACCTTTGGTTAGTGCCGTTGTGGATGTTTGCTTCGATGGCGGTATACAAATTCGGATACATCATGATAGTATGAGGAAGTGATTGAATGGCAGAACAAATATTAGCGCAGTACGGAAATGTGACCATATATGCAGAATCGAACCACCCCAGCCCGGTATACCACGTTGAGGGCGAAGTACCGCCCAACCCATATGGTAAGTTGCAGGCTCTTTTCGAAGATGATAACCTTGAGGAAGTAATGTACAACGGCGGAACTCAATGTGTCAAAGTAGCACATCGCGACTTCGATATGTGCAGGACCAACATCTGGATTGAGGATGAGGAAGGATTGGCAATATGCAAAAACATCGCATCTTTCACTAACGTTCCATTGGGTGATGGCCCAGGAATGGTACCAATCTTCGACGGCAGACTACCAGATGGTAGCCGTGTCAACGGAACCATCCCCCCAATCAGTCCTGATGGCCCAACTCTGACCATCAGAAAGTTCCTTGAGGACCCATTCACCATGGTAAACCTGATCAAGTTCGGTACGGTGAATCTACGATTAGCCGCAATGATGTGGGTATGGATCGAAGGTCTTGATTCACGTCCAGCCAATTTCGTCATCGCTGGTGGAACAGGTTCAGGAAAGACCACCACGCTCAATTGTTTGGGAATGTACATACCTTGGCATAAGCGCCTTTTGACTGTAGAGGATACCGCTGAATTGCAGGTATACCACGACCATTGGCTGCGCATGGAAACCCGCCAAGAAAGGCCAGATGGAACCCCTGAGGTCAACATGATCGACTGTCTGAAATCAAGTCTGAGAATGCGTCCTGACCGAATCATTGTCGGAGAAGTGCGTGGACCCGAGGCTGCAACCTTGCTTACTGCGATGAACACAGGTCACGATGGTTCGTTCGGAAGCCTGCACGCAAATACCGGTTCTGAAACTGTCACACGTCTGATTAATCCACCGATGGACGTTCCTCCAATAATGTTGACAGGATTAGATTTGATTATCATCCAGGCCAGATTACACGTAAAGGGTAAGACCGCTAGAAAGATAGTGGAGGTTTCTGAAGTAGCTGGTATGGAGGGGGATAAACCGCGTTTGAACCCGATATGGAAGTATAACGCTGAGACAGATCAAATCGAGGAGACTGGAATTCCATCCAAACTCAAAGAGATAATTTGCAAGGCCGCTGGAGTTACTCCAGCGACATTTGAGCAGCACGTTCAGCAGAGGATGGGTATTCTCAATGATCTGTTGGAGAGAGACATTACCGATATTGGCACCGTCACCCAGGTCATTCAGGGATTCTACTCCTCGCGATGATAAGGTGACAAATGATGAGTGGTAGTTCTGATTCAAAACGTGCAATATTATTGGTAGTATTGATGATTGCTGGAGCTACGCTTCCGTTAATTGGTTCAGTTGTGAATGAAGAGAAACAGGAACTTGGAATTATTGAGCAACCGATGGCTGCTCCTAGCAATCCAGGCCATACCGTATTTGCACAATTCATAACTTCTGATGATGGCATCTATGACTACACTCATGCTAGTCCAGCACATATCCAAGCCAAGAATAGTTTGCCCAACAATTATGTTTACATTGCCTATCACAGTGCAAGTTATGGAAATACTGACGACGCAGAATCAGGAAACATTGCACCAATCTATGGAGTCAGTCATCTACAGGAGACCGGCGGCGCCCCGAAGACTTCCTTTGGTGATGCAACTCTGAACACTGGATGCGGTTCAAACACCTGTTGGGATTCATACATTACTAGTGGAGGAAACATGCATTCTACGGCATCTGACTATGAAATGACAGTTAGCCAAAGTGCTAATGCCAATGGTACAACATCAATTGATGTAAGTGTGAGATATAATGGAAATAGTACGCCTCCTTCCTCTTTCAGTTTGTATGCCGCTGTGACTGAGAAGCTTTGCCATTCTCATGCTTACTCTGATGGTTCGAAGGGACACAACTGTTGGGAAGCTTGGCTTCTTGACAATGGTTCTTATGCGAGTAATAATGGTACTGTTGGTGGGGGTACTGGTTTCGAAACAATATCACTTAACGGTAGTCAGTGGTCAACTACTTCTTGGATAGTTCCAAACAGTTTGGTAAATGGAAATGCCTCGAATATTAATGTAGTTTCTGCACTATTTTCAGATTGGAATGTTTCGAGTTTTGGAGAGGACGTTTATGTTGCTGCTGATGGTACAATGTCATCACAGCAAAATGCTAATGGAAACATTTCGGCTAGTCTGGAATTTGATTATGTCAATATGCGACTGAAGGGCCATTGGCAGGCCTCAAATCTGGTGACTGGACACGATTACAATGTTTCTTGGACTCTGAAATATCAAAATAATGGCTCACAGATATCCAATGGCTGGCCTGATTCTTTCAACCCATCCGCGTCTTCTTATTCCAGTTCAGACAGGACATGGGCAAGTGGCTTTGTATATGGTGAAGCAATTTGTTATGAAGTCGTGTTGAGAGATGGAGATGGCTTTACCGGCTCATCCTTGGATACAGCAACATCGTGTACTAGAACTCCTGTACAATTGACGGAATTGTCATCTACTGAAGTAGTCGGTGCAGTTCAACGTTCTTCGGCTGGAAATTGTGTTGCCAACTCTGGTAACAATCAAGGAAATATTTGTGATGGAAATACAGGTTCAACGTGGGTTTCTGAAGATAATTATCCCGCTGAGAATCTTAATATTGATTTTGACCTTGGAACTTCAGCAGTCAGAGTAAATGGAGTTGCAGCTTATGTGAACAGTCCAGATTATATGAGTACGATAAAAGATGTAAGACTCAAATTTGTTAATGAAACAGGTGAATATGAAACCATAGGTGTATTTCGGATTGAGAGAGAAACCGGATGGCAGTATTTCGGAGGTTTCTCTGTAATGACTACTGAAATAAGATGGGATGTTCTTTCGAATCATGGATATGTACACACAGTCCTTTTCGAGGGTAAGGTTCTCGACATTCCAGACAAGATCTTTAATTCGAGTAATGATTGGCAAAGTCAGACTGAAACAGGAAATATTGAGGCAATCTCATTAGGTGATGTAAATAGTGATGGATTATTGGATTTGGCACTAGGAGAAAATACAAAGTCAATTCATTTGAATTCAGCTCTCTTGTTCAACACATCTGAAGACTGGAATAGTAATCTTAACATCGATACGAAATCAATTGCTTGGGGCGATATTGATGGAGATGGAGACCTAGATTTAGCATCTGCAAATTACAACAATCACGTGGAGGTATATTTCAATGAAAATGGAGTCTTGTCTTCACCCCCTGGATGGATTAGTGAAAGCACGCAATACGGTTTGTCAGTAGCTTGGGGAGATATTGATGGTGATGGCGATCTTGATTTAGCGGTAGGAAATCGTGCTGAAGAGAATCAAGTTTATCTCAACACTGGGGGTAATCTTTCTTCAACTCCTATGTGGAGTAACGACAACAATCGATTGACTCATGCTGTTGCTTGGGGTGATATTGATGGTGATGGAGATTTAGATCTCATTTGCGGAAATTATGGGACGTCAAACGAGATTTATCTGAACGATGGAGGTAACCTTTCTTCCACAGCAGATTGGCAAACCTCAAACACTCTCAACACTATGGCAATTGAAGTTGGAGACATAGATGGTGATGGAAGAATAGATATCGTCTTTGGAAATACTGCTGGTAATGATAACGAATTGTATCTAAATTCTGAAGATGGTCTTGAATCCTCTCCATCTTGGACCAGCAGCAATGGCCAAGACACAGTTTCTGTGGCTTTGGGAGACGTAGATGGAGATGGTGATCTTGACCTATTTGTTGGAAATGGGAATCAGCACCCAGATGAACTCTATCTTAATGCAGAATCATTGGGACATTTTTCTTCATCTTCGGCTTGGATTGCTAGTGAAAATAGTAGCACAAACATTGTCAAATGGGGAGATGTTGATAGTGATGGTGATTTGGACATAGTCATTGCCAAAAATTCCTATGTCGAGGTATATCTCAATCAACTCAATGATGGCGGTGCAGGTGCTGACGGCCTTCCAGACATAGATATTGGTGGAGTTAGTGATTCTGGCTCCAGCGGCAAGAATCTAGCTACAGGAAACAACCATAATTGCGCTATTCAGAAGAATCAGACCATTAGGTGTTGGGGAAGTAATTACTACGGAGAATTGGGAAATCAGCAGTACGATTTGATCGAATATTCAACACCATTGTATGATGTTGATTTACCACAAGGTACAGTCCCAATTTCCGTTACTGCCGCACAAGACTATTCTTGTGCAATTCTCAGTAGTTCTACAAACGATGCCTATTGTTGGGGTAAGGGTAGTGAGGGTAAATTGGGTAATGGCGATAATTCGGACAGCAACACCCCCGGAGACAAGGTGATATTACCCGGAGGTGCGCACCCAATCGATATTTCTTCAGGAGATAGGCATAGTTGTCTGGTTTCCCAAGATGGAGATGCCTATTGTTGGGGTTCCAACCAACAAGGCCAATTGGGTAATGGTACTCAGGGAGGTTATACATCTACTCCGAGAATTGTTGAAGGGGTGGATGTTGATTTTGAATCTGTAGCGGTTGGTAATGAACATTCGTGCGCAATCACTACTGAAGGTGAACTATACTGTTGGGGTGCTAATTGGGATGGTCAATTAGGAGATGGCTCTTGGGAAAATAGTGCAACACCGGTTCAGGTATCCAGTTCCGAAACATGGAAATTTGTAGTATCCAGCGGTGGCGCAAGACACACATGTGCAATCTCTATTTCCGATGAATTACATTGCTGGGGTCAAAATCACGAAGGCCAACTTGGAGATGGAACATATAACAACGCGAATACACCTCAACAGGTACAATTGCAATCTTCCGAGACCGGAAAAGTAGTGGATGCCTCGGTAGTTGGTTTTGGAGCATCTTGTGCACTTCTTGAGGACTCTTCGACATTTTGTTGGGGAATTAATGCGAGGGGTTACTTGGGAGATGGTACTTGGCAGTACTCAACAACACCAGTTAGCGTTTCCATACTAGAGGGAAGTGAAGTATTGGAGATCAGCAGCGGTAGAGAGCACAGTTGTATTCTGCTGGCGAGCGACCAAATCATGTGTTGGGGATTCGGCAATGGAGGGGTGATTGGAAATGGTGACTATTCTGATGTTGGTTCACCACAATATGTGTCTGGTGAACATGTCTGGAATGGCTTGGGCAAGGATTTCTATCATCTATCTCCAGAATTGACATTCCCTGAGGTGAACTCGGAACCAAAACTATCGGTGCAAGTTCCATACTCTCCAATTCCTTCAGGTTTGGCTGTTGACATTTCTTGGAGAATATCCATTAAAGCGGGTGGGGGTAACGGAGTCATTGTATTATCATCATCGTGGGTGAATGAGAATCTATCTTTTGAGGATACTTCTAACGCTGAAGGTTGGACAGTACAGTCATTCCATGATGAAGTTCCTTCGTTTGCAGGGCCCAGTACAGGTTGGGGTTCAAGCCTATATTGTGTTGAAATATTGTTGAATTCAAATTTGACTGGAGACGCTATAGGACATGGTATTGATTGTGGTTGGTTCGGCGCATCAAGTTCAGATGACGGCGATATAGCATCAGATGACTATGAGGGCGTATGGGGTTCTTCTACCGAGTCAGATGATAGTGACGATGATGGCTACAGCGATTGGATTGAGTATTGGTACGGAGGAGATTTTTCGGATGAAGGAGTTACTCCTGTGGATTCGGATTCAGATGGTTTACCAGATCAACTTGAATTGGCAATTAACTCAGATGAAAGTAACCCAGATACCGATGGTGATGGGCATGATGATTATGATGAATTCATGTATGGTGGCCATCCATTGAAACCTTGGACCGCTCCTTCAAATGGTGATTATGATGATTGCTATGATATTTGGGAAAGTTGGGTTGGATTAAATTCTTCTAATTCAGATACCGATGGCGACGGAGTCATCGATTGTTTGGATACTGATAGTCTAGACCCAGACAATACTCCAGTAGATAGCGATGGGGACGGTATGCCCGATGACATGGAAGACGAATTTGGGTCCGACCCAGATAATTGGGATAGTGACGCGGATGGAATGCCAGATTCCTTTGAGTACATCATGGATACTGATCCTAACTCTGACCAATCTTGGTCTCCCGATTGGGGAGTAAATTGGAATACTGTTTTGTCATATGGTCAAGATGTCTCAATTACAGCATCTTCTTCACATTCTGAACATCCAGCATCTTTGGCAATTGATTTAGATTCCAATTCAAATGGCGATCAAGAAACTTATTGGCAAACAAACGGAAATTGCCCTGCAACTCTAGAAGTAGATTTAGGTAGAGTCCAGTATTTCTCAACTATCGATTTCCTTGTGAAGGATATTGGCGACCAAAACTTCCCGCGTAATATTTCGATAGAGTATAGAGAAACAACAGAAGACACTTGGAATTTACATGGTTATTGGAATCACAGTGTATCTGGAGCAAGTGGTGATTATTGGGAGGGAGTTTATCCAGAATTACCCTTTTCCAAGGCAAGATATGTGAGATTGAATTGTACTGACTCTACAGATTCAGAATCTAATTCATGGGAGATTGCAATAGCCACATTCCAAGTTTATGCCGTTAATAATCAGCAGTTTATCAATCCTGATGGCGGCTCCGGAAGCGGAACAGGACAACCTTCAGTAGAGGCTTTCCTCAACATTGATTCGGCCAATCAAACACTGACAGCGGGCTATTCGGCTCAATTGGATGAAGGCCTAGATTATGACATCGAGTGGAGATTGATAGAGGCTGAACAGGGTAGTTGCTCAGATGCACCATTGAGCATCGACGAAGGAACGGTGAATCTCAGGGGTTGGGATATAGTAGACAATGGAATCTTCCAGCAGATTCCGATTGACTATTCCAGTATCAGTAATTGGTATGATGAATTCTGTTTACAGTTGGACCTTGTTCAATCTGGAGTTTCACTCGACGTCCATTGGTTGTATATCGATGCTAGCGGCGGTCAGAACAATGGGGGCAACGGTTCTAACCAAACCCATACAGATTCGGATGGTGATGGAGTAGAGGACCTCATTGACCTCTGTCCAGGAACTGGTCCGGGAGTTCAGGTGGACTCTACAGGCTGCCCAATAGGTGAGCCTACAACCCACAATACGACAATCAGCGTCGAATTCATCGAACAGAAGGCGGATGGAGTTTGGAATCAGAAGATAGAAATGCTCGTAGAAGACCCGTGGCGAGGATACAATCACTCTTTATCATTCAAACTTGAAGATTCAAATGGTAACACGCTATACTCGTATTTCTCGCCAATCGATGAAGATGCACAGGATGGTTGGTGGATATTGTTCACTGACAGTGATGAGGATGCGATTGAGTGGAATCTAGATTTGAATTGGGAAGGCGCGCTTGAGGGAGGCTACTGGCAATCCTCTAGTCGTTTCTTTGAGGATGTTGAGTACCCATATTTTGTTGCTGGAGAATATTGTGTAGAAGTTTCACTGGGATACCAAATCAATGCTTCGGATACTGCCATGTCAGCAGTCAAAAATCTGATTGACAAAGTGCAATTCTGTGGTACCTTTGAGCATGATTCGATGGAAGGAGTCTCATGGGACGGAGTGGTTGAACTAGAACAGGGATTAATCGACAAGGTTGCATCCAATGTCGTCGTTAGTGCAGTAATGGATTTCATGAATTCAACAACGGGACAAATCATATCTATTCTTCTCGGTGTATTGGCATTCGCTGGTAGAATGGTCCTTGCTCGCGGTCAGCGAGCCAAGAACAAGAGAGTGCGCAAATTCGCTCAGCGTATTCGTAGGGCTGAGACTATTGGTCGTTTGAAAATCATTGAGCAAGATGTTGAGAAGGCCAACGACAAGAACAAGTTACCTCGTGGCGGATATGGTGACCTCATGGAGCAGATTGAAGCACAAATGGAGAAACTTGGATTCGATGGAAATCCACAGGATGGTGGTACTTCTGGAGATTGGAGTTCCGATGAAGGTGCAAACGAATGGCAGGATGATTTCCAGCAGGCTGCCGATATGATGTGGGATGCACAGGATATGATGGCAGAGGCCAGGGAAGAGGCTGCAATGGCTCGTCAAGCCATTGAGGATATGCAGCAGCAAATGGGCCATCAACCACAACGAGCAAGTGCCAAGCAGGAGCCAGAACCAGATGAGGCATTCTCTTCCAGATATGTCACAAGTGGTATCGATTCGTCGGCTGCGGGTGCGGCAGGGCCCTCACTACCAAGTGCTCGAATTATGGATCTTGATGGTGATGGAGTTGTATCGCCTGAAGAGAAGGAGATTTGGAATACCATGACTCAAGAGGAGCGTGCCGAGTTCTTCTCTCCAATCACCAATATTGCAGAGGAAATCCGCCGCAGAAATCTTCTGAATGAGAAAAGAGAAAAGATGAATCTCAAGAAGAGCAGCAAGAAGGACAAGAAGCGCAAGAAGAAGGGTAAGAAAGACAAGAGATGGTGATTTTCAGAACTTTCTTCCTCATATTTTCCATGATTTCAGAGATTGTTGCCTAAGCGAAGGCTTGATGCAGTTCTGTGTTCACGACAGAGCGTTGGAGCGATAGCCATGGATGCCCGATTGAGTACCCGTTCGTTGATTCTCGTGTTGTTGATGCTGTTTGCAGCCTTTACGCCTGCATTGAGTCCATATGAACCTCAAGAAGAAGTAATTTTGGAGGAGGACGAGTCTAGGATGCATACTAGTTCAGGGCCGCAAATGGTGCTCAATATTGAGAATAAGATGGGCTTTGGCAGTTCCAACATCGATCGAAACCACGGATTCGTAAATGGTCCAAATGGCAGCGCGTACATCATTGGAGAGTTTCAAGGAACTCTGACTTTCGGGACTTATTCTCTTACCAGTTCAGGTTCGTACTTCGATGGTTACGTTGCCAAGTTGAACAACCAAGGAAATTGGGAATGGGCAGTGAAACTTGGAGGGAGCAGTACTGATCGAACATATGGTTTGGCAGTTGATTCCAGCGGAGATGCATTTGTCACTGGCAACTTCTATGGAACTTGCTATTTCTATGACAAGACGGGTCAATCATCTGGTAGCCTTACTTCTGCAGGTAGTGCTGACCTCTACGTTGCTAAACTCAAGCATGATGCTAGTGATTGGCATTGGATGGCCAAGATTGGCTCAACCGGCTCCAGCGAGGGTGGAAATGACATCGTCTTGGACAATTGGGGAGATGCATATATCTCTGGATACATAGGTGATAATTCTTCGATATGGGACAAAGGCAACACCTATTGGAATTCATCATACACAAATGGTGGACAAGATGCATTCGTTGGGAAAATCAGTTCCAGTGGTAATTGGCAATGGGTGCAAACCGGTGGTAGTAGTGCTAACGATGCTGCAATACGCCTTGATTATGCAGGAAATGGGTCTGTAGTTACAGGTGGCTCATATCGCGGGCAGGCAACCTTCGGAAATACCAATCTCAGCCACTGGCAAGACAAAGAAGCATTCGTCGCCAAGGTGGATTCTAACGGCTGGATATTTGCCAAGGGTGGAACTGGAAACGGTGATAATCAAGTTTCTTCAGTGAAGGTAGATTCATCTGGCGACATCTACTACATGACAAAGTTCACCAGCAATCTTTCGATGAGCACAGGATTCTCATCAACTTACTCTAACACTGCCGTGGTAGGGAAGATTAGTGGGTCAAGTTTCCAGTATTTATGGCATAATACCACTTCCTCATTCGGAGCAGTTAATCCAATCAATATGGCTTTATCAGCAAATGGTGATTTGGCCGTGGTTGGAGATTATGATGGAACAGTGTATTTCGGCAATAATCAACAATTCACTCGAAGTGGTACAGGTCAGGATGTTTATGTCCAGGGTTTCAATGCTTCTAATGGCCATACAAAATACGTGTTCACCGTAGGTAATGGAGGAACTGGAGATGACATTGTAGTCAATGATATAGTATTTGATCCTGGTTCAGGGGCAGCTACTGGTGGAAACTCCGCTTCCAATACTTTGATTCTTGCGGGTTATTTCAAGGGAACAGCCACTTTTGGATCTGGACATTCTTTGACTTCCGCAGGAAATGAAGATGGTTTCCTAGCCAAGGTGAAGTTTGCTAAGGAAGGTTGCTACATTGTTGGCGTTAATTACAACAGTCCTAATAGTTGGGAACATTGTTCCGGATCTTCAGCTGCCGTCAGTACCGGAGATGTGGTTGTTGACACTTCAGGTAATTCATATTACACAGGATTTTTTTCTGGAACAGCAGTCATTGGTTCAACAATACTTACTAGCAGTGGGGACAAAGATATCTTCATCGCCAAGTTGAGCAGTAGTGGCTCTTGGCTATGGGCGGTCAAGGCGGGTGGTTCAGGTCCTGATTATGGGAATGCAATATCTCTGCGGCAGCAAAGTGGTGCTACTGCCGAAGTCTATGTAACAGGGGCGTACCGAGGATTAGCGACCTTCGGCAATACCAACCTGAATAGTGGTGGAACCGGTATTCAGAATATTTTCGTCGCTAAGTTGAACAGCAGCGGTGAATGGCAATGGGCCAAGTCTGCAGGCAGTTCATACAGTGATGAAGCACGTGATATAGTAGTTGACTCAAGTGGTTATGCCTATGTGACGGGTGTCTTCCAATCACCTTTGACATCCTCCGCGACCTTTGGCACTCACACCATTACGAGCGCTGGTGCCAATGACATCTTTGTCGCTAGGATGAGCCCTAGTGGTTCTTGGGGATGCGCAGTCAGAGCAGGTGGTTCAGGTTGGGATACTGGCAGAGGAATAGACCTAGGTACCGGTGGTAACGTCTTTGTCACCGGTACATTCGAAGGAACAGCGACCTTCGGCAGTAGCACCAGCCTAATCAGTAGTGGACAAGGCGATATTTTCATCGCCAAGTTGAGTAGTAGTTGCACTTGGCAATGGGCTCACAAGGCGGGGAGCTCAGGGCTTGATGGCGGCTATGATATAACTCTAGATTCGAGCAACAAGATCTATGTCACTGGATATTTTGGGGGCACAGTGAATTTTGGCAGCAATGTCAGCCTTACGAGTAGTGGAGTTGAAGATATCTTCGTATGGAAATTGGATCAATCAAACTTTCCACCTTCCACGTCATGGGCTGTCAAGGCAGGGTCTTCATCTACTGATTACGGACGTTCATTAGCTGTAGATTCGAGTGGTTACGTCTACTTGGTTGGACATTACACAGGAACTCCAACTTTCGGCAATCTTTCCACTTTTCCGAGTTCTGGGTCATATGATATTTTCTTTGCACAAATCAGCAATACAGGTACTTGGATAACTCATTACCGTTGGGGAAGTTCAGGCACCGATTATGGGAATGGATTCGCCCTCGATCCTAGTGGTAGTAATGCATATTTTGCAGGAGGAGTTTCTTCAGGTTCAGTTTTCGGGGATAATGAATTCACCTGTGGGGTGGATAGTTGTGGCATGTTCGTGAAGTTTCCAGTCTCTATACCATTGTCCATAGGCACTTCTTCTCTCCCCAATGCCGAAGTAGGAACTGGTTATTCTTACATCGTTAATGCTACAGGTGGAACCGGAAATTACAATTGGACTATGTCTTCAGTTCCTGGACTAAGTATTACAAATTGGGGTTTGATTTCTGGAACACCAACTGCTGCAGCGACTTATCAGGTGTCACTTCAAGTCACAGATGGAACTTCAACGGTGTCAAAGAATCTGTCTTTACTCGTCAACGCCGCATCTAGCCCTCCAATATTCAATTCGACCGCAGATTGGACCAGCAGCAATTTCCTGAGCACCTATTCTGTCGCCTGGGGCGACGTGGATGGGGATGGGGACCTCGATTTGGCC
>CAZGIY010000030.1:0-16725 GCA_964526445.1 uncultured Candidatus Poseidoniales archaeon
TGGTTCGGCCAGCACTACTCACATCATCGTTCCAGATCCATTCACTTCGGTGGTCTTGACTGTACTGGCAACTTTCTTTTGGTGATCAAATGAGTGATAAGAAGGCTATGGAATTGTGGGATGACGAGGATGGTTTCGTCATAACTGCAGATGGCCAAGTAATCACTGATGATGAGGATATTATTGAGATTCAGCGCATGCAAGAAATCTCGGACGATGAGCATGAAATTGCACAAAAAGCAGCCGAGAGGTTGCTCGAATTAGGGAGATACATAACTCCAGCGAGGGTATTTGCGGCATCGGCCATTATCTTACTCCTTCTCAGTTCGATATTTGCTACATGGTATTGGGTAATTCCTAGAGACTCGGTCGACCTTGAGTCCAAGTATTTCCAAAGAGGAGGAGGTCATGTAGTTCTGGTTGAAGTGAACAACCTTGGAACTAGAGCGATCAGGGATGTTACGGTCACCGTTTTATTCGAGGATTCGGAAGGTTTCACTTTGGCAGAATCCACTTGGCATAAAGGAGAGATGCCGGCTCACAGTAGTTATTCGGGCGATGATTTGGAATTGCTGGTTCGTGGACATACGGTGTGGGCAGAATACAACATTGTTCTCAGCCTATCTTGGCAAGATGGTGCTGGCAGAGCGCATAGTGAAACGTTTACTCATACTGTTGGGGAATGGGTTTCGGAAGAGTTCACCGACCATGCTGGTCGAAACTGGATTTTCTTCTGAAACACAGTAGCGCCGCCTACGGCGGCGTAACGAACAGGCAATGGGTTCAAGTTCGTTCTGTGACCCGAGTACAATTGGTGAAGCCAGTGCGAACGCGCCGCCCCTTCCTTTTAGTGCTGCTAATGCTGTTCGCTAGCACTTCGCCTTGTTTATCGCCCAGCGTGTCGAATATCGACAAAGAATCAGATGCTGGACTGATGGAGAATCTTGAAAGATATCACTTCTCGATAGATGAAAACCGAATCTTTGACTTAAGGCCGGTTGAGACATTGGACGACTCTCTTCACAATAAGATTCGAGAAGAATTTGCAGATACAAGAATTGGCTTGTATTCGTCTTCAGGATTGGATATGATCGCAGACATTCCCGATTGGGCTGTTCAGCCCCGCATGGATTTGCAACTTGTGATTGTAGACTCAGATGTAGCCTTGGAAGTAAGCAGAGCATCGTTGAGTGATATCCAAGGTCTTGTGGTCAGAGAATTCATTTCTCCCAGCGGTTTCATCTTGCAGGGTTCACAACTTGCACTTGAGCAGGCTAAGTTGGATGATACCATCTCATCTCATCATTCGGTGCCTTTGGCGATGATTATCGATGACAGTGTTCTCTTCAACGAATCTTTGGCCAAGGTCGAGGTTCGCATCGAATCATGGCGTCTTGATGTCGAGGAACGTATTGATTCGCAATTCGTATTGACCGACATCGCTGGACGTAGTCTGCATGGCGATATTGCTCAGGCTGCAGAACACCTCTCAGGTACGTGGTTCCATTCTGGGGGACGTTGGCAGGGTATTCTTGCGGTTGATGAATTGCCTGCATTAGTTTCCGACCCAGCCGTAGCTTGGATTAGAGAGCCTCCGGTGTTTGGTATCTTCAATGACCAGTCTCGTTCGCATATGAAGAGCAGCACTATGTCCACATATTTCACCAGCGACTTGGATGGCTCGGGTGAAATTATAGGTGTTGCAGATACTGGAATCGATCATGATCATGGTGATTTCGGAACCCGTATCGTACAGAAAGTAGACATCGTTGGAGATGGTTCTACAGCGGACACAGATAGCGGTCATGGCACCCATGTCGCCTGCACTATATTGGGAGATGGAAGTCGAGGGGGATATTCTGGAGTAGTTCCAGAAGCGGAGTTGTACTTCCAAGCGATGGAGCATGATGCTTCAGGAAACATGTATTCAGCCAGTATCAACAGCCTGATGACTGCAGCCTATGATGCAGGTGCAAGGACGCATAGCAACTCGTGGGGCTCAAAATCGAGCAGTGATTATGGAAGGTATACCACGGATGCCGAAGATGTTGACGATATGGCGAATTACTACGATAGATACTACAGTAATCGAGAGGGATTGACAATACTCTACGCTAATGGAAATGATGGTCCTCAATCGGGTACAGTGGGGGCGCCAGCCACGGCCAAGAACTCGATTTCCGTAGGCATGCATCAGGCCCGCTACAGCGGCGCTCCAGATTCGATAATGAGTGGCTCCAGTCGAGGTCCGACCGACGATGGCAGAATCAAACCAGACATTCTTGCTCCAGGCGGATATGTTCGTTCTTGCAGGGCGCAAGAGGCACAGGATGTCTCTGGAAACACATGGTCAAGCCAGTGGTATTTGGAGTACACTGGAACTTCTATGGCTACCCCTAACGCTGCTGGTGCAGCCGCAATGGTTAGAGAATATCTTACCGAGATTTCACAGAGGCAGCAACCACAGGGTGCTTTGGTCAAGGCTTTGCTGATTCTTGGCGCTGAGGATACCGGAACTAGAGATATACCGAACAACGATGAGGGCTGGGGTCGAATCAATCTGCGCAATACCCTGGCACCTAATGCTGGACGTGGAATTTGGGTTGACGACCGTAGTGTCCTTTCTAGTACTGGTTCAGTCAAGTCGTATACCTTTGATGTCTCTTCAGCCAATGTTGCATTCAAGACTAGTCTAGTTTGGTCTGATGAGCGAGGTTCTCGTTTCAATAATGGGGCCCAATTGGTCAACGATCTGGACCTTGAGGTCATTGCTCCTGATGGCACTACATATCGTGGAAACGACTTCTTCAATGGTAGAAGTACGACAGGCGGTGATTGGGACGATCTGAACAATGTCGAGGTGGTCTTGGTCGATCAGGCAGCAGCGGGAATTTGGACGGTGAAGGTCAAAGATGGTGGGCACGGAGGTTCGCGTTCCCAACCCTTTGCTCTCGCAGTTTCGGGAGTGGGAGTTAACGATTTGAGACCTGATGCATCTCCTGTTCCTTCTTCGATTCAAGCTAACATCGCAATCCCACAGATTGGAGACGAGGTCACCATTTTTGCTCAAGTCCAGAATTTTGGAAATGTCAAGGTGGATGATCTCGAAGTCGCTGCTTTTGCAGACTCTAACCTACTGGATACCTATCAAATCGACCTGGGTCCCGGAGAGAGCCAATCTCTGTCATGGCAGTGGATTCCAGACCAAGATGGTGAGAGGACTATCGTTGTCGAGGTTGACCCCAACGATTTGATTGAAGAAATTGAGGAGAACAACAACCGCTTGACTACAATCATCGAGGTTACTGCTCCAGGGGTCAAGGTTTCATCGAATCAATCTACAGTAGTAGTTAGTGAAGCGAATCAAAGTGTAGCCTCTTGGCAAGTCGAGTTGACAAATACTGCGCTGTTGGAGACAAATGCAAGCCTGTATTCTGATGCAACCGTATATCGGCAAGCTGATGGCGCATTATTCAGCGACTGGTTTGTTAGTTCCAGTGGCTCAAATTACACTCTAAATGGCAAGGAATCTGCGACCATAAATATCTCATTGATTCACCCTTCGCCACCTGATCCCGGAACTTATATTCTACCGCTTACGGGAATAGACATAGATAACGCGATTTCTTACCCATTCGATTTGATATTGGAAGTATTTGAAATTCCAGAACTCAGTTTCAGTATGTCCACATCCAGCGTTTTAGTATCGCCGGAGTCTCCCACTAGCTTTGATATCGAAGTTCACAATGAAGGAAACTCAGCCCAAGGATGGAATCTGTATCTTCAATCTCCATCAGGATGGCAGTCAGGGTTCGATGATCTCGGGAGTAGACCTGGTGCACCTTCTGGTTCGACGGGAGCCATTCTTCAGACTTCAAGCAGGGTTATTCCAGTCACTGTCCATCCACCACAGGTGATGGTTGCTGCTGGCTCTCAGATTCAACTCAACATACTTGCAATTTCACAGATTAACAGTAGTAGAACATGGGAGATAGATGTCGATTTAGTGGTTGCCTCACTGGAGAATGCATCGGTTGAACTGGAGAGCAGTTTCGGGGTTTTGAGGCCTGATTCTACACTTAATCTGCAGTTCACCGTGTTCAATACTGGAAATGTCGACCTATCTCTGTACCCAACCGCAGATCTTCCGGGAGGGTGGAGTATAACCTCGGCAATGCAGACTATGGAAGTGGAAGTCGGTGATTCGCGCAATTGGTTGGTTAGTCTGGAAGGTAATGGATTTGCGGTGGGTGGAGATTTCAATCTTCACCTTACTTCATCCAATACGCGATTCTCATGGCTAGGAACCTTGGATGTCAAGGCCTTGGCAGAACCCACCTTACAGTTCGCTTACATTGAAATCGGTGGTGAAGAATGGAATCACCCACTAGGTCCAGGTTCTCATCCAGTAGCAACTCCTCTGAATTTCACTTGGTACATCATCAATGAAGGAGACGGAGAATGGTCCCCTAGTGCCAGTATTTCTGCTGATAATGGGATACTTGCCGAATGCCAACAGATCGATGTCATTCCAGCCAATGATGAAGGCTCAGTTTCTTGCACAGTGGTTCTGCCATCTGGACAAGAGCCGGGTAGCCAACCGAAGATTACCTTGAATCTAGATGCAGATGGAATTTCACGTGAGAATATTGTTTCATTGTATGTGGAAGAAATCCAAGCGGTTTCTTGGAGCGATATCAAGGTCCCAGTTCTCAGTGTGGGTGAAGCGACCAATATCGAAGTAAGGATTCGTAATGATGGAAATGTGGACATTTCGCGACGCGTCGTGATTACTGATCAGGTTGCAGGCTGGACAGCCAATATCGACGGCACCAGTTTGGTGCAGATGGAGCCAGGTCAAGAACAGACGATTCGAATTTCAATTAATGCCAATCAAGCTGGAGAAGGCAGCATCAGTCTTGGATTGAGTGAAGGAGATTCTGTGCAAGGATCTGAACATTCAGTCCAGTTGTTTGCTGAGGGTCAGGCTATTAGCGAACAAACAAAAGGTGGCTCCAGTACCTTGGTCTGGTTTAGCCTAGGAATCATGATTATCGGATTGATTGGAATTTTGTTGGTATTGATACAGCGCAAACAAAGCGGCAGCAACTCTGCAAACAGAAACTTCGCAGGTAGGACTCCAATGGCCCCCCCTCCTGCTACTGCATTTGCTCAGAATTCAGGCGCTATACAACAGGCTGCCGGCGTTCAGTGCTGGGCCTGTATGAAATCGATTACCGAAGACAAATGTATGGCTTGTCCGGGATGTGGTGCTAGATATCATTTGAATGAGCACGGATGTGGCACTGCGTCGCTGCAACAGTGTCGAAGTTGTCAGGCAGAAGTCTCTTCATTCATAATGACTTGAACCTTTCAAATGAGCAATGTCATGAATGATGCCTACGGCATCAACACTCCGAGGGGTTGATTACGGGCTGGATGCTCGCGAAAGATATGGAACAGGGAAGGCGCGCAACCGATTCTGTGTTCTTGGTAGCCATTTTGCTTTCTTCAATCATGCTTTCTGTAGTCCCTGCTGCAGCAGACGGAGGAAGGGATGCATCGATTTTACTATCATCAAATACTTATGAACAGGAGGTTGCCAAAGGTGAGGTTGCTGAATATACGATTACCGTGAAAAATACCGGTTCTAATCCAATCACTGTTCAGATGTCAACCGCACAGGGGGAGGGCTGCAATGGTTTCACTAGTCAGGTCGATCAGGTTGCGGGCCCAATTGACGCAGGAGTCTCTGAATCGGTCAACCTGCGAGTTAACGTCACTCAAGGGGCTTCAGAATCCTGTGAGACTACAGTCTCTGCATTAGCAAATGAGCAAGTGACGCCTCCTGACCAACCAGGTGCTCCAGCGCAGGAGAATATCACAGTCACCACCACCGTCGATGATGATGAAACGAATGAGATGTGGGCTGTAGAGCTGGATACCAGTCCACTCAGTAGACAGTGGGATGGCGAAAACATAGTCTCTTGGGAGATTGAAGTCATCAACAAGGGCAGACTCAACGCAACAGTAAATCTTGAACTGCAGGATGGCGAAGGTTCTGGTTGTGATCCTCTCATTCTTGAAGCCGAATTGTCGCAAACCACCGTGCAAATCGATAATGGCTCATCTGAATTTGTGGATCTTGACGTCACTGTTCCTGCAGGACAACAAGCCAAGAAGCAGTGTTGGAATATTCATGCTGAAGTTGCAGATGACCCTCAGCAAAATGCCAGCGATGATTTAGAGGTTGATTTGACAATACCCGAGAGGCGTGAGTGTACAGCAGAATTAGCCGACGATATTCTGAGTATAGATCCGGGTTCTACAAAATCTTCAACGATAACCTTCACCAATTCTGGAAATACTCAGTGGAGTCTTCAATCCTCTGTTGCTGGTTCCAAGGCAAGTTGGTTGTCCTTTGATGGCGCCTCTTCAGGGACTTTACCCTACGGGACTGCAGATGATACCAAATCCTTTGATTTCGATGTCACTCCAGACGATTCACTAAGTGCTGGAGAGGAAGTCGATTTAATCGTCCAAGGAAAGGATGGAAATGGGCCTGTGAAATGTTCTGCTGAGTTGACCATTCGTCTAGGTCAGAGTCATGGTGCTAGTGTTAGCCTTAATCCAAGTGTTCTATCCAATATCAAGCCAGGTGAGAACGGAAGTACCAGTATCACTGTGACCAATCAAGGAAATGGCCAAGAGTCCATGCAGTTGAGCGTCATGGTCCCAGAAGGTTGGGTTGCTCGATTGGGATCAAACCTTGTCATCGCTGGAGCAACCGGTTCGGTTTCAGTGACTGTCGGTAGCAAGCATGGCAATGATAATCAAGAAAGCGTTTCAATTGAGGTAATGGTGCCCGATGATGCCCTTGCCGACGAAGTTATTGCAATTCCAATTTCAGTCTCCAGCAGTGGTGGCGGTATGGTTTACGACAATAGTAATCTCAGTGTTTCGGTTGCTGCAACACATGGAATGCAAGTTTCTACATCAGCTCAAGACCAGACAGGCAAGAGCAATGAAGAGGTGTACTTCGAATTTGAAATAGATAATACTGGAAATACTGCTGATAACTTCCGATTGTCAGTTATCAGTCAGACTGCGGTTCCCGGATGGGATACACACTTCATCTGGGAGGATGGAGGAAACACTCCAGTAACTGAGATTTCTATTCCGGCTCGTACTTCAAAGACTGCAATATTGGTGGTGCAGATTGAAGATAGCGATGAGGAGTTATCCAATACCCGTTTGACCGTCAGAGTTACTAACAAGGGTGATTCAAACACTGGAGATGAAGACGGAGACGGCATTCCTGATAATCAGGCCGAGATGGAATTTAGAGCGATTCTATCAAATCAGGTATTCCTTATGGGAACAGAGATTGATGCGATATGGGCAGAGGAAAATTCAGGGCAGATCACCTTGGCCCCAGGTGGCACATTGTTGATACCATTCTGGGTCGAGAACCTTGGAAATTATACTGATATGGCGGAAATTTCTGCTGAACTACTAGGTACCAGTTTGGGTTCGGTAAAACTGCTCGATGCAAATCAAATGATTATTGCAGATTCTGTTGAGGTTGCCAAGGGAATTGGAGTAAAGAACATCAGCACGGGGTTGTACGTTGTGGATGAACAAGGAAATCCGCTTGTCTTTGAGTTGAGTCCACTCTGCGGAGTAGATTGTGCTGAAGATAAGGCTGTGGACTACATCTTTGAGAATGGTTTGCAGGATACCCATGAAGCGATATCATACAAGGTCAAATTATTCGCTGAATTGACGATTTCGAATAATGAGGAAAACGGAGTTACGGCGATTGTCAGGCTGAGAGTAAACAGCGTGAATAATATGATTGATAGGGTAGAATTGGATATTTCTGCTAAAGTTTCAACAGTCAAGAAAATTGGAATGTACCATCAAGGCAGTACCGACGTTTCTATCGATTATTCAAGATCGAAGACGTTCGAGGTCACCTTGGTGAATGAAGGCAATACCGAGTTCGATATCTCGGTCTTTACCAGCGAAGGTCTACGCGGTTGGGTTCTCAGTTTGTCTGAACAGGATGGAATCATGCGAGATGGAATCTTTGTTGCTGGCCTCGATGTTTGCGACAAGAATAATGATGGGGCCTTGGTTTGTACTTTGGCTGTTGGAGAAAGCGTTGTTATCGAAATCGATGTCAAACCTCCACATGCTTCAGAGGTCTCCGATGAGTTTGAGTTCACTTTCTCTGCTGAGCCGAAAGATTCGCCTTTGGTAGGTCGCAAGAATATAGAATTCACAGTCGAAGGAGAACCTGAGGAAACGGGTGTCTTTTCGGGTTTGCCAGGATTCACAATGATGCTTGGATTGTCGGCTATGCTCGGTGCTGCAATGCTGCTACGTTCACGTAAGGCTGAGTGAACACATCAGGCCCCCCGTAGGGGGGCCGTGATGGTTATGCTTATGTTCGGTCTTTGGGTGGACCCATTCGGAGAGACTCTAGTTTTCTCTGGGTGATGGAGTGGCTACCGAAGCGAGTGTACCTGATGCGTATCTCGCGGTCGCCCTGATGACTCTCATCGGAATCGGTTTTCCATTGGGTGCTTTCATCCTCAGCAGATTCTTCAGACCGATGCCAGATGCATCTAATCCAAACATAACCCGTTCTTATTTCCTAGAGGGCTACGAAGCCGACCACACCCTCTACCCGCGTCGCCTTTCCACCTACGAGTGTGGAAGTGAACCGGTTGGAGACGCAATGATTCAATTCCATTTCCAATATTACTGGTATGCTATCATCTTCCTCGTCTTCGATGTTGCATTCATGTTCATGGCATTGGGCGGATTGATTCTGTTCGAAGTCGATTCTTCCGGTGGCGCATCTGCTGAGTTAGCCGAGGAGGGATTGTTGGCACTGGCAGCCTTCCTTGGATTGATGATTCTAGGAGTTTGGCATGTGTTCCGCAAGAGAGGCAGAATATACATTTGAGGTGATTTGAGTGGAAGGTGGAGAGAATTACACTGTATTCAACAGTCGCACTCTGGTTGATATGATTGGAGATGTCACTGATGAAGCGCTGAAGGCTACCAAGATGAAGCAATTAATCGGCACATTGGGTGGACGTTTCTTCAACTGGGCGCAGCGCAAATCTTTGTTCCCTTTGCACCTTGGAATCAAGTGCTGCGCTTTGGAGATGGCAGCGGCTGGCGGTCCACGTTTCGATGCAGAAAGATTCGGAGTCATCTTCCGTTCCAGCCCACGTCAATGCGACGTCATGCTGGTCAACGGACCAATTTCCAAGAAGTTCGCCGATCCCATCGTCAGGCTTTGGGAGCAGATGCCTGAACCCAAGTGGTGTATCGCTATGGGAGAATGCGCCATTTCAGGAGGGCCATACTTCCAATCTTACAACATCCTCGAAGGCGTCGACACCGTCATCCCTGTAGACGTTTACATTCCCGGTTGCCCGCCACGTCCTGAAGCATTGATCGATGGCTTCGGTAAGTTGAGGGAGAAGATCATTCGAATCGGTGCAGTTCCAAGTAAGGAAAGGCCCAATGATGCACCTATTATCGTAGGAGAGGACTGAACATGGGTATGGTGATTTCCTCTGTGCAGAACAAGGCTGCAGTCGATGCTGCAGTTGACGCCATAATGGATAGATTCGGAGGCACTGGAATCGAGGCCAGCAATGTCGAGCGCAACTCGGGCAAACATGCTTCTTTCGTACGCGTAGTTTCTACTACCCGTCATTGGTTAGGGCTTGCAAAATTCCTTCGATTCGACCTAGGGGTCAATCACTGTTCGATGATTACTGGCACTCATTTCCCAGAGGGTTCTGATGAGCGAGGCTGGGAATTGGCTTACCACTTCATGCGAATGCCGGTGAAAGATCAGCCGGTCAACACATGTACCGAACATGATGCTACGACTCTCAGTGGATTGGAGATCCCATTGGAAGTAGAGGTTCTGATTCCTTTGCCAAAGAACGACTCCCCCGAGGTTGACAGCGTTCAATCCATCTGGGTTGGGGCAGATTGGAATGAGAAAGAGACTTGGGACCTAGTGGGTATTGATTTCAAGGGGCACAAGGACATGATGAGGGTTCTCAACCCTCACGATAGCCCTGTAGGATTCCATCCTTTGCAGAAACAGCACAAGTTGCGCTATCATGGACATAATGAGATGTATGATGATGTACAAGGATTCGAGAGAAAACCAACCGATTCGGGTTTGGTCAAGTGAGTAGGAGGGATTAGAATGGCACAGATGTGGATTACCATGGGACCCCAACACCCCATGACTCACGGTCTGTGGACCCTGAGGGTCAAGGTCGATGGAGAGACCGTGGTAGATACTGAGCCTGAACTGGGTTACATTCACCGTGGAGTGGAGAAGATTTGCGAGAGTCGCGATTTCACACAAATCATCCCATATTGTGATCGTCTCTGCTATGCTAGTGCCATGACTTGGGCGCATTCCTATTGTTACGCAGTTGAGGACTTACTTGAGGTAGATGTTCCCGAGCGCGCTGAATATGTTCGATTAATCGCTGTAGAGTTGCAGAGAGTTGCCAGCCACCTCATGTGGTTGGGAGCGTACACTCCAGACGTTGGAAACTTGACCGTATTCGTATGGTGTTTGAGAGACCGTGAGATGTTCCTCGACCTGATGCAGGAACTCGGTGGCAGCAGGATGCACTACAATTTCCCAAGGCCAGGTGGAATCAAGCGAGATATTCCACCGGGATTCGCAGATAGAGCTAGAGCCAAGATCAAACTCTTCCTCGAGAGGATGAAAGAATACGAGATGCTTCTCGATGAATCTACTATTTTCTTAGTTAGAACACAGGGAGTTGGCCATGCTAAGGCAGAGGACATGGTGAACAGCGGAGTCACAGGCCCCAATGTTCGCGCAGCTGGAGTAAATTATGACGTACGCTGGGCTCACCCATATTCGGTTTATGACGAGGTAGATTGGACTTCATCTGTGGAGAAGCCAACTTCTGTCAAGGGTGCTGATTGCTATGATAGATACCGCGTGAGGATGACCGAGATGGTAGAATCCTGCCGAATGATTATCGATGCACTCGACAAGATTCCCGGTGGCGTATCGACAACATATCAGAGTGGAGATGAGAAGATTCTCGCTAAGGTTCCTGCCCGTGCTCCAGAGGGCGCAACAGGAAATCACCACTTCGAAGATAGCCGAGGAGAATCGATGTTCTACATCCAAGGTGGTGGCGAGGGTAGAGGCAAGTATCCTTACCGCGTCAGTATTCGTTCACCGATGTTCATTACAATTCCATTCGTCGCTAAGACGATGATTGGTTACAAGATAGCGGACATACCAGCGATTATGGGTAGTTTCGACCCATGTATCGGGGAGACAGATAGGTGATCATATGGCCGACATGCTCCGTGTCAATGATTGGGTGCGTGAAGGTACCCTGTTCCTATCTGACAAGGTCATGTCCCTGACCCCTTGGGGCGCACAAGCAGAATACCTTGCGTTCTTCCTTGAGAAGGCAATTCTCTGTGGTCTTATCTTTGGTGGAATAATGAACACCATGTTGGTCATTCTTTGGATGGAGAGGAAGATTCTGGGTCGTTTGATGGACCGCCGCGGTGCAATAACCTCCTTGCGTTCTCTATGGGTTGGTGAAGGAGGCGTTACTGCTGGACCTTGGTGGCAGAAAATACCCTATGGTTTAGGACGTCCTGTTGGAGCATTGGTTGGATTCCTGAATCGAATCGCAGGAAATAGGGATGAGAAGTACCCAACAGTTGACAGAGTCAACAATCGTTCGTGGCATGGAGTATGGTTCCTTTTCCCCGGTTTCTTCCAGAATCTTGCGGACGGTATGAAGTTCATGACCAAGGAACACATGGTTCCCCGTAAGGCCGACAAGTGGATCTATGAGATTGCACCTTTCCTCATCATATCTTCGACAGTAGTAATCCTAGGTTTCATTCCATTCTCTGAGAATTTCTACGCAATCAACCCAGAGATGAGCATTCTATTCATGATGGCTGTCTTTGGGGTCGCACCTCTTGGAGTCTTCTTCGCTGGTTGGTCTTCTAACAACAAATACACTCTACTGGGTGGAATCCGTTCAGCAGCACAACTTACCGCTTATGAGATTCCATTGTTGGTAACTGTTCTAGGAGTATGTGTCATCAGTGGTACATTCAACATCGTTGAAGTCATTGAATTCCAACATCAGGCCGGTTCGTGGAATCTCTTCCTCTTACCTTTGGGTGCAGCCATCTTCCTCGTCGCAATGGTTGCTGAGGTAGAGCGTATTCCGTTCGATATGCCCGAGGCTGAGGCCGAATTGGTCGAGGGTTGGTGGACTGAGTATGGTGGAATGCGTTGGGGATTGATGTTCGCTGCTGAGTACATGCGCTGCTATGCGGCCTGTTTCCTCTTTGCTCACTTCTTCCTTGGTGGATGGCACGCTCCTTTCGCCGGCGTCATCGGCAGCATACCTTGGTTTGGCACGGCTTATCTGATGATTCCCGGAATCATCTGGACCCTGCTCAAGGCTTGGGCAGTATTCGTCATATTCGTTTGGCTCAGGGCTGCATTGCCTCGTATAAGGACAGATCAGATTCTCGAATTCGGTTGGAGGCACTTACTGCCATTGGCTGTGGTCCAGTTGGTCATCGCAGTACTATTGCGCTTGTACGTGTTTGACGCAGCCAACATGAGAGATACCGCAAGAGGCGGCTTTGCTTGGGATGGTGGAATTGGATTGTTCATGACAGTTCCATTGATTGTGACCTTTGTATTCACAGTATTATTTGTCATCTATTCAATCGATGAAGACCCCGGGGAAGTAGAGAGGCCATTCCAAGCGCATACTTTGGAACCAGCAGGAACACATAGAGCAGGAGAGTGAGAAAATGCCCATGCACAAGCACGCAAAACCGAATTTCAGAAACCTTTTCATCAAGCCATTTTGGATGACTTTGAAGACGGCTCTGCGTACTTTCCCAATCATAGGTAAGAGATTCGCTAATGATTACCACAACAAGAAAGAGAACATGCTGGACAAGGATAGTCTTGCAAGGTCAAGAGGTAATCAGATGAACAATGTTGCCAAGCAGGAATATGCAGCAGACCGTGAATCCTCTGATTTGGTTCCAACCATCTGGCGTCCGGTCACTATCATGTATCCATATGAGAGATTGGAGGACATGGAGCCTTGGCTCTTCGTTCCTGGTAACTACAATGGAAGAATCGGCGTAATTTGGGAGACCTGCACCGCTTGCAAGTTGTGCGTCAAGATCTGTCCCAACGATTGTCTACACATGACTACTGAGTTGAGAGTCGATGTTCTTGATGGTGCAGAAGGAGAGCACGCAGGATATGGTGGGGAACTCGAGGTCGGTGGCTGGGCTGCCGTAGAGATAGAGGGAGTCAAGGAGAGACACACCGAGAGAGATACGGTTACTGCTCACGACACTCCAGAGGACGAATATCGCTTCGCTGAGGTAATCGACTTGAGTGGAGACAGCGCTAAAGTGCGCTGGAATGACAATGGATACGAAGAGGTCGTTGAAAGCGACTCATTGTTGGTAGCGGATGATCAAATCGTCAGTGGTAGAATCGATATCGGGCGCTGCATGTTCTGCGGACTATGTATGGAGGCCTGCAGTTTCACATCTTTCTTCATGACCAATGAATACGATGGAATGTCAGGATTTACTCGACAGGACCTCTGGTTCGATGCAGGCCGCACAAGAGTGCTGGTTAACGAACATCAAGAAGCGGTGGACAGGGTTCTAGCAGAGCGTGCCAAGAAAGAGAAGGAGAAGCGTGAGAAGGCCAAGGCACGGGCCGCAGCAAAGAAAGCGGAGGCCTGAGAGTGACGGACGCATCTGCAATCGCTGAGACGGGAGTCTTTTTCCTACTTTCAGCCATTGCTATTGCAGGTGCGTTTGGTCTAATTTATGCTCAGCGAGTTGCACATTCAATGATGTACCTGATTTTCTCATTCATGGCAGTCGCTGGAATCTTTGTACTGATGGAAGCGGAATTCCTTGCAGTCATTCAGATTCTAGTTTATCTTGCCAGCGTCATGTTGGTCGTACTGTTCGGAATCATGCTAACTAGGCGTCAAATCCTTGAGGAGGACTTCGAATGAAACTACTCAGCATTTTGACACGCGCTGGTATCGTGTTCATGGGAATCATTCTGTTCGCAGCTGTGACCGATAGTACAGTTTGGGATTCTGACCCAGCAGAAGGTCCAACGACCACTCAATTGGCTGAGGGCATGCTGGTGGATTGGGCCATCGGACTCTTGGTATTGGGTGCATTGTTGGCTATGGCTATGGTCGGTGCTGCCTATCTTGTAAGAGATGAGCGCAAGGTCAACCTGCTTTGGGAGACCGATGAGGGAGGTGACAACTGATGATCGATCCATCATGGGTGGCTGGCCTAGCGGTCATTTTGTTCTGTATCGGACTATGGGGGGCATTTACTCGAAAGAATGCCATCATTGTGCTGATGTGTATCGAGATTATTCTCAACGCGGTGAACCTGAACTTCGTGGCAGGAGCCGCACAGCATGGGGACGCTACCGGTTGGATCTACGTGGTTTTCGCTGTCGCTATTGCAGCAGCGGAAGTTGCCATTGGTCTAGCTATCTTCTTGGCGATGTATTCGCAACATGAGACAGTTTCTCTCGACGAGGTGAAGTTGCTCAAACATTGAGGTGATTATTATGGATGTCAGTGAATTAGCAATTCTGATACCGGTATTGCCTATTGTGGCGATGCCCCTCATCCTGCTGCTTGGCAGGTTGTTCAATGGAAACGAGAAGTGGAAGGGCCTTTGGAAGGAAGGGGGAACGATTGCAGTTGCAGTTCTTGCCATAGTGTTCGTACTTTCTATGTGGTTGATCGTCGGACATGTTGCGGCCTTTACAGAAGGTAGTGGCGATGATTTTGTCAGCGATGTAGGAGATTGGGTTACATACAGTTTGTTTACCGAAAATGGTGATATGAAGGTTCAGGACTTTGGCTTTGGTCTACAGTTGGATCACATCTCCGTGATGCTTCTCTTTGTCGCTTCTTTCCTATGTTTGCTCATTGGAATCTTCAGTCTTGGCTACATGAACACCGATCCTGTCAACGAGAACCGCAATCACCGCTTCTATGCAGAGTTCATTCTGTTCTGCGCTGGAATGTTCGGCATGGTGTTGGCTGACAGTTTCCTATGGCTGTTCATCTTCTGGGAGATAATGGGATTGTGTTCCTATCTTCTCATCGGCTTCTATTATGAGAGGCCAAGTGCGGCCTATGCTGCCAAGAAGGCTTTCTTGACCACCAGAAATGGAGATGTATTCCTTTTCGTTGGTCTACTGATTATGCACGCAGTCTTCGGCTCCTGGGATTTCGCCGTGGTCTTCGATGCTAGGAACATCGGAGCGGCCGATGCAGGATTGATCAAGGCCATGCTCCTATTGATGTTCATTGGAGCAGTCGGTAAGTCTGCACAGTTCCCGTTGCATGTTTGGCTACCGGATGCAATGGAAGGTCCAACACCAGTTTCGGCATTGATTCACGCTGCTACCATGGTCAACGCAGGTCTCTATCTAGTGGCTCGAATGTATCCATTCTTCAGCGCCCCTGCTGTTGCAGGCGAATTCACTGATGTGGCTTTGCTCATCGCCATGATTGGAGGAATAACGGCTTGTATGGCTGCGGCAATCGCCTTTGTTCAAGATGATATCAAGAAGGTACTCGCTTATTCTACGATGAGCCAGTTGGCTTACATCTTCACAGGATTGGGTGCTGCTCTGTGGTTTGTCAACAAGGGCTACACAGAATTGGCCGCCTTCGCCTTTGGAGCCTCGTTGTTCCATCTATTCAATCACGCTATGGCCAAGGGAATGCTGTTCATGGCTAGTGGTAGTGTCATTCATGAGATGCATCATGCGCACCATGAGCTGGCCCATCACGGCGATGATCATGATGACCACGGAGAGGACCATTTCGATTGTCAGGACATGACAAACATGGGAGGACTGGCTTCCAAGATGCCAATAACTGCAATCGCAATGGCTGCAGGTTCTGCTTCGATTATTGGAATCCCACTCATCGGTGGTTTCTGGTCAAAGGAAGGAATTGTCGGGTCCACATGGAAGGCTGTACTGCAGGATGGTGGTGGCTTGTTCATCATCCCAGCACTGTTGGTACTAATCACTGCAGGAATGACAGGCTTCTACATGAGTAGAATGTGGTTCATGACCTTTGCAGGCAAGCCAAAGACTCCAGTTGCAGCAGGAGTTCATGAGCAGACTCCATTCATCCCGATTCCATTAGTTGCATTGACTGGGATGACATTAGCTGCTATTCTCTTTGCTGGATTAGGTTTCGCTGGTTGGGTTGGAGACAATGCCAATCATCTCAGTCTAGGACATCTACCAAGCCATCTAGTGCATGAGATTGTGCACGCATTCCTTGCAGTAGGAAGCGATGGCCATAGCGACCCGTATCTGTTCATGATAACTTGGATCACCATCGGTCTATCTATGCTTGTTGGACCGTTCTATGCAATGGCCTTGCACGGAGGAAGTCTAGCCAAGGGAGAGAAGGCGCATTGGTCAATATCTTGGCTTGTTTCATTGAGTGGTAAAATCAGGCGCAAGCACAATTTCGATAATTCAGCCTGGTCCGATTCTGGAATTTCCAATGCTCTCAAGCGCCGACTATACTTTGACGA
>CAZGIY010000031.1:0-15363 GCA_964526445.1 uncultured Candidatus Poseidoniales archaeon
GTTTGGCAATTCATCCAGAGTATAACCAACTGCAATCTTAGCAGCCATTCTGGCTATTGGATAACCTGTTGCTTTACTAGCCAAAGCACTGGAACGACTGACACGGGGGTTGACTTCGATGACTCGAACCTCTCCAGTAGCCTGATTGAAGGCGAATTGTACATTGCACCCCCCGCATATGTTCAGAGCCCGAATCAATCGTAAAGCACAATCTCTGAGGTGCTGATGATCTGCATCCGAAAGGCTCTGTTGCGGCGCTACAACTACACTCTCACCAGTGTGCACTCCCATGGGGTCGATATTCTCCATGGTACAGACGACGATACAATTGTCGTGAGCATCTCGCATAACCTCGTACTCGTGTTCCTGCCAACCTAGAATCGACTCTTCGACCAAAACCTGATGGATTCTACTGTTTCGTAGCCCTAGGCTTGCTACCTCAACCAATTGACCTTTGTCCCAAACAGTACCTCCCCCAAGGCCACCTAGGGTAAATGCTGGCCGGACCAATAAGGGCCAGGAACCTATGTCCTCAGCAGCTTCTAGAACTTCATTCATTGAATTACAAGCAATAGCATATGGAACGGGCAAATCAATCGATTCGCATACGCGCTTGAACAGGTCGCGGTCCTCAGCCTTATCGATGGCATCCAAGTCACTACCGATCAACTCCACACCTAACTCATCTAGAACTCCTGCATGGGCAAGTTCTGTTGCAATATTCAGGGCAGTCTGTCCACCCATGCCTGCAAGTAAAGCATCTGGCTTCTCCTTCTCGATTATCGAGCGGACAACGTCTGGTAACAATGGTTCGATGTAGACTCTATCGGCCATCTCTGGATCATTCTGAATGGTTGCAGGGTTTGAATTGACCAAGATGGTCTTGAAACCGTCTTCTCTCAATGCAGTACAGGCTTGAGAACCACTGAAATCGAATTCAGCAGCCTGCCCGATTCTGATTGGACCACTGCCGAGTACCATGATGCTGTGAATGTCATCTCTACGAGGCATCGGTATCACCTCGCATGTATTCTCCTACCATCTCTGCAAACCTATCGAAAAGCGGAGAGGCATCGTGTGGTCCGGGACAAGCCTCGGGATGATACTGTACGCTGAAAGCGGGTCTATCTTCAATATCCAACCCTTCCACTGTGCGGTCGTTGGCGTTAACGTGACGTACAATCGCCCGATGTCCTGTGATATTCTCTTGAGGTCCGCTATTTGCACCACTCGGATGAGCGGCCAGCATTCCCTTCTCTGGATCCTCAACAGCAAAACCATGATTCTGAGAGGTTATTGCAACACTATTTGTTACCAAATCGAGTACCGGTTGATTAGCTCCTCTATGCCCATACCTCATTTTGTAAGTGCTCAGGCCACAAGCCAAACCAAGCAGTTGATGGCCGAGGCAGATACCCATTGTCGGCAGACCCTTGGCTACTGCAGCGGCTAGTGTTTCTCTTGCTCTAGTTGCTTTACCTGGGTGAGCAGGGTCACCTGGGCCATTAGAACAGAACATTGCATCGATCTTCCATTCATCGACAAGTTCGTCAAATGAGATATCAGGGGGACACCAGAGAACTTCGAATCTACGGCACAGTTCCCGAAGAATGTTGTATTTGATACCGCAATCCAAAGCAGCAAGGCGTGGTGCCTCAAATCCTGGATTCAACAAGACCGCTTCATCGATAGAAACCTCATCGACCAAATCTTCGAGGTCTGGAGCCTTCATTTCTTGCAAGCGCCGCATCATTTCCTTTTCTTCATCAGCGGGACCTAGTACGCACAATAGGGTACCGTGTTCTCTTACTCTGCGAGTCACCGCTCTAGTATCGATAGATTCGATTCCCGACACTGAATGTGCCCTAAGGAATTCATCTAGCCCTGCAACAGAATCGCGGTGGTCCGGTTGGCGCATAGCATGTCGAACAACAACTCCTCTTGGCCAGATTCCAGCGGATTCGCTCTTGCTAAGATGAACGCCATAATTGCCGATTAGTGGATATGTGAAAGTAAGAACTTGCCCCGCAAAACTGGGATCTGTCAGGCTTTCTTGGAAACCAGTCATTCCAGTAGTGAAAACCAACTCACCTTCAGCGATGCCGCAGGCACCGAATAACAAACCCTCAAAGCGGCTGCCATCAGCCAATAGAAGCAATCCAATTGGTTGTTCAGCAGGGGCTGGAGAAATAGCATGTAGCAAGGAATCAGCGGCATCAGCGAACACTGGAGCATTATCTTCGGAAGCGGTAGAAGCACCGGGACAGAATCCCCCTCGTGCAGCGAGCCCCGCCGACATCGTCTTTGGTCCCTAAGTGGACTCTAAGATGATTACCTATGGAACGGCCACCAAATCAGCATATCAAACGTCACTTTCATTGACAGTTTTTCCTCGCTGATTTGGCTCAATTGTCAACTTTGCATTATCGAAAACAGGAGGAGACTCAACGTAAGAATCCAGGAATAGAGCAAGTGCTGCAACTTCGCTGTGCGGCTGATTACCGACGGCGACATTGTGATGGCAGATATCGTATACTTGTCGCGGTACTTTTGCACCTCCTACGACTATACACAGAGGAACATTGTTGTGTAATTCGGGAATCACTTCGCGAAATGGAAGTCCGTACATGGTAAGATGTACTGCGGTACCTATGTTGACGAAATTCTTCAGCCATGCCATGGGTTTCTCGGTATATTCAGTTTGCAAAGTACCGCCGAAACTCTCTGATACCGAATGCAGCCCTGCAAACAACTCCTCGTCCTCGTCTCCTGCAAGTACCAAACGCTGCGCACCAAATGCTCTGGCAACAAGACCAAGGTGAGTGGTGATTCGTGGATCTCTACCTTTGCGATGACCCAGTCTAAGCACAACCACCTCGGCGCACATGAATCTCGGCACCAGCCTTGACTTCTTCAGGCGTCCGCTTGTTCAACATCCTCAGGTTCAGACTCAGGGGTAGGCATTTCTTGCGAGGCGAGCGCCAAAATCTCCATTCCCGAAAATGCCTCTTCCAAGCGCATGACCCAATTCAATAGGAAGGCCTCGATAAACAACTTGGCAACAAAAAAGAAACCGACACCGAGAATCGTTAGACGGAGGGTCTGCCACAAGGCATTACCGACTTCCGCCGATGAGTCTAGGAGACCCATGACAAGCGGTTCAAAGGAAAAGAAGCCCATTACCAAGAACATGGCACCGGCAATTAATGCAGGACCTGGTTGACCCTTCTCACGGCTAGCAGCATTGAGGATTGAAGCAAAGAATACTACCACCGGAACAAGATAAGAAAGAGTCATGAAAGTAATTCCTTTGACCAAAGAGTCGCTCTGGTTTATTGGATCATCTCCAATCCGTTGAATTGAGAGCCACCAGAATATCGCTAATCCCGCAGCGATACCACCGCAAGTCAAGGACCGATGATGAATCATCTTCCCTAAGTCATGCCGATCTTTAGGGTTCAAACGGTTGAGAATATTCTCAGCGATTTCTAACTGCTGCGGACTAGGCATGGCCACATCATCTTCTGTGGAAACAGCAGATTCTGCATCCTCAGCCGCATCCTCAACCGCGCCCATAGTCGCAAGGCTCGCGCACCTTATCTGATAAAGGATGCCTGACTCACGGGGTACGTCATGGCCGGTTCTAGAGGGGTCAGAGATTGCCGCCGAGCCCTAAGGGCTCATGCCGATGGTAGGCCTAGATTGATGGGGATCATCAATTGCACTCCTGATTCATTTCATTCGGCTAGTCGCGCAGGCGATGTCGAAAGGGCACTACAGATGATTGCAGAAGGCGCAGATTGGATCGACATTGGCGGAGAGTCAACAAGGCCTGGAGCAGAAGCAGTCTCCATAGAACAAGAATTGAACAGAGTAATTCCAGTCATTAGTGAATTACGGAATTCTTCTGAGGCGTGGATATCAGTGGACACTCGGCATCCGGAGGTGGCAGCAGCTGCCCTAGATTCAGGAGCCGATATGGTCAACGATGTTAGCGGACTAAGAGATCCAAAAATGCTTGAATTAATTGCACATAGAGGCTGTGCAGTCTGCATAATGCATATGCAAGGAGAACCGGGAGACATGCAGGAGAACCCAACTTACCTCAACGTTTTCGAAGAAGTCTATGCACAATTGCTCAACAAAGCAAGGGAGTTGGTTGACTTAGGACATGACATAGAGAATATTGTTCTAGATCCGGGGTTCGGATTTGGAAAGACTTTGCAACACAACCTCGATTTGCTACAAGATATAGAAAGAGGTCCTGAAGGCTTTGCAATACTCTGGGGAGCCTCTCGTAAATCGATTATTGGGACCATTACCGAACGTGAAGAGACGGCCGATAGATTACCGGGCACTCTAGCCGTGGCAACTCAGGCACAGAGACTTGGAGTGGACATCCTAAGAGTACATGATGTAGCAGAACATCTCGACGTTGCAAAGATGAATTCTGCAATTAATGGAGGTATTTAGTTGTCGGAGACTGAGAATGAACCAATCGTCGACATCGATGAGAATCTCAGAATCATTGGAACTGCACATGTGTCCAAGGATTCTGTGGAATTAGTCGACAAACAAATCGAGGAGTGGAAACCTGATGTCGTCGCCATCGAATTATGCAATAGCAGAGCACAGGCCTTGAAAGATGAGCGTAGACTAGACCAAGAAGGGCTACGCAAAGTCATCAAAGAAGGCAAGGCACCATTGGTCCTCTTCCAATCCATGCTCGCCGCTGAACAAAGAAGGCTTGGCATGGACGAAGGAGTGCAACCTGGAGCAGAACTTCTAGGCGCCATGAATAGCGCAGAGGAGAAGAATATCGAAGTTGCATTGGTCGACCGAGACATACAGATCACACTCAGGCGCGCATGGCGAAATATGGGTCTGCGCGAGAAGTGGAGAATACTATGGGGATTGGTGGCTCCTGAAGATGATTCAGAGGAAGATATCCCCGAAATTAATGAATTGTTATCGAATAAAGATCTACTCAGCGAATTGATGGAAGAACTCAAGCAAATAGCCCCCTCTGCAGGTGAAGTATTGGTTGATGAAAGAGACGAATACTTAGCAACCAAAATCGAAGAACAACGGAGTAAAGGAAAGGTTCTGGCAGTAATTGGCGCAGGGCACTTGGATGGTGTCAACAAGCGTTTGCAGAATAGAGAGACAACTGCAGAAAGAATCGAAGAGCTTGAAATCGTACCTCGTCCAAATCCTCTTTGGAAAGTCGTAATGTGGGGAATTCCACTCTTGGTGTTTGGCTTGATGGGATGGTTTCTCTATACTGGAGCCAAGGGTGACCTATACCAGATGTTGACCATCTGGACGCTGTTCAACGCTGCGATGGCAGCCATATGTTGCATGATTGCTAGGGGGCATCCTCTAGCGATATTGACTGCTGCAATAGCCAGTCCGATCACCTCACTGAACCCTGCATTAGCGGCGGGGTGGTTTGCCGGTTACGTTCAATTGGTAGTACGAGAACCTTCGACCAAGGACCTCAAAGATTTCCTCAAACTCGATGAGATGAAATTATTCTGGTCCAACCGCGCCGGACGAGTTCTATTGGTGACTGCCCTTACAAATCTTGGAAGTATGCTTGGAGCGTGGTTTGCAACTGCAGGGATTATTACCGCATTCTAAATTGAATGTCGACAATGAAGTTATAGTAAACAATCATTACGCATAGTCATGGATAAAGAAATATTATTGGAAGCTCATTTTATAGTAAAGAAACTGAAATATGCAGCGCTATTAGGGGCGGCAGTATTACCGATTTTTCTTTGGTTTGTATTACGAGAACAAGAGGACATGATAGTTCTGGCTGCCATAATTATGGCACTCATTGCCGAGGCGATTGCATATGTTGTTCTCGATAGAATTTCAAAAATGGTTACGCATTTTGTTATTCAAGATGGAATAGTAACGAAGTCATTTGGATTACCTCACAAAATGAAAGAAATTGAAACATTTTCAACCAAGCAAATTGTACTCGAAAAGAAGACTGTATCGCACGATGAAGGTACTTCGATTAGATATACATTGACTAATGCAGATGGTCATAATACAATTTTACCCAGTAATGACATTGAAAGATTGATTGAATTCTTTGAATTGGTGCCCAAAGAAAATTCGGAAAACATATGGGTTAGTTCTGAAGAATAGATTCAGATATTTTCTGTCAAACCAGATTGGCCCCTCCTTCTTCAAAGATAGCAGACCGAATAAAAGATGAGTGAGAATATCCTCAGCGTGGCATGGACGCGATGCTGCTCGATGCCGAAGAGGGCGGAGATGCAGTTCTAGCCGAGGCAAAAAGCGGCGATTCACTCAATCTAGCACTGGGCGCCACCCTAGCTGTAGTGATGGTTTTCATCTTGATGAGCAGGGTGGTTGGTGCCCCTCTTGAAGAAGAAGCAATTGATGAACTGGTTGAGCAAAACACTCCCATTTGGGAAAGGTATACTCAAGATTTCGAGAGTAATGGTAGCCATTCTTACGTCCTAGAAAATGGAACTAAGACTGGGCCTGATGGCCAGCAATTGTGGACTGGAACACACCATTTCGTTAATTTCGATTTACCAATAGAGGAAGGGGGTTCTGCGCCGAATGGTATGGTCAGTCTTGCGATTTGGGTGCCAATCTTGGATGAGGGAGAAACCGTACCGGTAATCGCTGAATTCGGCCCATATTTCGACGAACCCTCGGTGGAAACACCTGGAATTGAAGAAGCAGGCACTTGGTTAGGCAAGATGATCATCGAACAATTAGTGCCTCACGGTTTCGCTTTTGCTCAGGTTTCAGTGATGGGCACAGGACGTTCTAATCATTGCATGGACCTGATGGGCACTGCTGAGCAACTTGGAGTCGATGCGGCAGTCACTTGGTTAGGCTCCCAGAATTGGAGCAATGGCAAAGTCGTATGATGGTTCAACCCCATGGCAAGCGGCGATGTTCGGCAATGAGCACCTAGCGACAATTGTCCCAATTTCGGGCCTCATAGGTGTCATGGAATTGATGTGGCGCAATGGCAGCAACGAAGCACGAGCACCAATAATGCACAACGGAGTTTACGGCTCCTATGGTTTCGATCAAGACGAAGGCGATTTGGGGAATATGTGTCCAGACTACCTCATTGGACCTGCAACTGGACTTTCTGCATATCTGTGGGGCAGTGAATTCGCTGGAACATACTGGGAGGAGAGATACTTCTTGGATAGAGTTCTACAGAATTACAATGGTAGCGTCTACCTGATTCAAGGGATGCACGATTGGAACGTTGACCCTCACATGGCCATTCCTACAATCAATCTGCTGTATGATCAAGGGATCGAGGCAAAGGGATTGTTCGGGCAGTGGGACCACGACTATCCAGATCGGCCTCAGATTATGTATGACCGTAGCGACCCTGGGCGTGGACGCGAAGCATTCCCAGAGATGGTGCGTATGGATTGGATGCAGGACTTATTGGAATGGTTTACCTATTACCTCAAGCAAGAAGGTTCTCAGCCGTGGCTTGGAGTTGAGATTCAATCAAATCAAGGCTCTTGGCGACTTGAAGAGCGCTACCCAATGACCAATACGACTGAGATATTGTGGGAATTAGGAAGTTCAGATCTGCCATCAACTGGTGGTGGAAACTTGATTCGACCTGATGCGATTTCAGGCCCTGTGTATGAGACCCCACCCCTTGAAGCAGCACTATACTTCGGAGGAATGCCGCGTTTGCATGTAAATGTCAACACTGCAACCGTTGGTGGACAGATCTATGCATTGATGGAAGATTGCTACGAAGGGACATGCATACACATCGGACATGCCATCATGGACTTGCGCTATCACGCTGGAGGAAATGATGAGCAGGCATGGACACCTGTCTTCGAGGAAATTACCGCCATGATGGAGTTCTTCCCCATGGATGTAGAAGTAGAAGCAGGGCACACAATCCGTTTGACTCTTAGAAGTACAGGAGAGGATTACCTACCATCGGCAGCATCAAGCCTTGTGACCGTAGTTGATTCAGGTTCAACCCTACAACTGGATTCCTTCGACAATGAAACTAGATTCTACTATGACACGCCACTCTGCACCTCAGAAATCTGTTCTTGAACAGACTCAGTGTGCGTGTCCGATATCCAACATGTTGGCGCCCAATAGCAGTAGTAACATCAATACTACACCTAGAACAACGTACAACATGGATTTCTTACCTGTTTCTGGATTATGGATATCAGGTAATGTATCTACTGTTGCGACATATAGGAACGTTCCAGCCGAGAAGAGCATAGCCAATCCAATGACAGAAGTTTCAAGTCCACTTAGAGCAAAGAAGGCTAGAACAATCATTATTGGAGTAGCCAATGAGAAAATCAGCACGTCTCTGATAGTCTCCTTACGATCTTGACGCTCATGCATTGAAAATACACCTAGGCTGAATGCTGCTGGGCCTTTGTGAATGACTACTGCGAAAACTACTGCTGCGGTCAAAGATATACTTCCTGTCGCTAGTGCGGCACCTACAGCAATACCATCTGTTGCTGCATGTAAAGTGAGTCCAAAGACGAGCATCCAACCGGATCCGTGGTGGACATGATCATGGCCATGGTCTTCGTTGTGGTCGTGATGCTCTTCATGTACAGCATGGCCGACTCCAGACCCTTCAAGAACCAACATCAAAATGAATCCACCAATCAATGCTGCACCGATTAGCAACTCAGAGGAATGGTCTGCATGTTCTTCTGCACCATGAGCAGAAACCAGTTCTTCTATCTCATCAATACCTGCATCCGCTGTGATCTCACCCTCTTCCACCTCTTCGATTACATGCTCAATTTCTCCGGCAAGGCCCTTTGAATGAGACTCTTCGTCGTGGCCATGTTCGTCGTGGTCATGTTCATCGTGAGCGTGTTCATCTTCTTCATCCTCTTCAGCGTGATCATCATGAGCGATGAGTTCCTCTATGGATTCGATTCCCTGAGATGCATTGAGTGTGCCTTTCTCAACATCAAGGAGTATCAATGCGGTCCCGGCAATGAGTTCTGTTTCCTCAGCATGTTCATCTGCTACAGCCAAAGCATACCCTTCAGGAATTACAACTAACATAGCTGAAGCAATAATAATTCCAGAAGCGATGGCCGTGAACATTTTGAGACGGTCCGCGTCTTGTTTCACCTTGGAATAAACGGGCAACAGACCGCATATCATGGCGATTGCAAAAGTCAGAATAGCATACAGTAAAGGCTCTGTAGACATGATTGCCGCTCTAGTAATAGGTATTTAAGAAATGTTAATAATCTGAGTTATGAAGCAACACTATGAGCAGAATAATCTCCTTCAGCGTTGACGATGATTTCGCCGATCGTCTCGATTCCATGGCAAAGGAATCAGGTTATCGAAACCGCAGTAAATTCCTCAGGGATGCTAGCATTAGTTTCGCACAAGCAAATCGTAACGACGAACTGTTGTCGATGGACGAAAAGGCGGAAACTGAAGGCACCCTACTAATCTACTACCAACATGGAATAGAGAGCAAATTGACTGAATTACGCCACGCCCATTCGCTCTCTGTCACCTCGTACAATCATAATTGCCTATCCACTAGTCACACCTGTGTAGATACCATGCAGGTAAACGGCCGGGTTGCAAAACTAAGGGCCATAGTTGAATCTTTGAAGAATACTCAAGGCATTGACCGAGTCATGTTCGTCTCGGCACCAAAACGAGACCACGGCTGCTGCTGAACAACTATGATTCAGACTCTGAATCTAATAGAGTAGAACGAAATTGTCGCACAACCATCTCAGCAGAATTGTCGATATAAGCCAACTGGTTCGTTGAATTTTACCTTAATTTAGGCTTAGAATAAATAACATCTCTCAATAGATTAAGTAGTAGCATAATCCCCACTCATTCGGTGAATACCAATGGCAAATGAAAAACTGATAGCGGGAGCGGTTATGATTTTACTAAATCTAGTCGTCCTTTCCCCAATTGCGACAAGTATGGTTGAAGGTGCAGTGGATGATAATTTTGAGACATATCCACACGATTCAGCCTGTGAAAACGAAGATTGTACCAAAGCGAATGCAGACTGGGCATCTTCGACCTCCGAAAGGTCATACTTTGCATGGAATCTAACTAATGCAGGCGAGGTTATGGCGGGGAGTGATCCCGTTTACGAAAAACTTGGACCATTCGTCTACGATATTGAAGTTACACGCAATATCATCGATTTCGACAAGTCAGCAGGTACGCTAACCTATGATGAATCAAAGGTTTACACCTGTTCTGCTGATTCACCGAACGACTGCAACACCGAGATTACACAGTTGAACATTCCATTCCAACCCCAGGTCGTCGGAGCAACTTCTCTGGCCATCAATGGAATCATGGATTTGACCAAGGCAGGATTTGCTGCTTCTGTAATGGGCACTCAGATGGAGAGTTTCTCCGCAGGTAAAGCTACTGCTGACGGACTGGCCACATCGTACGGAGGAATACAAGCAGGTGCATTGACTGGAGGTGCAGCAGTTGATGCAACAACCGCTTCAATCATGATTGGAACGGGTTGGTACGATGCTTATGATGCATACTTTGCATTGATCAATGGTTCAGGAATGAACAATATGACAGGAATGGGTGAAACCATAACTTATACTCAGGCCATTCAAGGATTACAGGCAGCAGAAGGTGCGGTCACTTTCGCTGGTAATCTATCAATATCAAATCTGACCTATGCCTTTGATTCGGCAGTCATGCCAACCGGCGAGGATGCTTCCCTAACAAGTATGCAAGGAGTCCTCCTTTTGGCGGGTCACTGTGACGCTCACCCTACTGCAACCTATGCTGAAGTGATGGCTGATGCAGCCAATGGCTTTGCCAATATAGGGACCATGCAACGCGCACACATCTGGCAATTCACAGCCATGGCTGATGAAACGACCCCTGATATCAACGCGACCATTGCCAATGATTGGGCAATCTGTTACGGAATTGGAGGAACGTTCTCTACAATACACGGTGGTGGAGATGATGGTTGGTACGCAGATGCTAACGCTGTAGATGCGTCGACGAGAATCAAGAATCTCCTTGGCGTCGAAATCGACAACAACGTAGCGATGAATCTGTTGTTCGGCGGACAGGATACTGCCTCTCCAACTGGCCTTCTAGCAACCAATGAGGACACCACTGCATTCGGAATCGCTGCCTTTGCTGGAATGGATGCTGCGACAGCAATGACGACCTATGGTTTGAGTGAATCACAATACGCGGCAGTCGGAGCATGGGTATTGGGCTGGCTTACAAGTGCCTCATCCCTACCGTTGATTCTGCTTGGAGGATCTGGCACCTTGAGCGCTGAACAATTCGTCAACATCAGTTTTGGAGCAGAGGACCCGGTGAATGGAGGATATCTCGAGAACAGTTTGAACATGGGTGGAATATGGGGTATGCCACCATTCACGGCTGCTGCACCTGCAGTAGAATTGAGTGAAGCGCAATCAGGAAATGTTCTCTACGGGGGCCTAGGTTTGACCACCAGCACTGGAGCAACAGTTTTCCTTTACGGTGAACTTACAGGAATGACTCCACCAATTAATTTCACCACAATGAGTGCCGGAGAACCCATGCCATGGAACAACCAGACCATCGCCGCCCTTTACGGAATAGACACCAATGCTGCAGATGCAATGCGCTATCTGATGATGAATGCCATCTATGGTGAATTCGTCCCTGGTTATCTTCTCAGCCTAGGGAGCAATGGACCTTACATGACCATGCCACTCAACAACTGGCTCTACGGCTGGTTTGATCCGATCAGTCTCATGGTTGCTGATGATCCAACTGCACCATCTGCTGGATGGGCGAAGTTAGAGACCAATGAAACGTATTACGGATCAGGTGGAGTATCCACTGGACCTGCGAGTGTGTACACCATTTGCACTGGGCACAATGCCGACTGCGAGAAGGGAGAGGCCGTTTCAGAGGATGGCTCGAATGAACTCTCTTGGCATAACGCAACCATGGCTGTAGCAACATTCGGCCTCATCGGCGTTGAAACTCTAGATGGAACCACAGGTGGATTCCTTACTGGAAGCGGCGACAAAGTCAACACAGGAGGATATGCAATAGCCGATGTCACTTGCGATGGAACAGCGGAAGTCAAAGACATCCCTGTAGATGAATGTTCAGCAACTGTAGACCCGACCGCACGGCCAATAACTGCCAAACTGATCAAGAGTTACACGCTACTCGATGCTATGACTCCCGCCTTACCAGTCTACTTTGGTAGTGAGATCTCATTGCAATCAGAAGACCTCTCAGGACTGATAATCTCTGGTTCCTCAGTCTCAACATTCTACCTCGATACACGCACTGGCGTTGATTTAGCATCCACTCCAACAATGCAGGATCTACAGCCTGTTTTCCAAATCGTGCAATCTTCTGAAATCGAAGATGATGATGCTGCAGACATGGAGAGTGCCATCGTCGACAATCAAGCATACATGTCTTGGTGGACTAACTTTGACACTGGTTTCGATTATGTTGCATTACTACTCTACATCGGAGGTCTAGCCTTGGTAGTAATTCACTTTGTCAATGCTAGCAAGGATGAATCATTTGAGACTAGCGAGGCTGAGTCAACAGACGATGACGAATCTGATTCAACAGACGCTTGAATCCCAACGTGTTGATTCATTAACTCTATTCGGAAGCCCACTATGCCCCAATTATGGGAGAGGTATTGGGCATATTCATCTCTAATGGTGGAGTTCCCAAAGTTTCAGTTGATTCTGTGAAGATTAACAATGAAGGATTAGTTGGAGATAACCAACATGACAAAAAGCATCACGGAGGAGTGATGCGAGCAGTATGTGTTCTAGAAAATGAAGTACTGACAAAGTTACAATCGGAAGGTCATCCCATAAGTCCTGGCTCAACAGGTGAAAATCTACTTGTTCAAGGATTTGATTTACAGTTGGGTTCGAAATTTACCATAGAGGACGTAGAACTCGAAGTGGTCTCCGCTGCAGCTCCTTGCAAGACGATCGCTGATTCATTTATCAATGGAAACTTCAATCGCTTATCTCATAAGAAATATTTTGGCGATACAAGGTGGTACTGTAGAGTCCTCAAAACAGGGTCGATCAGTATGTCAAATTAAGTTGGTAATCGGGAACTGTGAATTCACGCGTCGGTAGCCTATCGAAGGACGCACTGAAAGGCCTTTGTAATTCAATATCCGTTTTGATGGGTATTCGGATAGACCCTTGCGAACGATCCATAATTGATTATTCGATAGTCTGGAATTTCCGGTTTCTTATGGTCACTCTCATTTCATCCATTTCTCCGTATCAATATAACACTCAGCAAGATTATCATAATCGTGCTAGGGAAGGATAGCGCTGGGACTTCATTCGATTCCGCATTAACATTAGTATCCTCGGCATGTTCTATTTCTTCAACACCCCAGCATGGCATCGCAGACATTTCCTGAAGGTAACCTCCACTTCCGGTAGGAGTAATATCTCTCCACACATTACCGCTACCCAATAGTATCTCGTGTTCATGATTAGGATGGTATGTTCTAATGCTAGAGTATTGTTTGTGATCCATCTCAGCGTATCCATTCCACCAGAAACGAATTGAATAATGATCTAATTCATATGTTGAGTGAGATTCAATGATGCTAGTCATATTCCATTCAAATTTTATCTTGAAGGAGACTGTGTTGCCAGTTTCATATCTTATCTGCGGGTCTAACGAAATTTTGCTACCATCTGAATCGAGTAACCAAGCTTCATGTTCTTCTCCCACCCAAGCCTCAACTACGAAATAGCCATCATGATTAGCCTGTATTGTGAATTCAAACACGCTCCAAAAGAGTCCTTGTGGACAATCAGGATAAGTTCCTGGCAGATCTTTCTGCTCATCGGCTGTATAAGACCAATCGTCATTCTTCCCTCCATCTCTCCATTGATGTGTATCTACTAGTTCTCGTGAGTAAAAGTAGTATGGGTGTATAACAACTGTTTCAGTAGTAGATTCTTCTTCACAACTAGAGCAATCGGTCATTGCATTTTGTCCAGCTCCATATTTTTTTACGATTGCAGCAACACCTATTTCATAATCGCCTATTTTTTGTAAGTGGGGACTCGATATTTCTAACAATATAGTCAAATTACCATTTGCATCAATTTGCTGGGTTTCATCAATGGCATCACCGTCTTCATCGGTTATTTCCACTTGCCATTGCCAAGTCCACGATATCTCAATCTCTACAACATAACTGTTCGGATTTTCAATTCCACACACTATCGGTGTGTGATAATCCATCCCAACTCCATATGTGTATTCAAAGGGATATGAAGTGCCCTCGTAACTGCAGTCTAATTCTATCTCTGGTTCATTCCCCTGGGCCTCAGCAGGAATACTGAAGAAAAAAGCAGGTACTTGAATGAAAATTGCAATCAGCAACACATTGGCCCGCATAGATACCCGACTCATTAGGTGATGATAATAGTGATTCCGGCAGCAAGGTAGTTTCAATTGATAATCTGTGTTTTCGGAAGGGGGCCCTATGTAACGCCCATGTTTGGAACGGTACCGTTCCAACAGGCATCTCACGCATGGGTGTTGGGTGGGTCTATTTTCATAGTTTTGTGAATAGAAAGGATAATTAGAAACCTAATATCACTCAAAATTATGAACAGATTAATTTGTTACCTCAGCATATTATTATTCATTTCATCGACTATGCCAGGTTGTACTGGTATATTGGGTTCTAATACCTCATATTCCGTAGTCAGTGTAGGTACAGCAACAACCGGCCTCGATACTCTAGCAGTAATCTTACTTGAAGAAGCAGATGGAGATCTTGAGATTAGAACCGACGGGATGCATATTGAGGTATGCATAATTGACCCCGACAATCCAACCGGACCCGATGGAAACACACAATCGTGTAGAGAAAGCGCAATTGGATGTGAAGGTATGCCCGGAGAGGATTGTACAGTTTCAGATTCCAATTCAGATGGATTGTGGAGTGTTGGTGAAGAGTTAGCGATAATTGAAACGGTGGATATTTGCAATGAAACTAATTGTAAAGATATTACAATTGATATTAGCCCCACCACCCCGGGCGATACGACTCGTTTGGAAATAACGATGCAATAAGCAAACAAAGAATTCCCAGAAAAGATGTTGCATCTTGCAACAATTGAATTCAGATAGATTGGAAGGGATTATCCGAAACCCCTTTGCATTTTATTTTCCGATACAATGGGTGATCAGTCGGCCAGTACACTGCCTACCCTATACAACACCCGCGTTTTGAACCGGGGCCCTTGTAAATACGATTCATAG
>CAZGIY010000032.1:0-14593 GCA_964526445.1 uncultured Candidatus Poseidoniales archaeon
CTAGACCAGCGGACCTCGGGCATGATGTGGCCAAGGCCAGTCACCTATCGAAATATCCCCCACAAAGAGAATGCACCGTTGCATTCAACCGTATCGACTGGAACGAAGTGCCGTGGCGAATCGGAAATCGGGGTCGAGAAACAAGATCCCAGCAGAACTTAGGGCCATATATCAACTGGTTCGCAAATACCCCGGTGTCTCCAACAGAGGCATGGTAGAGATGACTAATAATGATGGAAGAATCCCTACTGATTTGTCTGGTGAAGAGGGAGTCAATAGACTGTTGAAGGCGTTGCGTAAGCATGCCGAACAAGGAAGTACACCTCCCGTGGTTTCGCGAGCGATAATGGTTCATGATAAGATGCGTTCTTCTGGCCTTGGAGATGCTTTCAGATACCTAGTAAGAAGCGTAGAGAGAGGAGATTACTTCGGCCTTAGGGATATCCAAAAAGAACTAGGGACAAATAGCAATTCCTTCCAGAAAAAATTCAACAACCGCATACCCAAACTTGCAGATGAAATCCCAGAGGTTGGGGAGATTTACTCCGCATGGTTGCATTTACGTTACGAGAATAACCCGATTGTACAAATGCATGCCGAAGAATGGTGAAATCAATCTATAATCAGGAATGCCGCGTGAAACTACCATCGTCATTCTGTTTCCATCTTCCACAATCAGGGCCTGCGTACCATGTTCCTTCCGCATCGTATTGATATTCTCCAGCCCAAGCAAGTCCTTCCCAATCGGCAACATGAGATCCTATCGGAGGTATTCCAGAATTAGTCTCCTCAACAGCCCTGTTCTCAACCATTAAACTGTCCAGTGCTGCGTTTGCCTTATGTTGAGATTGCCGAGAGACAGGAGGAGCCGAAACCAATGGCTCGAAAATCGGCTGTACTGGAGCAACTGTTTCTTCAGGGACAGGTTCCTCATCAAACTCGATTTCTGACTCTTCGAAGAAACTAAGACGACGAATCAACATTGCAGACAACAGCAGAACTACCAAAGTGATTGCTGTCCAAATCGCAGGAGTCTTGATGCTAGAAAGGAACCCTTCCGGCTTAGCCTCCAAAGACACGGTAATGGAGAGACTATTGTCGCCCTCATTCAATTCTGCAACCTCATCAAATGGATCTATAGTGGCAGTGAATATCCACTCTCCAGTCTGTTCAGGCCACAAATCAATGGTTATTGTCCAGATTCCATTAACCGCTAAGCCACCTGATCTCGTTTCACTCCATCCCGCCATTACAATACCGTCTGGTGAAGTCATGGTTATGTTCACGAACAATGGGGCTTCCACGGCCTCACCAACATTGTTGACAACCATAGATACCCTGAATCTATCACCAATGACTGCACTAGATACGTCACTGGTAAAACTGGACATCTCAAAATTTGGACCGTTACTGGTCAATGGCATTGTGAGCCAAGGAGTCTCATTGCTATTTCCTCCGTCCTCAATCATCAATGAACGGCCTGATTCATCTGTTGCTGCAACCCAGCATATCAATTGGGCCGCTATAGGAAGATCAGATGGTCTACCAAGGCCACTCATATTGAATTGGAATGAATAGACACTACGTTCATCGAATACCCCTACCGGTTCTGCAGTTACCGAAGCAACTGGCCATTCGATTCCATTCGATACAACTTGACAATCGGCTGTAGCAGAGTTTCTGAATTCCACATCATCCGAAATACTGGCCGACACCACGATGTAAGAAAGATGATAGCGACTTGGCGGAGTATGGCTAGCAGGAGGCAACAATACTGGATCTTCAGCATCTACTACGAGGGTAATGGACTCGCTTAGTGCAAGACTCTGCCAACCCATCTCATCAAAAATCTCGATTTGGACGTCGCCATGCCCACCACGTGGTGGGTCCAACAATTGTGTCAACATCTGCCCTTGAACCAATTCCACAACTTGCTCCCCACTCCAATCCTCGCCGTGAATAATTCCACTCCAACGCATCAAAACAAGGCCCTGCATAGCACTGCCGGAAGAACCGTGCTCGATGTATGCAGAAACCAGTAAGGTATCCCCAAGAGCCAATACATGTCCATTCTCAATTACTCCTGAAACTGGGCCAGTCATGTCATTTATAGCCAAATTACTGACTACCAAGTCTGTAGCCAAAAACCAAGTTTCCTCAGAATCAAACAAAACGCTACCATCGATATCAAGAACCAAAATCTCGACCTTTCCCGACTCAATTTGAGTTAGATCTATTCGCCAAGTAGGAGCAAATGAAATGTCTAAGAACAGAGATTCCTCAGAATAAGTTGCAACGCAAGATATACTCTCGCTGAATAATCTTTCATCTAAGGAATCACACCCCTCTCCCCCTGATAACCAACGCACTCCAAGTTGCGAATCCCCTCCAAGTCTCAACTCAACCTTCTGGATGTCAGTAAGAGAATTAGCATCGCTGAACTCGATTATCCAGCCAGAATTAACGCCTGGCTCTAGCCTCAAACCCTTGCCTGCTACAACGGTTCCATTTGGCATGATACCTTCTAGAACTGCATTGCGCGAATCTCTTGTCTGCCAAGTCAAGAAGGGAGATGTTGCAGCATTCTCTGGGAATGGATGGTTGACAATATCATACCCTGAAAGTATCACTTCCACTCTACCGTGATTACTGTTGGAGGTGTCGTCAACAGTGAAGTTCAGAAATACGTAATTTCCATATTGCTCTACCGTGAGCTGTTTTTCGATAAATTCCTCTATCTGAGCAATTCCATCCAATGGCGAGGTGTCGTTGCCATCATTATCACCTTCCACCCAAACTTGCACAGCAAGACTGTCGAGATTTAAACCACTTGGCTCCCAAAGGACAATTGAAACATTACGATTCTTCTGTGCGTTAATGTAAGAGTTGTTTTCGGGGATGCTATCGTATAGAATAGGACCTGAGTCATCTACCATCAAAACTACCTGCTCAGCACCGCTAGTCATATTGTAAGTCAGTACTGACCTTACCTCTATCTGGACCTCAAGAGAACCATTTTTATCAGGGGGTAATTGCAACAAATGTTCCCTACTGGATTCAAGAGAGGCCCACTCCGTCGAAGTATTCCACCAGCCAACTGTTCCTGAAACATCTTCCGTTATTAGGGAGGCGAATAATCTAGTATCAATTCCTGAACCATCGTGTTCAGTACCGGTTGAGGGAAACACTGGAAGTACTGAGACCTTGATCTCTGCTCCATCAGAAATGGTTCCTCCGATTGAATAATCCAACCAATCACTACCCCCCCATCTTGCCAAAAGTTCTGGCATCTGCACTTCCAAATAATCATCCAATTGAATGATATCGGTTAACAAGTGCTCAAATTTTGCCCCGGTGCTATTGGTGCTACTAGTGCCAAAGCGAATGCTGCTAGCAGATATTCCATCGGCCAATGTCAAATTCCAAGATAGATTATATCCTCCCAAATCAACTGAAAGAAGTTCAACACTGGTTCCTGCTAACAATAGTCCATGAGGATCATCAATGTTGAGAACCCCAGCAGGTGTTCTGCTTAGATTAGCTCGGAGGGAAGGCTCTCCAGCATCGGCAGTTGACAGCCATAGCACATCATTTAGAGAGCCTGTAGAGATGCGATGCCCTGTCACAATCTGTGTTGGTTCGGCACGCGGATGTATGATCGATGGTGGAGGTTGATGGAATCCCACATGGTCTGCTTCAATCTTGATGTTATCCAATTCTGGAATTATCCATTCTTGTAGGCTCTCGGTAGCCATTCGTACTCTATACTCAATGTGGTTTGCTTCGACTGAAGGTAGAGTACTGCTACCTGGCTCATACCAACTGGATATGCTGCCATCAGGACCTTGCCACATCGAAGAAGAAAGCCGGGCGGCCTGTATATGGCTACGAATCTGTGCCTCTATGTGAGTACCAGTTGGAGAATTAGCCGTTATTTCAAGCAAATACGGACGGCAAGTGAATTCTGCTCCAGGCCTAAGATCAATTGATGCTGAATATAGCCAGCCTTCATGCCAACTGATATTTCCAGCAGTATTCACTTCATTGGAATACATGACATTCCAGGTTGAATAGAGATAGTTAGAGAGGTCTCCTGTGCCTGCAACCACTGTTCCATTAATTTGAGCAGCTGCGATATCCAACAGTCCTATTGACAAATCACCGTGATATTGCCAGACTCCTGTGTGAGGGTCAAAACCCCATGTTTTCTTGGAATTAGAGCCAGATCTTCCACCTATGATGAGAATCTCTTCGTGAAGAACTACGCTTGCATGGCCGAAAAATGTCTTTGGCATGTTAGGAAAGTCCCACCAGGTATCATTGCTCGGCTCATAGACCTCTACATCATCATATTCTACCGGTGCAATCCACCAACTGGAAGAAGTATGATTCGCACCACCCATGGCATATAATCTTCCATCAAAAGCGGTCAATGTCAAACCCCATCTAGAACGATTCATGTCTGCTAAAGTAATCCATTCGTTAATATCTGGATCATATCGAAATGTTTTGTTGGAGGGATTCTGACCTGTATTCTTCTTGACGCCACCGGAGACATAGAGATAACCATCCATCGCAGTTACTCCTGCATTACCCACAGCATGTCCACCGGGCAAAGATGCACCCTGATACCAAGTCTCGTTAGTCATATTGTAAATCTGAAGCATCCCAGTAGCGTCTTTCACAGGGTTACTATTTGTTGGCCACCAATCACCAAAAACCAGTACCTTGTCCCCAATCCTCTCTGCACCTGCATACTGTTGAGCACTAGGCATACTATTTCCTGCGGTCCAACTGTCATTGATAACATCGTAAATGTGCACAGAGTTGGATGCCACCTCGTCATTATTCTGAGTGGGATTTGGGTCTTCTCTTCCCCCGATGAACCATACTTCATTCAATTCCTCAATTGCAACGGCTGCAGCGCCTGTAACTCCAACCGGTGTCCCGGATACAATTGTCCACTGCAATTCAGGGCGCTCAAGCACAGGTTTACCCTGTTCGCTAAGATTCAAACCAGTACGACTAGCACCATTGCTTGACCAATTGTCTTCATTGATTACAACACTTGCAATTGTTTCGTATTCTAAACTCTCATCATTTGCATATAAAGGGGTCATGACCGAAAGTAGCATCACAGAAAACAAAGATACTGCTGCTATTGGAAGCCTGCCCATATTTGCTGGACTAAGGTGGAAGACTTGTTTCTTTTTGTTGAATGCTGAGTCCTAACTGACAAATTCACAACACATTCATGACATGGGACCTGTTGCGCGCCCCCGCTGTGGTATAGATGTCGAGGGATTATATCGCAAGACACCCCCACACGGGAAGGCCTCTAGAGAGAGAGGAAAGGCCACAGAAACAGCGTCAAGTCAAGAAGTTGACAAGAGGGCCTTGGAGCATAATGCCGGAAGAAATGATCATTCCTCTTGCAATGGCTGAAGTCCCTAACTTTGAGTTGCAATACGAAGGGCGGAAGGTGAAAATCGGTAGACCCGCAGGAATCAGAGCCTTGCCTCGTTTAGTTTCAAGTGATGTGAAAAGGATGCACAATGCTTTGGTAGAGGGGTTGTCTGCAGATAATCCAGAGGTTCGCTTAGCGTCTATAGAAGTATTACCTATTTGCGCACAGAGACAATCAGATGGCCTCTTTGATTTGCTGGCTGAACTACTTGATGACAACATCATCATGGTCCGTCAAGCAGCTTCAAGATGTCTTGGCGAGATGGCTCCAGATTTCCCATCGGGCACAGATACCTTACTTCATATCGAAATTCGACATACGATTAGAGCAAGAAGAAATGAAGCGTGGAGAGGTCTACGGTCATTGTGTCACTCTTGGCCCGAAGTTGCGGCTGACCATATAGACCGGCTGATTAGAGAGGAGGAGACCAACCTGAGAAGAGATGCAGCATCTCTGTTGACAAGGTTGGTGAAGAAATCCGGCGCAAAGGTTTGGGACTTGATTCTCTGGTGCCTACAAGATGAAGATGACGAAGTAAGACGAAGAGCTGCTAACACTCTAAGGCCATTGGCAGAAAATCAACCAAAGGTTGCTTTGCTCATGGCTGAATCAGCGCTATTTGACAGCGATGAAAAGGTCCGATCAAAGGTTTTGAAGTGCCTCAATCTACTAGATTCTTCATCTACTCGTCTGCAAACTCTGGTTAGCGATGGCTGCCGTGTCGCCGACGTTGCAGTACGCAGAGCCTGCATTGCAATGATTCCGAGATTGTACTCACAAGATAGCGCTAGAGACCTGGCCACAGATCTACTGAAACAGGAGACTGTGGAAGAATTACGCAAGGAACTTGAAGAACTGATTATTGACAAACAACTCGAGGGGGATGAAGCGACAAAGAACGCATTCCTCGCACCTGCGGAGCCGGTTCCTGCAAGGGACAAAGAGATAATTGCCAGCATGCAAGATAAGCCACCTCCAGAAGCGATAACCGATACTAGGAAGATGTTGAAGAACAATGAATCAAGCAATCCCGATAGTCAAGATGCGATGCGGCAGGATTAAGAAAGTCGCTCAGGTCGCCGGCCCACCGAAGGTGTAGCAATGTCAGAAGATGGTGTCAGCGGCCGAGAAGAACAATTCGACAGGCTGTGGGAAGGTCAGACTCCAAAGGGAATCAACCGTGCCAAGATGCTCAAGTTCAGACAATACATCCTAGAACATGTCAGGCAGAAGCGACGTCCTCTGACCTATGAGAATGCCAAGCGCTACTGGATGGGTGAAATCCAGAAGGAAGAGGCTGAGAGTGAGAACTACTGATGCAGGTTGTTGGGCGCCCCCACTCGGCGCCCGTGAAGGAACCGGAGTGGAGGCAAGAAAATGATAACCAAACAGAGATTCACCGACTGGGGCCTTGAAGCTTCCATCGAAAATGGGATTTCCCAACTAGGCTGGGCGAACGCAACTTGGATCCAATTTGAGTCAATCCCCGCTGCAAGGGCAGGTAACAATGTCATCGGTCAAGCAAGAACTGGTTCAGGAAAAACTGGTGCTTTCGGAATTCCGATTATCGAAAGATGTCAACCTAATGGAACCCTACAGGCTCTAGTTCTGGCACCTACTCGTGAATTGGCGAGTCAAGTGAAAGAAGAATTCAGTGCTATTCAAGGCGATAAAGGTTTGAAAATTATCAGTGTCTATGGAGGAGTAGATATCGACAAACAAGCCAAGAAACTTGACGCTGGAGTAGATATCATTGTAGGAACACCAGGACGCGTCATGGACATGAATAAACGTGGGCACATAGACTTGGCAAGTCCACAACACTTCATTCTTGATGAAGCAGATAGAATGCTGGACATGGGTTTCATGCCCGATATAATGTGGGTGATCGAACGCATGAGCAATCGTCAACAGACCCTTTTGTTCAGCGCTACTTTCCCGCAAGAAATTCTCGATGCAGCCAATGAATTCATGCCTGATCACCTTCATGTAAGTAGTGGCGAATTTGAATTGGATGTTCCAGATATAGAGCAACGAGCTATTCGAGTTGGAAGGGCAAACAAACTGTGGGCTTTGGGAAGGATCTTGAGTCAAGAAGATGAAGGGCAATCCATCATTTTCTGCAACACTAAAAGAATGGTCGATATGCTAGTCGAGAGATTAGCCAAACACCGCTTTACTGCCACTGGTCTTCATGGAGACATGCCCCAGAACAAGAGGGAAAAGGTAGTCAACGGATTCAAGAATAGTGAATTCGACATCATCATCGCTACTGATGTTGCAGCCAGAGGCTTGGATGTCGACAATGTTTCTAGAGTCATCAACTATGACTTGCCCGATGATTTGGATTCTTATGTTCACCGAATAGGTCGAACAGGAAGAATTGGACGCAAGGGAGAAGCCTGGTCATTCGTAACCCGAAATGATGTTCCTACAATCAATAAATTACGCTCAACCTTAGGATTGAACATTACAGATTGTGAAACTCCAGAACTTCCTGATTCTGCATCCCGTGACCCGGTGCGCCAGGTTGATGATTGGAGCGAAGTCGCTGATGTCTTCGGGATGGTTCCTTTCCGCTTGAACCTCAATAGCGAAAATGGAATCTCTAAGCGACGCTTGATAGAACATACGATGGGATTGATCAGACTACCAGAATTGGCATTAGGAGATGTCAGTATTGATTCTCAAGGAAGTATTCTAGAAGTGCATTCCTCCAAAGCAGCATACGTCAGAGATGCACTCAACGGATCAGAGGTTGAAGGAATAACAATCCGAGTTGAGATTTGATTATTCACTTTCTACTTGATTTGATGAATCGGTGCGATGTACCTGAATCATCGTACAAGCCAATGTAATCAGACCTATGGTTCCTAGAGACCAAGCCGTAGATATCGCTTCATCGTGATCTCGAACAGCGCTGCCACACCGCTCTGATATCTCATTCAATGAATCGCAATCCTCCATCTGCGTCATCGCATCCTGTGCCGCAGGACCAAACCATGAATGGGCTGCCATAGCGAAGAATACCAAACACAGAACCACCAGTCCCATGTGAACAGGCTTCCAGACCTCTCTACGTGAGAATTTCCAGCCCACCCCCTCATCGGTCTGAGTGATTCTTGAGGGACCTTTGGCCCAAAAGAACCATGCTGTCCACATGCCAACTAGAATCAGCAGGAAGCCCCATTCAAACATCATGTGGTGGAAGTCATACATTTCCCCAGTGCAATAGATTCCGCGCGGATCAGCATCGCAACCCGAGCGTGCGAATGGATATAGAAGCAACAACCTAACTATGTTCAAAATAAAAACCAATGAACATAGAACTGCGATGCTCTTGATTTTCACGCGCTGTGGAACTCCCTCTGTCAACAATACCAAGGTGGTGATGAATAGCATCTCGTGAATTCCTGCACATTCGTCTCCAACATATAGAGCAACACGGCCATCTGGAAAATTATGATGCAATAGATCAACCCTTATCCACCATCCTTGATGCATGGCAAACTCGGTACTTCCGGCGCCATAAATCAGAGTAGATGCATGATGCCAGATAAAGGCTTCAAGCGTCTGAATCCAGGCCAAAGTATTGGATGGTTGGGTAAGGAACCAATACAACAACTCAACTAGCAACAAAGCCAGAGGAATTCGCAGATATCTCAGTCCAAGTTGACCGACTTCGGCCCACGATAAGTCATCCTTGGGGGCAGACAAGGTATGTTCAACGCCCCCTCCCATATTTATTGAAGCCAGACAATGCGCTTTGAGTCATGTGGTGCAATATCGTTGAAGAAGCACATCGTCGGGTTGAAAAGCAAGGCGCAGAAGGCATAGGTATGCATCAGGTTGTGGCTCTTGGAGAAGGGGCTGAAGAAACACCGGACAAGAGCCTCGATCTCCTTGGCCTCCAATGTCCAATACCGGTTGCAAGGACCAAGTCTACCTTGATGCAGATGCAGAGTCCAGAAATTCTTGAAATGTGGGCTGACGACCCTGAAACAATACACGACATCCCCGCCATGCTGGAGCGTTTGGGAGTACAATTGCTATCCATAGAAAGCGATGCAGGTGAGTTCCGATTCATGATGAAGGTAGGTGATAGAGATGAGTGAAGGGGATATCGTACTGACTGAAGACGAAGTTCCGTCCATAGCCAGACTTCCAACAGTAAGTGGGGAGTTTCAAATTCGTGTCTTTAGAGAAGAAAATAGTGGACTCGATCATGTAGCGTTGACATTAGGTAGTATGGAAGGTCCAGATCCCGTATTGGTAAGAATGCACTCGGAATGCCTGACAGGAGATGCATTCTCCAGTCTGCGATGTGACTGTGGTCAGCAGTTGAACATTGCACTTCAAGCCATACAAGAACATGGCTGGGGGGTCCTTCTATACCTTAGGCAAGAAGGAAGAGGAATTGGACTTCATGCGAAGATTCAAGCATACCATCTGCAGGACAAAGGTGCTGATACACTAGATGCAAACTTGATGCTTGGATTACCCGCAGATGCCAGAGATTATCGCATAGCAGCCAGTATGTTGGAATCATTGGGCATCTCTAGAGTTAGCCTGTTGACCAATAACCCCGACAAAGTTGATCAGTTGATTAGCAACGATATAGATGTAGTAGAAAGAAGACCTTTGGTAGTCGGAGTCGATGTCCACAATCGATCATACTTGGCAACCAAAGCCGAACGCATGGGGCACCATATCAATGATGAAGAATTGAATGGTGATTAAAATCACGCTAGGACAAGAGTCATGTTCCATCGCCAACAGGAGAGTACGTTCAGATGGCTCAAAGTGCTGAGGAGGACATCGCCAGAGTGCTAGCACTTACTTGGAGAGGTGTCGATTCTGGACTCGAGGCAGGAGATATCGCCCGAATCTGGAGCCTAGACCAGCGTTGGTTACAACCGCATGAAGCAGATGTTGCAGTCTCATCTATGTTGGAGAGTGGCTGGTTGAAACAAGTAGAAGACGGACTCGCTCCAGTTGAATTGAGAAGAGATTTGAAACCTGTACTGGGATGGTTTCCTAGACCGAGTAACCTGATGCATCCTCCACCGTTTAGGCAAGAAACGGTTCCCCAAGAAAGCGTTGTACAAGTTAAAGAAATCAAGGCACCAATATACGCCGACCAGAGTATCGATGAAGTGCACATGCTGATTTCAGATCAAAGCGGGCTAGATCCAGACGAGATCAAGCGCAGATGTAGTCGCAAAAAGCGGGCATTAGGCACGGTTGAAGATTGGATGTGTCTAGTATTAGTGGCCAGAGAACAAGGATTAGACATCACTTCATTGGCCACTAGTCTTCGCTAGAAGAGATTCCTTCTTTCTGGGAACTCATGACCAATAAAACCGGCATCACGATTACGGTCAGAACTAGTGAAAACATAACTGTCAAAGAAGTCACTAACCCAAAGTCCCGAATTACAGGCATTGGTGATGCCAAGAGCACCATGAATCCGCAGATAGTAGTGCCAGCAGACAGACCTAAGGCGACGCCAGTAGTTGAAAGCGTACGCTTCATCGCATGCCATGGATTGTCTCCCTGTGCAGACTCAACCTCAAACCTACGCCATACGTGTATTGAATAATCGATTCCAATTCCAATCGTCAATGCAGTCACCATAACTGTTAGCACATTCCAGTTCAAACCGAATATGACCATCGAACCAACAACCCACAAAGTTGCCAAAGCAACAGGTGTCAAAGCAACCATCGCAGGCATCAATCTACGCGTCAGAATGACGAGAACTGCAAATGAAACTGCAAGACTGATAGCCGTAGATTCAACTTGTGACTCATTTAGCCCATCGAGAACTGCATCCAGCATCACCAGGTCTCCAGTAACCGTGATGACCGCGCTTTCTGCCATAGCATAACGAATCGTACCACTGCGAGAATCCGCTCCCAATTGCTGCTCGATCTCACTAACAATTACGCTGCTCTCCGCACTGGTTGCAGCTACTACGCGAACCTCTACCCTAAGGGCACTTATCTCGCCATTCTCCATTGACGCAACTAAAGAAACTCTATCCGACCATGAACGACCAGTCAATGGGTCGCTGATTTCTTCACCATCAGCCAATTCAATCAGTGCTGCCGATAGATTGACATCCAAAGATGAATTGTCCCTGACCAAAGTGTTTCCATACATGGCTAGATTATGCCGCTCACCAAAAGACTCGTCGCTCTGGACCTTATCTCTGAGAACCGTATAGATTCCCTCGTAAGCAGGATGTTCACTAGAACGTTCAACGCCCACCACGCCATGTATATGCCCGAGGCGATTATCCAAAGCCTCAAGTTGATTGAGAAGTACCGAATCGGGAACTATGCTTTCTTCTCCATCCGCTGGCTCCCAAAACAGATAGACAAGTTTCCAAGCCGAAGCGGCATAGGATTCCTGTAACTCTTGACGCACCTGCATAACAGGCATTTCATCATCTAAGAAGTCGCCAAGGTCGAATTCTGTTTCCAGATTTGCCGCTCCAAATACAGAAGCGAAGGAAATGACAACTGCAGTAATCAACACCACTGCCTGATGCTTCTTTTGGATGCCAAGAACCCCATCCACTATTCTCGGGAATCGTAATGGAGAACGAATTGTACGATTAGAAACCGCCCTGTCCATCAATACATGCATGGAGCCCACCACCACTGTTGAGGCGAGGAAAGCAGAAACTACACCCAAAGCCAAAGCCAGTCCAAACATTCGTACCGGAGGTAGATCAGAGAAAACATTGGAGAGGAAAGCAGCAACAGTAGTCAATACCGCCAAAGAAAGAGCAACAGATAATTTCTGACACGACAGTAGCCAAGATTGTGCGGCACCTATGCCTTCTTCCCTGAAAGCCTCATATCTCCTTTGTAGGTGAATAGAATAGTCGATACCTAAACCTAGAACTAAAGGTGCAACTGCAACCTCAAGTGCTGAGAATCGTGTTCCCAATGCGGCTAACGTTCCATATGTCCAGATTAACGCACATGACAATCCTGCCAAAGGGAATGCCACACCTCTTATTGAGCGAAAGGCAATTGCAAGAATGACTACTACTACCAAGGTCGAAAGAACGACGAGAAGCACTAGATTGTCAAAAGTTCCATCATCGATATCATGAGCGATAAGATCCAATGAAGCGAGTGAATAAGTTAATTCTGACTCCTCTGATATCTCAGCGAATTGTTGCCTGAGAAGATTCTGTTTCACCTGTCTAGGCTTAACATCCAAAGAAGGATTAATTTCTAAGACCCATAGGGTTGAAGAGGCGATTGGAATAGCATCTCCATCACCTCCATCTAGGTAGTCACAAACTTTGCCATACTGCAAATCTTTGTGCAGCAATGAATCACGTGCAAATGATGCCAGTGAATCTACTTGATTATCTCTTTCAGATAAACAATTCACATCTTCATCGACAACCAAATCGAGTAATTGGGTCCAAGACTGCAACTCGGAGATATTGGTTCCATCACCCTCCTCTTGAAGAGCGGTTTCAACGATGCTGGGGGCGGCAATTTCCGTAACTACCAATTCCTGATTACTATGTGAAAAATTACGAATCTCTTGGAGATGGGTATGCATAATCTGCAAAGTGGCTATGTCCAATACATTTCCACCATCATCTCTTTCGACATGGATGAACACTGGTCGGGATTCAGCCGGGAATAACTTCTCCATACGGTCGGTGGCCTCCGATGCCTCATTGTCCGGAGCGAATTCTGACAAATCGGTGTGGAAAGTAGGAAGGTCAGGTACCAACTGCAGTAAAAGCACTGTAGTCAACACAGCAGATACTGCGATAATGGGCCAAGAAGCCTTATCGAAGCGCCTAGCAGCATTGTCTAGCCATGCTGGCTTGTCATCCTGCATGCTCTTCGCAACGCGATTGGGTTGATAATGAAAAGGGAGGCAAGTGCCCCTATAAGGGGCATATCCAGCAGCATAAGGTTCAAGGAGGCCTCTTGAGTCGGCGGACCGTTCGATATGCCTATCAAGGTCCTGTTGCGAGAAAAGAATGAACTGAGATTGCGTTTCATTGGCGAGAGTCACACCTCTCTCCAATTGTTCCGACAACGCTGTAATAATCACAAAAATGTCGATTACGCGAACTACTTTCCTGGACATCCAGATCTAGATGAGCCTGAGTTCTACCTGAGGACCAAGGGCAATGCATCTGCCGAGAAGGTGCTGAAGGACCTGTGCTCTGATTTGGTCAAGGATTTCTCCAAGTCCTCAATCTGAAGGTGCTGGCATGTCAGCCAGCCTCAGCGAAGCCATAGGCTTAGCCGGAGAAACAGTTTCTGCAGGCGGTATCGGGGGAATCCTCAAGGCGCGAGTTTCTGATTTCAGAGTCGAAGAAGAATCCAAGACTGTGTCGTTGGATAACAAAGGTCGATTCACTCTGGCGCGCATAACTTTGACCAATTGGGAGACTAACCGCTTCGTCAAGCAATTAGCAAAACGCTTGAGAATTTCCTCTAATCGAATCTGGTTTGCTGGCACCAAGGACAAACGCGCCATTACAAAGCAACTATTCATTATCGATTGCAATATTCGAAAAGTGCAGGAAATTGAAATGACCGACGTAGAAATTGAGATTCTGGGCAGAACGCATCAAAAACTGGGTTTTGGCAGTCATCGAGGTAACCGCTTCACAATCGTGGTCAGGGGTTGTGCACACGATGATGGAAGTGCTATGAGCGAAGATGAGGCCATGGCCGAGATTGAGAAGATTAAGTGCAAACTTGAAGAACGACTCGGCAAGGGAAGGTTTCCAAATTTTGTCGGCCCGCAAAGATTCGGTGCTGGAAGACCAGTTACTGCTGAGGTTGCAAAGTTCCTGCTGAGTGGCGACATCGAAGGCGCAGTCTCAACTTACATTGGATTCCCCGGACCTGATGAACAGGAAGAAACTGCAGTATTCAGAAAGTGCTGGAGAGATACTAAGGATCCAGAAACTGCATTGCAGTTGGTTCCAAACCATCTCGGTTGGGAGCGCGAGATGCTTAGGCACCTCGCAGAAAATCCTGAAGATCATACTGGAGCCTTCAACAAGATGCCAAAATCACTGCAACTGCTTTCGATTCATGCCTTGCAATCTCTAATCTTCAATCT
>CAZGIY010000033.1:0-14475 GCA_964526445.1 uncultured Candidatus Poseidoniales archaeon
GATTCTTGGACATAATCCGGATGCATAGTCTCTGCAGAATACAATCTTCAGTCTATTGTTGACTAGGGCAAATACACTACTTCAGTACACTCTTCGCAATGAGAGTGGCTGATTATAGTCAACAAACCATTTTAGTGACGCGATTATTCAGGGTATTAATGAGCGCGAGCATTGTAGAACTAATTCTCTTTTTCGTGCTCTGTGCATCTTTCGTTTACATGGTGCTTCGCGTACGTAGTGCTTCGAGGGGAGATGGTGGAAAGAAAGGAGAATTATCAGCAATCTCGGTGATATTTGCATTGATCCTCTTCTTTTGTTTGGTTTGGATGGATCTGTTTACTGGATATTATGGACAATCAATTATTCCATTATTATTCATCATTCTGGGGTTTTACTACTTCTCACAAAGAAAACGGATTGCAACACACTATGATAGCCCTCCTTCATGGTTCACTGCCATTCTTCCTTCAGCATTGCTTTTGTTTCTTCCAATATCCATGCTAAACGGAGGTTTAATAGGGGATTTCTTTGGGAGATTCTTGGGGATATTTTATGAGTGGAATTTGTATGTGTTCTGGTATTGTTTCATCTTGGCCTCAGCCTTCATCATCTGGTCCAAAGTTCTGAAACACAAGTGGAATCTCTTCAACCACAGGCCTGATATCACTTCTTTGCAAGCATGCTATCGGTGCCTGATTCCAGTATACAACCTGTACTGGATCCACGTTGTGAACTCTGGGTGGACTAAGGCTCTAAACAATCATATCGATAGTCTCTCTTCCACCGAATCGCTCCCCGACAAGCCAATGAAGAGAGCATCCCTGTTCAGGTCCGTCGTACTCACTGTTCTTATTGGCTGGTTCATACTATCCTGCATCTATCCAATCTTACTCAGTTCACTCATAAATTCAGAGGAAGAAATGTGCAGATTTGCAGAAAGTTTTGTCAGCCCATGTGATCCAATTCTACTGCTTGATTCAGGCATGTTTGAATTTCAATTATTGATTATCACATTGATGGCGATAATCGGCGCCCTTGAATCGATTCGGAATCGCGAAATCCTGCTTGACTTGAAGGAAAAAGGATTACTTCCTTTGAAAGATGATGAAATCAATTATTCCCATAGTAATCACGCAACGCTGAGATACTCAATCACCATCATACTTCTCAGCACCATCTTCACAGCTTTTCAAATCACGTATTGGCTAGGCGAAGGATTCGGAAATCTTTGGCACGGAATCTATAATGGATGGTGGGCCGGCTATCCTACGGGCTATGTATTTTCGATTGCAATAGTACTCTACTTCGTTTTTTGGAACAAAATGGTCCAATATCGATGGAGAATTCTACCCCCTCACAGAAAGGGGCTGAGCGGCAGAATTTCGGGCTTCCTGATTTTATTGCCATTGGTCCAATTATATTGGATACAAGTGGTCACCGTGCAATGGAGGCAAAGCATACGCGAGTGGATGGATGCACGGCATGACATCAGTATGCAGACTCCAATTCGACTCGGTCCAGCATGGACACTGAGTGTATTGTTCTGTCTTTACACAGTATTGTTGGCATATTCGATTATGCTTTCCTATTTTCACGTAGGAGAGACACCTTTCACGCTGTGGTACTACGCCATATGGGAACTCTATCTCTATGGTGGAATTCTATCTTTCACATTGATTCTACCCGCAGCACTGCTCATCGTCGGCTGGATCGAATCGGTTCAGGCTGAGCGTCTGATGGGTGAAATCATTGCACTGGGGCTGGTGGAAAATGAAGATGAAACATCTGCTGATGAACTGCCCGGACAAGTAGTTGAGGAACTGGAAACCGAAGTTGAGCCAGAACCTGAATCAAAGCCTGAGACAGTGCCATCAATGCCTGAATCTGAATGGCGGGAGACACTCGATTCAGAGGTTGTTGAGAAACCTGTGGTGACAGAAACCGGAGTCTTTGGCAGCCTCAGCAACAAGGTCAGAATCGGCAGTGGCGGAATGGCAGAGATATTCCTTGCCGACCAGATATCGGCTGGTCGCAAGATCATCATCAAACAAGCCTATGAAGAGCATGTTCCTTTACGAATAGCAGTCCTTCGTCTCAAATCAGAGGGAGAGTTGATGAGGTCATTCAGTCACTATCGGGTTCCCACTTTCATTGCAGAGGAAGAATTCACGCGCGAAGATGGTAGACCTTCTTACAGAATACTCATGGAATACATCGAAGGTGGAGACCTGAAGGAGACGATGAGCCACATCAACAAGGTGGGTCTGCAATTGCCGATTGACAAGATTATCAATTATCTACAGGAGATATGCGAACCACTGGTTCACCTGGCAAGTCTTCCTGAGCCAATCTATCACAGGGACCTGAAACCACAGAACGTCATCATCCATCCCAAGCGAGGTCCTGTGGTCATTGACTGGGGTCTGGCTAAACTGGTACAGGCAGGTACCGATGTCTCTGTCACCCGTGGAGGTTCGGGGACCTGGACAGCACCCGAACGCGATTCAGGGGTGAACGGGCCATTCACCGATGCCTACAGCCTTGGCAAGATCCTCTATTACCTCGCAACAGGAGAGCAACCTCCAGTCATCATGTCATATGCTGAACGCGACAAAATGATTGCGGTAGGACACCCTCAATGGCTAGCCGACCTTATGCTCAAAGCGGCTTGGCCGCGACACGAGGAACGGTTGCAGAACGTACATATGTTCACCTCCGCACTGGCAAATGAAGGACGATTCAAACAACCTTCACAGAGCGAAGCGGCTGCTGATGAATTCACCACATGGGGCTGATATGATGCTACCACCACCTATCGTAACAGAACCCGTGAAGGTCATTCCTGCAGGAACCACGAAGATTCATGTTCCACCAGGTGAAAGTGCACTTGCACCACTGGATGTCTCCATTCTCTCCCTTGAACAGAAAGTAGCACTGAGCAAACACACTCTTCACAATTTGCAACCTGATTCAACACGGCCAACCTATATTGCATTATGGACGATATTGATTTTATTGGGTATTTTTTGGGGAATTACACTATACTTCTGGGGCCTTTTCATATTATCCAAGCACAAGGAATATTTTGCGAACATGCCAAGAACTGAAGGAAGGCCGGACATGGTCAAACTTCTCTCATGGACCAGATTCCTTCCCTTGGTCAATATCTTGATCATACCCTTTTCTCATGATGAATTGAGGAGGTGGCTCAATCTACAGTACAGTATCCGAGGCGAAGAACTTACTTTCAACAGAAGAGCGATTTGGCTCAGCGCCATACTGCAGTCATGCGGATTAATCATAATGGCACCAGCATTCACTGCTCCACTGATAATGGAAGTCTTCACACAGTATGGTGGGCATGGATTTGAGGAAGGAATTTCTGTTGGTGATCTTCTTCCTAACTATGATGCCGTGATTATTGCATCATTTTGCGCTATTGTTGCACTGCTTCTTTGCTTGATGCTATGGGCCGTCATGACCAACGTGAAAGAAGGAGAGAGGCACTGGTGGCCTGACAGAACTTCAGAATCAAAAACTGGTCTTGACTTGTTGGGCCTAACACTGATTCCTGCAGCTCTCACAATCATTGGTATCACAATTGCGGTCAACATCTTGGTAATCGGAGATTTGCCTTTCCGAGTGGCTGATCTGTTGATCTTCATATTTGTGATTGTGGCTTTGATGGGATGTTTTTGGGATTTCAAGAGAAGTAGTTCGGCGTCTTTGGAGCGAAAAATAGTGGTCATTGCATTTGTAATTGTATATTTCATCACCTTATATGCTCTGACTTTTCAGGGATATGGCAATTGTGGAGATGAATACTACCGGGACTGCCCGACTTGGGATGTTTATGATGATGAACCGTGGGTATTTTTGAGTTTCAGTGGAGTTATACTCTTCATAATCGGTAATATTGTCTCTTTGAGGATGGAAAAGGGCATTGGTCAAACGATAATTTTGTTGAAGTTGCTTATTGAAGTACCAAAAACTGGTGGTTTAGCGCCCGCTGCTACACTACCTGGATTGGCAACTTCTGGCATTCGACCACAATCCGAAACTCATGCAATGACAACTCCGCCACTACAACATTCCACTGCGTCTCCAACACAAATCATCTCAACACAGATTGAAGACTCTCCTGGATTGGAGAACTTCACGCGGAAACAATTGATCGCTCAAGGTGGAATGTCCGATGTATACATGGCGGGCGATACAATGAGTGGAAAGGACGTGGCCTGGAAAGAAGCCCACAATCGTTTCAATCCATTACACGTCACCAATGCGAAACTGCAAGGTGAGGCCGAATTGCTACAGATAATCAGCCACAACCGTTTGCCTGGATTCATAACCTTGGGAGAAGTCAGTGATGCCTCTGGTGCAAAATGTGGTGTCCTGATCGAGGAATTCATCGAGGGAGGGGACTTGAAGGCCACCGTTGAACAAGTCAATAAAATGGGCATGGAACTACCTACATCCAAGATTATCGAACTGATGTCGCAGATCTGCGAGCCACTGATCCACATGACTAGATTGCCTGAACCAGTTTACCATCGCGACCTTAAACCACACAATATCATTGTACATCCAGAACGTGGCCCAGTCCTCATAGACTTCGGCTTGGCAAAAATGGTAGCAAGTGGACAGGATGTGAGTATCACTCGTGGAGGAAGCGGAACCTGGTCGCCTCCAGAACGCGACTCGGGTATCAGTGGGCCATTCACTGACGTTTACAGCCTCGGAAAGATCCTCTTCTATCTGGCCACAGGTAACCAACCACCAACCATCATGACTCACGCGGATAAGGACCAGATGATCGCCATGAATCGCCCTGAATGGCTTGCCAATTTGATGCTTTCAGCGGCTTGGCCAAGACATGATGATAGGTTGCAGAATGTTCATCAATTTGCACAAGCACTGGCCAACCAAGGGCGAGTTGCACAACCCTCGCAGAGTACTGCGGCTTCGGATGATTTTACCACATGGGGTTAAAGGATGAACGATGAACAGATTGACGATTCAGAGACAGGCTCTGAAATCGAGGACAAGGGTGCCGCGCACCTGTTACCAATAGATCCTTTCAGCCGTCATATCGGAGGCGCCATCATCGTCATGTTGGCGATACCACTTCTGCTGATTGGAGCAACGTGTTTTCACATCTACTCATACTATGGCGCTCTTGATGTCAAAGAAGATCCAAGGTACCTCATTACAGTTTATGATCACCAAAGCGATATCTCTGAATCGACTGATGATGTGATGCTCACACTCAGAATGACGGTGGAGAATGAATATGCAAACCCTCAATATGGCATCAAATGGGCAGACCTCACAATTAAGATTTCAACTGAAGGATTGTATTTGACCTGCACCGATTGGTTCAATGAAGATACTTCTTCGCACTCGGATTGCATCTTCATTCAACAAGGAGAAGATGACTATTGGGGGCCAGAAGAGGTGATTACTCTAAATGAAAATGGAGAAAACATATGTGAATCTGAATGCTATATGAACGTCCTGATTCTTAGTGACTATGGCGTACTTCTTGATTCCAGTGTAGTTGTGATTTAGGTGAGAAAATGAGATTACTGGATATGAGTTCAGAATTTTTTGGTCCACGACACCTTAGGGTGAGTGCTGGAGTTACATGTTCTCTCGCAGCTTGTCTACTATTGGTTTTCACAGGATTCTGGATGGATGATTTCTCTAAGGAAACACGATTGGTTCCATTAACCATCGGACTTCCATTGGGGCTACTTGGCATCGTCGCGTCCATTCATGCCTTGAAATTCATGGATGTACAAAGAAGAAACAGACTATCTCGCGTCTTTGGGGACGATTTCATCTTCGTCATTCTAGGAATGGTAATGCAACTCATCGGTGCTGCAGAATTGATATTCATTGACATCGCTCTAGATTCCGTACCACTAATTGGTTTTCTGACATTCCTGTTCGCCACTTGTGGGATGTTGATATCGATAATATATTTCGGTGGCGGCAGCAGGACGTTAAGGCCGGGTTCACTTAATTTGGATCCAAGTTCCATCAGAGGAATAATGCTGATCATACTAGGAATATTCCTCTACATGGCCTCAGATGGATTTGTGGAACTTGAATTTTTCAATGCAGAGGGCGCTAATCTTGGCATCAGTACTCTAGGCATCATCATCATTACCTTTGGACTGATTTCGTTAATTTCGTCACAGAACATCACAAGTACACCTACATTCATCAAGATCAAAACCTATTTCAGTGCAGAAAGAGCAACTGGAGTTGCTCGAGACAAGATGGAAGACGCCATTCAGAAAATGAAACAATTGAACGATGAAGGTGTTCGGCATCACGAATCTGGAGACTACAATTCGGCTGTGGAATCATTTACTTCCGCATTGAAAACTTCTCGTATGAGTTCCCGTCATGCACAAAAGGATGAACTGAGTGACTTGAGGCAATTCATCTCCACTCTGAATGCTTCTATCTCCGAAAGTCTGGAGCATGCGCGCAACGGAATCGCGCAACAGGACATCGAACAGGAAATGAATCGATTAGAAGTTGAAATCTCAAGACTAGAAGAGTTTGAAGAAGACCCTCTCAAAGCGAAGAGAGGAGCAAGGCAGTGTGAAAGTGATGTAGAAGCCCTTTATGAAAAATCGAATGAATTTGGCTTTGATTCAGTTGGGAAAATATGTTTGAGTATGTTGAATCGAATCAGGAACGTATCAAAAAGGGCAGATGAAGAACTGATGGGTGGAATCGTGGCAGCACAAGCAGTTGCTGAACCTAGATTCACAAGCACAGGTGGAACGGCCCCTCAACAAGTAGCTGATTCGACAGTTCAAGAACGCTACAGTATAGGAGAATTGATTGCCGAGGGAGGGATGGCAAAAGTATTCAGGGCAACAGAGATGAATAGCAGTAGAATTGTGGTTTGGAAGCAAGCCCATGGTAGACACAACCCATTGGCTGTGTCCAATCAGAAACTGAATGACGAAGCTGAATTATTACAAGTTGCCAACCATCCGCGCATCCCTACTTATCTTGCCCATGGTGGCGTGGTACACAAGGGGGAACAAACAGCAGTTCTGGTACAGGAATTCATCAAAGGTGGAGACCTCAAGAACACTGTTGAACAGGTAAAGAAAGTAGGCGCTAACATACCCCTCGAGAAAATCATCGAATACATATCAGGAATCTGCGAACCTCTAGAACACATGGCTGGATTGCCGGAGCCTGTGTATCATCGCGACCTCAAACCACACAATGTGATCATGCATCCTGACAGAGGACCTGTGCTGATAGATTTCGGATTGGCCAAGATGGTCGCTACTGGTGAAGATGTCAGCATCACGCGCGGTGGTTCGGGAACATGGACTCCGCCCGAAAGAGACGCTGGCGTTTCCGGTCCATTCACCGATGTCTACAGTCTAGGTAAGATTCTCTACTACCTTCTTACCAAAAAGAATCCACCAGCCATCTTGACTATGAATAAGGTGTCAGCAATATCTGAAGCGGGACATCCTGAATGGCTTGAGAAATTGACTTTGACCGCAGCCTGGCCAGACCGTGAGAAACGAATACAAACAGTTGAACAATTTCGTAAACTCCTCAACAATGAAGGGAAATGGGAAGATGGAACAGTCGCTGGTCCCGGTGGCTCGGATGATTTCACCACATGGGGTTAAGATATGTCGAATGAAGACAGAGTAGTGATAGAACTCGATGGCGTTGTCGGAGTATCGGACATTGGACCTAGACCCAAGGATGAAGATTTCATCATTGCTCAAAGAGTAATCACTGAATCAGGGCATCATTTGGAAATTGCTATTCTTCTCGATGGAATGGGCGGTGGAGTTGCTGGAGAAATGGCTTCCGAGAGCGCTGGTTCCGCATTCATCGAAGCCTGCGCAATTATTGCTGATGATATGGAGCCGTCAACTTCGGCCGATGAGCGCGATACCTCCTGGGAGATGTGCGTCATTGCCGCTAACCGAGCAGTAGAACAAGTCGCCAATAAGGAAGGAGGACGCAGCGGTACGACGTTGACTGGAATCATCTTGATGCGAGATGAAGATGGAAGAATCGCATGGAGCGACCTTGTACACGTTGGAGATAGTAGAGCATATATCAGCAGAAGAGGACAAGCCACTCTACTGAGTGAAGACCACTCAATGACGGGCGAGATGATGCGTGCAGGTTATATCGAAATTCATGAGATTGAAAAGACGCATGGACACAATGTGCTGACAATGTCGCTCGGCGGCCCAGATGAACTGGAACCAATGATCAAGGAATTGAATGTCGTCAAAGGGGATATGATTATCCTATGTTGTGATGGCGTCTGGGGTCCGCTACACACTGAAACTGGACTATGGTTATCTGAAGAATCAGATGTTAAAGAGATGTCCAAGGCAATGGTTACTGAAGCATTGAACAGAGGAAGCAAAGACAATTGCAGCATCCTGATCTGGTCAATCTGAAGGGATGATAAGTTTCTTGACTTTCTCTATACCAGCAGGATTAGTCATTTCTTCAAGTAGTTCCTCCTTGATCCTACCAGCTTCCTCAAATTGTTTCAACTCAATCAATTCAGCACATAGATGGTAGCCGGCATTGTTCCTTGCTCCACCCGAACGCCCATTCTGCCAAACATCTCGGTGATGGCGAATTGCGGTCAAAATCGCATCATCACGATTTTTACCCTCCCCAATTCGTTGCGATTGTTGATGAGCGAACTCTCCAGCGATGAGATGAGCCTGCTCACAATGTGGGTCTTTATGCAGGGATTCTGCGATACAGTCTGCCATCTTGTCAGCACGCCCTCGTCGGAGATGGCCTAGTGCTTGCAAAGCAATGAAAATCGCCGCACTGGATGGCAAACCGGCTGCCTCTTGATCCTTGGACAATTGTAGTAGTTCAGCAATGGTATCATCGATTTGGCGAGCAGCTTCCCTACCTCCATTTCGGTGGAGATCTCTGATACGTCTTCGAAATTCAGTCGCCGCATCAGCAACTGAACGTGGACCTTTCTCACCACCAATGTTAATCGTCACAACACTGTCCTTGACAGACAATCCATGCATCTCTTCAACTTCAAGCGAGGTAATGGAGTCTTTGACTTCTATATCAGAAACAGAGGCTCCACTCACTCTTTTGGGAGTTCGTCATCTCCCTTTTCATCTTCATCTTTGACATACGCGTCTGATGAAGCCTGAACATCCTGTTTGCGTAATTCTGAAAGTTGTTTCAATGCCTCCATTGCAACTGCGCTATCATCACTTCCAGAGGCGATCTGAGCCAGAGTTTCAGTCATCTTATCACTCATTCCAGATTGAACACTCAGCCTTTGCTGTTCTCTATCAGCCTCTTGTTCCAATCGCTTCGCTTTTCGATCCTGAACCTGTTGGAACATATCCATCGCTCGATCCGTTTTCGCATCCTTCTGTCGCTCAACCAGATCAACCTGTCGTTCCTGCTCCTGAAATTGTACATCTTTCTCAAACAGCATCTGTTGATTCTCCATCTCCTGCTCACGGAGGCGCTCTGAATGTTCGAAGTTTGAGGTAATTGAGTGCTTTTCCAGATTACTACGAGCCAATTCAATCTCATGAGCTGCAATTTTCAATTCCTCCTCTCGAGAGGATTGCGCCAGTTCTTGAGTATGTTCTACATTTCGCAATTCCTGTGCTCTGATAGTGTCCCAGCGCGCTTGATCAACATCCTTCTGAGCCTCCATACTAGCCAATTCAGATGCAACTCGCTGTTTCGCTTCGGCACTCAGTTCCGCCACCTGCAATGAATGTTGCAATTCAATCTGTCTGAGTTTTCCATTGATGATACGTTGCGCATCCTCAGCCTGCATCTCATCAAGCACTTCATTTCGCGAAACCATATTTTCCAATTCAATGCGCATTGTCGCAATCTTCTCGACTTCAGTATCATTCCATGAACACCATGCAGATGACATCGTGAGACCAAGGCTATCCAGAGATGAGCGAAGACCAACTCTCAAAGTCGCTTCCACATCCTTATCAATATCTGGATCCGACCTCAAAGTCTCCAGATCCACTGTAGCAATCACCTCACTGGCAACCTTCTGGGATGCTTCCATCTCCAATCTTGCAGAAAGGTCTCCAATAGTGACCGAAGTCTTTCCCTTGGCTGGTAATTGGAGCAACCTTGGCGCTGCTTCTCTCTCAATACTCACCCTAAGGAAAGCAATTCCCTTCACATCTTGTCCATCATTGGTTCTCCCTTCCAACTTCAGTAGTACTTCATGGGGGCCAAGGAAGGCGAAAAGAAAAGAACGAGAAGGGTTCTTTTTACCAAACATTCGACTCAGTGTACCCACTTTGGGATTCACTTCCATTTCAGTCTGCGTGGCTACGCCGATGACTCTTCCTTCTTCCAGAATCACACATGCTTCATTTGGCTTCAGAGTTACTCTGCTCCCATCGGGAACATGTCGATCCATGATATATTGTGCAATGATATTAGGGTTCGTTCTCCATCTGAATACTTCTTCATTTGACATCTTTTTCACCTCTGGGTCAATCCATCGATCAACATGTTTCTCTCAAGAAAATGATTTCTGGTACCTGTACACATCTGCGCCAACTCCTTCAACGATGAAACCAGTTCTGTCTCCTCAGCCTCACGGGTCTGATAATCTGATATTTCGTTCACCTTGTTGGTACAATTAACCAAACGCTGTAGCGTTGAGAGGTCATGATCAATCAATTTCTTGATGTTCTTCTTGTTCATCTTACCGATTCCATCATGCTCAGAATGGGGTGTGCGGGCTGTACTGTATTGTGCATCCAATTGAATCTGGTCACATATTGCAGCGACTTTATCTGTCTCTTTTCGAGCTTTTCTATGACGAGATTCATGTGCTGAATCATGAATATTTGAAAGATGGTTCTTCAGCATGGTCGAACGCCTTCTTACTTCCTCTCTCACACCTCTATCAGTATCTGAGAACTTGCCTTTTGAATATCCAGAATATGCTGCAAAAATAGTCTTGACTGCCAAGATTGCCGTATCGGTTATTGGTTCCACGACACACGACCTACCTCGTGATACTTGAAATTACTGCAATAGGTTCGCAAAGTGTTCAGACCTTATTCACCATGAACAACATTAGCGCCCCAGTATCAGTCCTGTGGAATGAGATAATTACAAGTGTATCCGCATCATCCTTAGGGTGACGATATGAGTGCTGAACAGAAGACTGCCGATATTGGCACTAGATACGTAGTATTACTGCTGATGGTCGCATGTCTAGGCTTTGGGCTGATGGGCCAATTGGGCGAACATTGGCTGATTGAGGAAGAGCAAGCACCCAACATTCCCAAGAGCACCAGTACAGACACCCGCATGGGACTACGAAATATTTACACCGACCTTGACAGTAATATCTGGACCGATGCGGACTGTGATGACTTCGTTGAAGGTGACCCTCTTTACAGATGCGAAGGTTCGACAATCGTTTCCGATTTCAGCAACCAGTCAGATTATTGTGAAGAATATCTCGAAACAGTCAAGGAAATAGGTGCTGCAACTCCTTCTGAAATCAGTGTCATGGCCGCAGATTGTGAAGAGAAACAATCGTTTACAGACGCTGGCTTCTACGGTGGAATTGTCCTATGGACTGCCTCGGTGATTGCATCTATCACCATACTGTTGATTCTCACAGATATTTTTCACAGGGTTGATTATTCGATTTCTGGAAACATAACTGCAGTTAGGCGTTGGGCTGACAAGTCAGGTGGAATGACCGGTCTTGCTGTGTTGGTTTGGTACCTGTTGTTACCGGAATTGGACGACACCTTGTCGGTAGGTTACTCCATGTGGTTGACAATCGTGGGTGCAGTATGCGGACTTGGTGCCGCTGCTCTCTCATTGCTCAAGTTTGGCCGCATAGGAAGCCCATCGTCATACGAAGATATACTCTCCGAAATCGAGGGTTGGGGGACGCGTTCCAAGCACAATTTCTACACCCTTTCTGCATGGGCCTTTGTATTAGGAATTGCAGCGCTGATGTTGCTCATATTTTCCTTGTCAAGTCATAGTGATTCAGTGAATTTCCCAGGAAACAGCATGACCATTTCACTCGGATGTGGGGATTTCTGGGGTGAAACTTTGCTTGATGATGAGGTGGACTATGGCTGTTGGAGAAATGATGGAATCAACGATGTAGTGCAGTACAAATATGGACTGGTATTCGCTTTGGGGCAATTATTGTTCACCTTAGGCATGTCTATGTTACTGATCAATTGGAAGGTAGAAAAGGCAGGTGGAGGATTTGTTATCAAGTTAGGTTTGGGAATAATCTTCCTAGGTTGGTCTATTTTTAACTTGGTGGCAGCCACATGGGGGATTATTGGAGTAATCTGGAATGAGGCAATAGACAATAATATCCTGTTTATTTTGCTTATAGGCCAAGTGATCAGCGGAGTCGTCGTTTTCAGATTCCGCAGTTGGAAAACGCCCTTCAAAAGTGAAGCAACGCCATCTAGCCCGGCCTCTGGGCGAAATGATGATCCTACAATTACTAGAGATTCGGTTGAAGCTGCGATACAAGAGATCAAGGTTCTCGTAGCATCATCAGATGATGAGTCCGACCCAATAACACGATTGTCCATCCTTGATGGTGCAGTTTCTATTGCAGAAGGCATCTTAGGTAACAGATTTGCAATTGATGTCGCTCCAGAATTGATAGACACGATTCGGAAAAGTGCAGATGCATTGAAAGAAAGAATGCAGGAAGTTCTTCTTGACAAGTTCGAATTGATGCATACCCAGATGATATCAGAATCAGAATTGGCTGCGACCCTCTTCAATGAATCTCGACTCGATGAAGCACTCAGAAAATACTCCAAACTGAAGGAACAGATAGAAGCATTGACATCCAAAATTGATTCAGAACTTGAAAGAGATAGAAGAGCAGAACCCAAACAAGGATTCGAAGAATTATTGGGCGAGATAGAAAACAATATCGAGGTAATAGAAAGAGAGATTGATTCGAAGAGAATAGAATCCAAGATACCCCAGTTGAGAGCAGAAATCGAACAATTGGCTGTAAATCTCACAGATGCAAATGCTGCCGATAGCAAACGTGAAGCCAAGAAACTGGAGAATGAAGTTGAGACGCTTCATGAAGAATCAGCGAACCGAGGGTTCCAAGAATTGGGCAGCATCTGCTACCAACTCAATCAAGATATTCGTGAAATCATGACCGCAGCAGATGCAATAATGATGGCGGGAATTTCAGCCCCTGCTGCCACCAGAAAACGAACATTTGGTGCTGCTTCCAGAATCACCGGCGGTACGGGGCCAAACATTGAGATGGAGGCAGATGGATCGATGACTAGTGACAGCATTCTCGCCGACCGTTTCAGTATCGGTGATCGTATTGCAGAAGGAGGCATGGCGATCATATTCCGGGCAACGGACAAGTCTACAGGAGATATTGTTGCTTGGAAACAGGCACACGGTAGGCACAACCCTCTAGCGGTCGCCAACCAGAAGCTGGCGGATGAGGCCGAACTGCTACAGGTTGCCAGCCATCTGCGAATTCCCGCCTACCTCGCACACGGCGAAGTGATCAGCAAGGGTGAACGAACTGCGATACTGGTGCAGGAATTCATCGAAGGTGGAGACCTCAAGAACACTGTGGAGCAGGTCAAGAAGATGGGCATGAATCTGCCGAAGGAGAAGGTTATCGAGATACTGGCTCAGATATGCGAGCCGCTTGAACACATGTCCGGATTACCCGAACCAGTCTACCACCGCGACCTGAAACCGCACAACATCATCGTCCATCCTGAGCGCGGTCCAGTGCTGATCGATTTCGGGCTGGCCAAGATGGTTGCCAGTGGAGCGGATGTGAGCATTACACGCGGCGGCTCAGGCACTTGGACTCCGCCCGAGCGAGATGCAGGAATATCAGGCCCCTTCACTGATGTTTACAGCCTCGGTAAGATCCTCTACTATCTGCTGACAAACCAGACTCCGGCAGCCATACTGACCAAAGATAAGGCCGCCTCAATCACATCCGCTGGCCATCCACAATGGCTTGCTGACCTAACCCTGTGGGCTGCTTGGCCTGACCGCGAAAGGAGAATTCAGTCGGCCAGACAATTCCGCATTCTTTTGATGAACGAAGGGAAGTGGCCTGAAGGAGAGACTGGTGCTACAGGCACAGCGAAATCAGACGACTTCACCACTTGGGGCTGAACCATTCTGAAGTGAATCAGAGTAATGTTGTTCCTGAGTCACCCCGAACTGCACTAATCGCTTCACCAGGCTGGCACAATACGATTGTCATATCCTTGGAGAACTCTCGTGCGTGCACCATTGCCTCCACCTTTGGACCCATGGAGCCAGGGGGCAATTCTCCACGCTCAATCATCTGTTTCGCCTCTTGTGAAGAAATTGTACTGAGGCTCTGTTGATTTGATTCACCAAAGTCTC
>CAZGIY010000034.1:0-14139 GCA_964526445.1 uncultured Candidatus Poseidoniales archaeon
ATCATGAATGATTTCGCACGCTCTGCCGTGTACAGCACCCGAGGGGCAGCGTGAAAGATTCAACCCTGCTGCAACTCCTATGGCTTGATGTCCTAGACAGACCCCTAGTAAAGGAGGGCATTTTCCGTCCAATGCACGCCTCGCAATTTCCATACTCAATGGACTGATGTTTGGTTCATCGGGTCCAGGTCCAATCACAATATGTGTTGGTTTGCAAGTATTCAGTATCTCATCCAACATAGAGGCTTTCTCCAATCTACCGTGGCAGTGGAATACTTCGGCTTGTAATTCACAGAGTGCATGCATTATATTCCAAGAAAATGAATCTAGATTGTCTATGAATAATACACGTAGTTCGGCATCTAGGAAATTTTCAGCATCTTTCCATTCATGTATTGAACCAATCATTGTATTCATCGATAAACTTCGTTTGGTTATGGATTGAGGATAAATCGAATGTGGTGCTGAAAAACTGGCAGATGATTCACCAGAAGATATCCATCCTGCCGCTTTACGCAAGGCTTTAGCCTTCCATTTTGCCTCTTCGACTTCTTGTTCAGGTATCGAATCCATGACAAGACCACCACCGGCCTGAACAGTAGCTTTCCAAAAACCCGCTTCCATTCTAGCTTCCAAAGTTCGAATCAAGATGTTCCACATCGAATAACCTGTACGCGGGTCAACAAGGCCGATTGAACCAGTCCAGAATGAACGAGAGTGCATCTCCAATTGATCGATGGCAGCGATTGTTGCAGTTTTGGGACAACCGGTAATGCTGCCACCAGGAAACATCGCTTGAAGCGCGCTCCAAACATCTTCATCCTGTTTGAGTTCACCATTGACTTCACTCACAAGATGTTGTACCTGAGAATATCCTTCAACTTGAAATAGATTATGACGCACACTACCAGTTCGACTAACCATTCCTATGTCATTTCTTTCAAGATCAACCAACATCATATGTTCGGCCAATTCCTTTGTGCAATTCAATAATTCAATTCGAAGCCTTTCGTCTTCGATTGGGTTTTCATCCCTTGGTCTCGTTCCTTTAATTGGGCGAGTTCGAATCTTTTTGTTTTCAGTTGCCAACAACAGTTCCGGCGAGCATGAACATAACGCAATATTCAGGTCGGGAGCATGAAGCCACGAAGACATTGGTGCAGGGTTATCTTTAGTCAACCTGACCATTGTTTTCCAAGGATGCTCGCTGAGGCTTCCCATCCAACGTCTGCCGAAATTCAATTGGTATAGTTCTCCATCTAGTATTGCTTCCTTCACTTGTAGAACGATCTGAGTATGTTCTTCGTCGCTATGACTTGTGCATTCTGAATCGTTCAATGATAATTCATCGGGTGGCTGATGAGTAATTCCAATCGGCAATGGTAATATTGACAATAGATCTTCTACTTCTCTAGCCCAAACATCATCATCTTCAGAAATCAAAGATAGTGTTGAGGCATTTCGGTCATGAATCAACCATCTTTCGACTCTGTAAAGAATCAATAGAATTTCACCTTCTTCAGGAGGCGCGAATAACTTCCATGGCTGGGTCCATTGTACCAAATCGTATGATAGTCCTCCCGCCCAACAACCTATGCTAATTCGATTAGAATCATTTTTTTTAGGTTGTAATACATTCAGAGTGCGGAGTGTTTCAGCCAGATTGGTACCTACGTGTTGTGCAGAAACTATCCAAGATTCTCCATTCCATTCTTGAATCTCTAGTTGCATAGCACATGGAGTGGGACTGAGGGGGATTTCTCCGTTCAATGGAGAAACATTGTCATCTCTAGGACCAAGAAACTCTCTTCTTGGCTGTCGAGCAATGACTCTTGTCCTTGGAGGTCCCATCAACAAACTGGTCGAGGAAGATTTGTTTTGAGGGCCCCCCGAAATCAATAGTAATTCGTCACTTCCGCCCCATGCCGGATTCCCAAGCAGTGACTCTGCTCGGAGCATTTCACTAAGCCCAAGTAACAGATTCTCATCTTGATTACAAGGCCAAAATCTCTCTCTCGTCATGCCTTCCCCTCACCCCACGATTCCAGTAATGCTCTTTGCAGGGAGTCTTTTGCAATTGTGAATAATTTTCCCTCTTCTACATCACCGATTTTTTGCCCATCGATTTCCTCTATTTTCATGACGCCAATTCCAGTCCCAACAAGAATCATCTCTCTGCACCTTCCGATCATTTTCTCGTGTAAACGACCTTTGTTTACGGGTATACCTGAATTCTCCAATTCAGGTAAAATGAGTTTCAGAGTTACGGAATCGACTCCGCCCTGTCCATCATCTGCGATCCAAATTGTACCATCCCAATCCAATATAACTGGCGTTGCTCTGTCTGCATCGATAACTGCCCCTTCTTCAACCAGTATTGCTGCATCTGCTCCACTTTTTCTTGCTAGTTTTTTAGCCTCTAGATAAGCTTCCCAAGCGCCGTGTTTCGTGCCTCTAATTCTACTGCTCCATTTTGGGGCTGCAACAGAAATTACACTCCCTCTACTACGGTATTTGGCATTGGTCCTACTAGAGACCAGCACATCTCCATCTTCAGTTACTCTAACGGTTACTAGGCCTGGAGGCATGGCATTAGTCTCATCACATTTGGCCAAGTCACCTAAGGAGTTCTCGACTTCTTCCTTCAGATTGATTGGTAGTTTGATATCCAACCTTTCCGCATGCCTTTTCATTCTATCCAGATGTTCTTGCAAAAAGGCCAGATTTCTCTTACCATCCCAAGCAAGAGTACTGAAAACACTCGAGAATGGATCTTGCGACATCTGCCGTCCCAGAGTATCACAACAGGTCATCAAGGAAGGATGTATCTATTCCGCTTCCTTGTTTCTTGCTGGGTGAATCGTCCAGTAGGTCATCTGTTAATGCAGAGAAATCCCCAGAAGAGGCATTAGTTCCGGGAACTTGTGCACCCATGTCTGGCATTGGAACTGCTGCTGAAGACTGACTGTGTTGGGTTTCGATATTTTGTGCTGCGGACATTATTTCGCTCTCCATCTTATTGTTTGGTGCAGAAGACAATACGTCAAAGTCGTCATCCCAATCATTTCGAGGTTGGATGTCAATTCCCCATGTGGATTCCAAGTCCCACCTCGAGGAGCGTTTGCTCGGCTTCCTTCCTCTTTGCATAACGAATAACAGCACTAGAATCGCTAGGGCCAGAGTAGCAGCAAGAATGTTCTGAGCAGTCAAATAATCTGATAGATTGAATCCATCTTTTGCACTCTGAGTATCTTCAGCACTAGTGCTTCCAGAATTGGGAGTGGCTAAGAATTGAGGTGAAATTGCCCTTCGATAAATCGGGCAGTCAGGCCAACTTTCACCGCACTCAGAAGTGGAAACACCAATCCACCAAGTGGTTTCATTATCGAATTCTTCGTGATTATCTGAATTGATGAACAGTGAGTTTGATGCGTATACAGTATCGATTAGTATTGCATCATCGACGTTATCGAATTGTTCATCCGAGATGTAGATCTTGAATGACTGAACAGCAGCATCTCCCGTTGGACTCCAAGATACCAAGATTCTGGTGCCTTCTGAAACCCATTCCACATTGAGGTCTGCAATGTTTGGTAGATGTGCACCAGGGTCTTCTCCCAGATTGTCTACGGGGGCAGCAGCTGCCATAGTCAGGCCACTCATGTGAGCATTACCGTTGGTATCGTAAACAACAACCGCAACGTGTACAGTTAGTCCAGGTATCAATGGGTCGTCGAATATTTCATCGATAATTAGTGGTAAAGCGGGATTTCGACCTAATTCGATTATGCTGCTATCGGGCCCCTTCAATCCAGGACCGACCTCGCCTTCAAAGTCCCAAGTCGCTGCGTAAACTCGGTATCCTTCTACATCGCTCGCTTCGGAGAGATCGAAATCGAGTAGTAACTTGTCTCCAGCATCGCCTTGGTAATCCGAGAGTAATATCAATTCAAGTCTGTCTGGAGGAGTTTCATCGAGACTATTGTCGATGGGCGTCACACTGACGCTGTACAATCCGGTCAAGTGCACATTACCCTTGATATCATGTACAGTTATTGCAACATTTAGCGGAATATCTGGAACAATTTCTGATTCGTATCCATCGTAGATTGCTTTACTGGTAATCAGAGTCAAAAGTTCGCCAGAATCACCATTCTTCTGATTGCTCACCTTGATGCAACCACACATCGAATAGTCTGGACTGAACAATTTATCTTCATCGCTCAAATCAGTGATATCACTATCAGAAACCCAAATCATATAGTAGGCGAAATCGGTCGAATCGTCTGCTCGCCATTGTATTTCGATTGCAGTTCCATCATCATCTGGTACGTCCCATGCATCTAGTTCAGCAACACGTTCGGGAGGGGTATTGACATTCACAAGATTGCGTAGAGGTGTAGCCTCGACAATGCTGACATCGCCTTTGTCTTCATTCAACCAATCATCGGCTGCAACCACAGCAATCCAATACCCTCTTCCATCAATGAGTGGCATTCCATCGATAGATGAGATGATGGTTGAATTTTCAGCACAATCGGTGACCACCTGAGATACTAGGAAGTTCTCGACATTGAACGGCACGCCGTCATCGTTCACTGGAACGTTGAGGTTAACTTCATGGACGTATATTGTGTAGAATGCACAATCTTCGGCATCAGAAGTTTCCCATCCAACCTGTATGCGGCCACCTTCGTCATTTGGTACGTCTTCTGCCCATACTCCTTCGATTCGAGGCGGTGGGATCATGTCGTTGATACCACCAGTTGGCACAACTGGTCCAATGATGGTAGCATTGGCTTGGTCTTCCTGTCCAGCATCATCTACACATGTTAGGCCAATCCAATATGGCCTTCCTGCCTCAAGTGAGATGATTGAAGAGTTTCCTCCGGTGATAGGAATGATTGAGGATTCGGTCATTCCCAAGACATCGTTGATTGCTGTACTGCTGTGATAAATCTTGGTCGAATCTAGATCGATTGCATCACAACGTTTCCATTCGACGAATAATTCTCCAAGCTCTCCACCTTCATTTGGCTCTGCCACCCCCCATTCTGGTGGTGCAGGAATTTCATCACTGGTCCATGCAGGGCCAAATGGTTGACTCACAGGTCCCCAGCGCCCATCGTTGTATTCGACAACTGCAACAGCCCAGTAATCCAAGCCATCGATAATTGGCATTCCGCCAGCAGTCACTATGTCGGTAGTGGTCCTGCTGTGGATACTGATTGCAGCATCGGGCACCAGTCCTGAAAGTTCGCTCTCTGTTGGAGGCGATGTCCACTCCCCTTGGTTCAAGAACAATAGATATCGGGAGAAATCAGGGTCCATGACCATGCTCCAGTTAGCGGTTAATACTCCCCCTCCGTCATTCGGTCTGTCGTACAAATCGCTAATCTGAACAGGGCTATCTGTACGCATCCAATCATATGTCAAGCGGATCTCCATAGAACCATTGTTCGGACTTTGAAGTCTGAGGGCAACAAATCTGCTGCCGTTCAGCAACATTCCATTATCTATAATGCTCTGGAGTTTTGCGTCCAACCCACTATCGGTTTCATTCAACCACCATGTTCCACTGTAGTTCAATGAATGACTGATTGCGTAGGTTGCAGCACCAGCAATTGGAGAACTGAGAATTAGGGGCATCTGAAGCATATCGATACCTCCAGGTCCTGATGTGCCCCCAACTTCGGGAACCATTTGTGGATTACTTGGGTCAACTAGCACGATGCTCATTCCCGGATGAGTATATGTTGTCACATTCATCGATTCTCCAATGAATGAAGCAGTCAATGGATCTGCTCTACGCATCATTACAGGTTCCATTGGGGCATACCCTGGAGCAGGCCCCCAGCCAAGTAATCCGTCTCCATTAGAGGTGGTAACCCATAGTCCAGCAGAGCTGATGAAGCCATTTGTAGCTCCTTGAGTGAATATTGTGTTGATGACTGCATGCCCCTGTCCAGAAGCGTCGAAATGAGTAACTCCCTGAGGAGTTATTCCAATCAGGTTGGTACCATCGCTTCGCATTTGTCTCATCGGCCATCCAGCAGTCTGCCAAGCCGCAGAACCATCTTCGAATTCGCGAGTAGTCAAGTTCCAGTGCACCAATGGATTCTGATCGGTTGCGATGTGAAGGCCCCACCAATCGCTGGCTAGAGAGAATACGTTGTTACTTGGCAATTGATCGATTCTGTGAATATCCACGACACTATCCGTTCCACTGATGCTAACTTCACTCACTCCTGGTCGTGTGCTTCCAATACCATCGTGAGCCACGAACAGATTAGCAGGTGTACCTGAATTTGGTGACCACATGATAGTTGAGACACTGCTGTCCCCTACCATGCCGTCTACCCTTGTTAGAGTTGACATAGCAGTGCTATTCATTAGATTATATCTTGCCAAGCCTACATTGGTTGCAATGTACAACGTACTCTCAGTTTGTACTCCTGCATTGTTGGAGACTTCATAGTGAGACAAAGAATTGATGACATTTGATGGTAAACCGTTGAGGCTGGTAAGGGAATCTTCCCACTCATCGGTGTTCAGATTCCAAATACCGAGTCCACCTTCAGTAGCAATATAGGCCTTTGAATCAATGACCTCAACATCGTTTACTACATTGCTTGGTAGTCCTGAGATTAGTTTTCCTCCAGTCCATATCATCTGAGTGGTATTGAAGACGCTCATTCCCGGACCTGAGTACCAAGTGCCTTGTAGGCCAACGACTAGATCATCTCCATAAACAGCGATTTCATCCATCGAATTGTGCAATCCTTGTGGCATCCAATTTGCAGATCCGGTATTTGGATCGAGTCTTGCTAGTCCTATTCTGCTCACAGCAGCCCAGATGTATCCATTGTGCAGAACGATATCTTCGACTTCTCCTCCTTGGCCACTCCATCCATATTCCCATTCAACGCTACCATTCTGCAGAACTTCACCTTGTAATACTCCTGTTCCTCTACTCTGTGAATCTGCTGTGATTACCCAAACGTGAGTGGAGTTTGACGCGAAATCGACAACATTTCCATTCATCAGCCCAGGTAAGTCGAATTCGGTATTCAATCCCAATTGTGGATTGAATCTATCTACATGTGAATAACCACTTGATGAACCGGCTTGACCAATCAGCCAGTCGGTACCATCAGGTAGGAAAGAGGTGACCGTGGCGCCAATCGACATTACTGTAGCACGTCCAGCATTATTTCCAGAAGCGCTTAGCATGGAGAAGCCGCCATATTGAGTAGTTCCCCCACCAGTTCCAGCGGCTTCAGCCTCGTGTCCTAGTACTAACACCCCATTGTTCCAACCGATTGAATCCCACCACACGCCATCGCCCGAGATTCCATTTCCTGCTTCATCAATTTGAGAGATAAATCTGGAATTGGGGTAATTATACCTGTCAACACCTTGGTCTGGAGAAAGGTATCCAATGTATAGGGTATCTGTATTATCGCAAGCCACCGCAGAAGGCGTATCGTCGCTGAGGCTTCCACCATTTTGTGTCCAAGAGGACCATTGGCTGTTGGTCGTGTCAAATCTAGCGACTCCACCATTGTTGTTGTTTGACATAGCGACATGCATGTAATCATCGCAACGAACAAATGAGATAGGGAACCCATTTGGAATTCCGTTCTGCCCACCTCTCCAATCATCCCAGTTTCCAGAAGAGTCTAGTCTCAAGATAGTTGGATTCTGTGGATTTCCCCACCAGTTTGTATCTGAGGTTCCAACCCAAAGGTCAGTTCCATCAACATGGATATCCATGACCATGTCAGCAGCAGCAGAAGGCATCCCACTACCCGGGGTCCAACTACTCAGCCATTGTCCATTCACTTCATCATAACGCTCAATTCCGTCACCTGTAGCAAAGAGTAGTTCACCATCGTATTCTAGAATTTCTCTGACGGGGAATTCGATGGTAGAATCATCCCACTCCCCAGTAACTTGGCCTGAACTGTCGTAGCGGCGCAGGTACACTTCTCCCCACGCAACCCAAGAATCTCCACTGGACGACTCATACATCTCCACTCGCTCAACGGATCCAGTTGCATCCCAATCAGTACCCCAACTTGAGGAACTGGTATTCCAACGGACGACTGCGCCTTCTGCATCTGAATTCCAGTTTGGACCTACTCCAATAGCAAGATGGTCTCCTACCATGTCGATTCCGTGCACGTAACCGCTTATCCCTGCTCTTTGCCCCGCATCAAGACTGGATAAGGCGGAAATTGAGTCAAGATTGATTCTGTATACGTTGTCTCCATAGTAGTAGTATGTGATGTAATACATCACGTTTCCTTCGATGACTATGTCGATTGGGTCTCCACTTCCAGTGAATGCGCTGGAAGACTTCTCGATGTCTATTTCTTCAGTTTCGTTTACCCAATCGAGGCATTGGAATCCATCATCTCCCCCAACCCATATTCGGTTCGGGTTTCGATCTGCGGCTAGACTTGTGACCACATCGGTATCGAGCAAGCCGCCAGAACCATCAACCCACATATCCAACCAACTCATGGTTGAGAGTTGGTATCGAGCAACACCCATGTTTCTGAGACCGATATATGCGATATCTCCAATGACCACAGAGAGTGCATTACCAGTCTCTTCTCCAGCCTCCCAAGATTGAACCACTTCTTCAGTACTGAGATCGATTAGATTGGCCCCATACCAAGAGCCAGCGAACAAGTTGTTTCCATCTACTTCGACGGTGCGCATCCAGTTAGAAACAAGGTCATCACCATCATCCCAACATCCATCAATATTTTGGGAAGATAGGAAGTAGGCGCAGATACCTCTATTTGTAGCGGCGTACATCTTGCTTGAGTCAGAATCGAAATCATAGAAGTACGTGGGTCTACCATTTCCGCTCCCCGAATTTGGAGTATCGAAGTTCTGACCATCCCACACTCTAACTCCATTATTTGTCCCAATCCAAAGGTTGCCGCTGGAATCGGCATGTAGCGCGTAAATCGTCGAACTAGGAATGCCTCGATTACTTGGGAACCAGGTGTCCAAGAATTCTCCTGTTTGCAGGTTCTTTCGTACGACTCCATAGCCAGATAATCCGATGTAAAGTATGCTACCAGAGATTGCGATAGGTGCTTCAGAAACGGAATTTACTCCTGTGGAAGACCAAGGGCTTAGTCGTGTGGCATTGTCTAAATCTATTCGGCTGACTCCACCTTCATCTAAAGCGAAATATGCAATTCCGTCGAGGATAGTTACATCATTAATGCGCTCATTTTCAAGCCCATCATCAGTTGTCCAACTTTGTTCGACTTGATTATTTGCAAGATTGACCACCGATACTCCATCATCAGGATGCCCAATTACCAACCAATCTCCATCGCTGGCTAGAGAAGTCACCACATCATCGTTCAAGTCTCCATTGCTGGATGATTGTGCAGCATTCCAGTTGTTGACTTGAGAAGCATTGCCTATGTTCAAGGCAAAGACTCCATCTTCTTTGGTCCCAACATAGACATGATTGCTGTCGCTAGCAAGACACATGGCCTCACTGGGCAGAGTAACTGGGTCAAGCCATAACTGAGTACTGGTATCAAACCGGTCAACGTATTCGTCGACTGCAACCCACACGGTGTTTCCAGTTTGGATTACATCCATCATTGAAAATCCGCTTGGCCCGCTTGCGATGATGATGTCATCTTGCTGCATAGGAGAACTCAATGGTTCAATGACAGCTATCCTGCCGCTTCCATCACTAATCAGCATCTGGTCGATTCCAGGAGACCTTGCCCCCATGCTTGGCCAATGCACAAGGTTGCTGCCATCTCTGGGCAAACCTAGGTCAGTCAAGGGCATTGTATTGCTGAATGCCCCAATCGAGGTATCGTATAGGTGCAATGAATTTCCAGCTAGAATTCCAATATATCCAGACATTTGGACTATACCATGAATCTGATTAGCGGTCAACCAATTGGAAGAACTCCATGTAGCCAACCAGAAATTATTCTGGTAATCATATCTTGCAATACCATTGTTTGGCGAGCCCATCAGTAATTGAGTACCAGTATCATGGAAGATATTGATGTCATCACTTTGCAAGTTGTTCTGTGTGCTCCATAAGGACAGAGGCTGTCCATTGACTAGGTCCCAGCGTGCAACTCCTCCTTCCAAGATACTCACGTACAATGTGTTGCCAACCTGTTCCATTGCAATTGGCTCTCCAGCTGGCCAGTTACTGGTATCGCTCATTCTCTCCATGGTCCAACCAGTTCCTGCACTGTTGAGGCTGAAGAATCCTTCAGGACTCACAGCATAGATATCGCTTCCACTAACCTGAACCTTGGTGATATAATCATCAGGAACCGGGCTTTGTGGTAAGGTTCCAAGATAAGCCGAATCACTTAGAGAAAAGGCATGAAGCCCAATATCTCTAGAAACAGCAATCAATCTGTCATTGTTGATATCGATATCGAGATCGTAAATTTCGTCAGCACCTTCAAGATCAAGAACATCGATAATTATTGGATCAGCGTTTGCATCTACTTGCAGGATGACTTCAGAAATTGCCATGTACATTCGTCCATCGTCTGGATGAACTGCGTGAGCAGTAATCTCCATTGAATATGGTGCGAATGAAACAACTGGGTCCAACGGTGCTAGAGTCTCAAAGACCAAATCACTCACCTCTGCTCCAGCAGGTAGATTCCAAAACGCTCCATTGTCGCTGTATGGGTTCATGCGAGAATTATGTGGATTATTGCTAGAGAATTGGTCTGCACTTCCGAATGAGCCCCAACTTCCCCAATCCAACAAGGCGTCATTGTTGTCAAGGCTGAACAATCTTGGCGCATCTATTGCCAGTCCTGCAGCACCATCTGCTCTGATTCCCAAGGACACATTCGAAATCTCTGCCCCAGGGGGGAATTCCATGACCAAGTCGGTATACGCACTTGCACCCGTATCAGGATTGGCTCCAACAGCATCAAGTCTCAACCAACCCGTATCATTCGAACCTTCGGTCGACCAACTGGTAATCGAATGATTCTCATGAGCAGAAACCAGAGGCGTAGTTAGCATGGGGGTGCAGGAGAACAAGAGCATCAAGGTTGCCAAAAATAGGCTTTTGCCGCGGCGTGCCGTAATGTGTGAGCGCGATGACATAAGCAGCCTCGGTACTTCATCACTATATGAAGCACTTGTCTAGATGTAACAATAATGCTGACGCCATACCTATGGTATGGCGCTAACAGAATATTGCATATCTGTATAAGTGACTCAATCTCAGTTTCTCAAAATGTGCGTTCTGAGTACACAAGATGATGGCTTCTTAGGCCTGCCAAAACTCACTCTAGTAATCCCCTTGTCGACATCGCATTGGCAGCAGTTGTAGTCTCAGAAAGGAATGAGGCAACAATAGGTTGCAGATGTGAAAAATCGCGGTCCACACGCCCTGACGAATGGTTATGGCCGAGTCCAATTCCTAACCTAGTCAGTTATCATCTCTTCATCACAAATGATATCTTCAAGATTCACAGACACAAACTCACTATCTTCAACCATGTAATGCTGGATAAATAAACGCATAATATGTTTAATCCCATCCTCAGTCACAGAACGTAAATCATCACTGTAATACTTACCTCTACTGAAATTACTGGTGACGATTTCATATGACGGAAAATAAGCAATGTTGGGGTTGTATCTACTAATTTCTTCAGCAGCAACTCTCAATACTGATTTGCTATAAGTGGTGGATGAAATGACATGTCGATTCTCATAAGTCGCAATCATTGGTACTGGTGAAACCGTGAAGATTATCTTCGCAGTCGGATTGACCTTGAACAGGTATTCAACAAAACGCTCAAGGTCTTTAACAACCATTTCAATGGTAAAATTGACAAATTCATATTTCTCATGGTCCATAACTCCACCTGCAACACCTGGGGCCAAAGTAAAGACTGCTCCATCAACCTTTGAACGCCACGCTTCAGTCAAACCGAGTGTGAAAATGAATATGTCCAGATTTTCAAACATCTCAATGATACTGGCAAAATTCTTCTCTCTTGAATTCTCCAAGTCTTCAATCGTATCGAAGCCATCGGGTTCAACAAGTGGTCGGAACGGATCCACATACTTGCCATCTTCTCGCAACCAAGCATTGTCTATTGGTGTGAAAGCACCTGTGATTCTATCCACCATCTGAACAAGGTGCCTAGTGGTGTAGATGTTCCCATATCGAGCAGAATATACATTAAAATTCCTTCTTTTCACTTCTTCCTCTGATGTTCCTTCTGGAGCAAATTCCGTGGTAAAATAATTGAAATCATACTGTTTCAGCGTACGCGCTAATTGCTGCGCAAAACAACTTCCAGCAGTTGATACTTTGTCTGTCTTCAATATTGCGAAATCTGCCTTGACTACAGGATCGATTTCTGTCATTCTTAATTTTGAGACCGATCTTCTCCAGAATCGGTGATCAGCAAGATTCGAATATGGATTGGTAGATTCATTCTTGCCCCTATTCATTGCAGCCTTGAAAGACCAACTCTCCTTCAAGGAGGCAAATGGTTCTTTATCTAATATGGAATTACTGAAATTATCTTTACCGATGATTGTATATCGATTGAAACAGTCTTCCACATACTCACGCAAAGAAATCGAATCCGTCTCATATTCAAACTCCTTCTGAATTGTTTCCGCCATCTTAAACTTGTATGAACCCTCGACACCTAGTTGCTCTGCTATCTCAGGATAAACAGGCCACACGGTCTGTCTAAGGCCACAATCAATGATTACATTCTCGGGCTCACTCACTTCTAATTCGATTGAATGTCTATCAAGTAAATATCGCGAAATTTCAGCATGCACCCGCAATATTGGATGATTGGGAGTATGAACAAAAACCCCTTCTGTTCTCCATTTCTGATACCATTGAATCACTGGCCATCCGGTCATTCGTTCTTCTGATTGCGCCCATGATAACGACTTTTTCCAAACATCAAAATACCCGAGGTATTCAAAAACATCCTCACAGAATAATAGGATTGTTTCATCCACGCTCAATCCATTTTGAAACCCGTATAATGCGATGGCTGAATTACCATTTTTCATCAGAGTAACAATATAATTCCCATCCTTAGTCTTAAAACCTATTCTATCTGGATGAAATGCTGAGCAGTTGATGTATGGCATCAACTCAATTTTGTCCAGAAAATTTTCGCAAAACGGAAGTAAAAGGTCTTTGAAAACTGTCATTAAATAGATTTTTTCTGCTACTTCAGCTTTTTTCTCGAGTTCATCTACCCACTCCTGACCTAAACCAGTCTTGATTTTTTGTATTTCTACTGAATTTAATGAATGACATTCAATATTTAGATCCACCATCACATCGAGGCACTCCTTAACATTCGAAACATGGCAGTTTCCAACTAAAAGAAAATTCTTTTTGTGCATTAATCACAACTCACATCCTCTGGGGCACACAACGCCATTACCGAATTCGTAATGAATCTAGTCCTGAATTATTGGTTCATATACGGCCATAGCCGAGTCCATACATTCCAATGAGTGGACCAGTTTCGCCAACTTGTATGGGGGTGCCCATTGCGCACTCACTCAAGATCGGAAAGAGTCCCATCCTCTTTGATTTCCAGTAGTCTGATGGTATTGGTCCTACCAGTCATAGCGAGAGGGGAGCCAGTTACTGCAACCACAGTTTCTCCAGCCTTGACATTACCATCAGCAACCATCTGCCTTGATGCACCCATCAATGTTTCAACAGCATCTTCTACTTCTTCAACGTGGTATCCAATCACTCCAGGCAATATGGTCACTCTTCGGCATGCTCTGATTCTGTTAGTAACCGCGAAGATTCGTTGTGGTGGTTTGATGGCCGCAGCGAGGCGAGGGGCAGTTCCATGTTCGGTTGCGAACATCAAGTGGTTGGCATTGAATCCTGTAGCCAGTGAGATTGCAGCAGTCGAAACTGCGCGGGTTGATTGGAACTTAGCAAGGGCAGGCGGGTCCCCTAGGCTCTTTACTTCCTCATCAACAGCGGTTGCGATTTTTGTCATCGTTTGAATAGCGGTTATCGGGTGTTTTCCACTGGCAGTTTCTCCAGAGAGCATGACAGCACTCGCACCTTGACGAATAGCAGTT
>CAZGIY010000035.1:0-14046 GCA_964526445.1 uncultured Candidatus Poseidoniales archaeon
GAAAACTGGACTCCAGAAAGACGAAGGTGGTTGGAGACTAGAAGCCCCTGTATCTAGTAGATTGTGGCAGAAATCTGCACTTGGAAAAACAGCAGAAAATGGAGCGATTATCCTTAGTTCAGCAGAAGTTCTCTACTGCCATTGGCATCGAAACATAGCCTTGCCATCTACTGACTTCATTGAACAAATGTTAGCAGAAGACGGTAGATTCCTGCATGAAACTATCGCAATAGAAGCAGTTAGATCGGGTGGAGAGATATTGCAATTATACCGAAAAGAAAATTTCGACCACAATATTCCTTCATCAACATGGGGTCTGAGATGGAATCGAACAGATCATCCTTCCAAAGGACCACCTATTGCCCAAGTTAGGTGGTTTCTCTCAACCGATTCATTAGAGCTTGAAAATATTCTGAGCTGGGTAGATATTGTTGAGGCACAGGGGCAGCGCGCAGAAATTGTCGTAGTAGATCCGGAGTATGATTGCACAATATACAAATTGACAAGAACAATTCCAACTGGGAATATGCTACCTCCGTCCAAATTAGATCAACATGCATGGGACGACATCGCAGAATCCTTGGAATGCAGCACTATTAGTGCCGAGGGGAGATTCATCAATTGCCAAGATTGGCCTCTTAAGAACCTAGGTCTACAACAAGCGGGAGGAGTATGTTTAGATGCCATAGAAACCTCTTGGTTGCAATCAAAGACTACTGGAGAGAAGATGTCAGGAGAGGTCCTGATTTTAGACACATTGTTAGAGAATGGCCTTCTTGCTAGACCTGGATTCAAATACGGTTGTAGATGGAGAGTTTATGATTCACCTGTAGGAGAAGCACACGCACCTTGGCTGTTATCCACACCCGAACAAAAACCGCGTTCTTGGGACGAAGCCTGCCTCAGAGCCAGACTGGCTGCCGGAGTAAACAAATTGTGGATTTCAGCCCTGCTTTTACAGAATGAATCAGTATTCCTCGGGATGGAACGGATCTTGTTGGGGCGCTGATAGTAGACTCTCAGTGTGGAAATCATCTACACTTCTGAAAGTTGGCTGAGAGGTTCTAATTGGTGGTTTTTTCTTCCTGTCAATACCGAGTACAACCCATAATGCTGCCAAACTACAGACCACTAAGGACATTGTAGAAGGGTTGCGTAAGCCTCGGATGATATCTGCTGAACCTGAAATTGACTCTCCTGTCAATTCTACCTCAACTTTCTCGGTCTGCCCTAAATCATCAACAAAAATAATCTCTCCTTTCGCCAACATTCCTGGTGTGATTAATCCATTCGGATCGATGTTCAATATCAGCGTTGAGCCCTGGGAAACCTCTATCCTAGGTTCGACAGATGCGATTCTTTCCAAAGGACCCGAAACGACAACGTTGACTGCACGTGTGTCATCCCCTTCAATGTCCAACTCAATTACTACCTGACTGATAGAATCAATTGGAACATCTGCTTCAGTCAAAGTGTGGTGAATCCGATTGGAATGAGATGACCAAGGAATCTCGATATCCCATGGTGTATTGTTACCACATGATATCTGTCCATTGATCAGACCGCTTCTTCCAGCAGGTGCTGTTGCATCGTATCGCAACTCCTGTTTTGACCAAATTGAGTCAGCAATGAAAGAATTGCTGGAAATATTCCTGCCATCTGATGCTACCAATGAAATCTGCGGCGTACAACCATCTCCCTTGAATTCAAATGAAAATACCTCCCCTGGCAAAGTTCTGATGGCTCCCGAAGGTGGTAATACCTCAAAATTGGAATCACAATCAGGTTTGCTCAAATCTACGCGTAGTCCCATATCAGTGCCATTCGACACCTCTGCAGTCCACTGTACCAATCTTCCATGTGAATCTCGAACGGGGATTCCATTTGCACCAAATGTATCTCCTGCTTGGAATGTATCGCTCTCAGAACCCTTGTCTGCAGCTCTCTTCAATTCATCACCCGCATCTGCCTCAACCACATATAGCCAAGGTAGGTCAGGATCATGATTCACCACATTTCCTTCCATATCACCGACATTGATGTTCTGCACACTTACCAATAATCCATGGCCTGGAAGACGTGTATCAAAACCGCTAGCACCTCTGTTTTCCATCCACAGCCACTCTCCTTCTGCCAACTTCATGCGGTAAGTCTCTCCCCCTGTACTGATTGGATCCAACTCAAAACCAGTAACACTACAGGTTCCTGATGTATCACTCCAGTCATTATCTGAAATCTCAAGATGTCTATCGATACCCAACAGTTCCATCGATGCAGCCATAGGAAGGGCTGGAACTGCACCATTAGCATTCCAGTTTCCACTTGCCATTATGTCCCATTCCCCAACTCCATACCACGAATGAGAAACTGTTTCATCATGAACCGCATAAAGATCCAATGCCCCAATCTGATGCAACATCTCATGAATCATAGTGCCGCGATAATTCGATGACTTCAACGAGGCCATAGTGTAGTGGTGAACTTTCAAACCACCTGATACTGGCACTGGTTCCATCAATGGACCAAAGTGACTCCAAATGCGGTTACTGGAACCTGAGCCGTCTTCTTGAGGAGTCGCTGTATGAAGTATCAACAAACGGTCGATTGAACCATCTCCATCGAGATCAAAATCATCCCAATCAATGCTATGAGCGGTCTCTTCAACAACCTGAGCTGCCAATACTGCGGGTCCACCTTCAGTTAGACCAACATCTCTGTCCCCATCCTGATCATGACCATAATGCGTAGAAGCATGAGCCGCCCGAACAACTTCATCGACGTAAGTTATCTCTAGACTACTGGCTCCTGCAGTCAACTGATCGACATAACCTTGCGCTCCATCATCTCCGTCTAGAAGCCTCTGGGCCTGAATGACATCCCTGCCTACCTGTGCAGGAGCGTCATCAAAATCAACTACTACAACCAACCATTTCTCATCCTTCTGCAAAGGAACAATACTTGCTTCATCAACAGAATTTACACTATCGCGAACCTCCTCAAATAGAGAGTCTACAAATTCAGGATTACTCCAACCTACTACGCCAAGAAGCAAGAACGCGGCAGCGATTGGTAGGGCGATGCGTGCCTTCATAACAGGCCGGGGTGAAAGAACAACCGATAGAAGGCTTCTGCTCAAATGCTGTAATTTACGGGATTAACGATTTAATTGTGAATCTCCACATCTGCCATTGAGCACAACGATTCCGGCTCATCTACGCGTACAAAATACTCCTTCTTGTCGAGGACCAAGCCCCAAGGCATCTTTCTTCCAACATGCAACTTCCCGTCCCTGCTGATTGAATCTAAACGGCCTGCAATATCTCCCTCGGGCCAAGGGTCGTTCAAACCTGCCATGGCAAATTGCAAATCCTTCGAAGATATTTCTCCATCAGGCCGACTTGCTGCAATATCTAGAAGAGATAATCCTCGCATTTGAATCGATAATGAATCCATGCTCTCCCTGAGATGTTCTGGTAATGGTGTTGAATCACATCCAGTAATTATCACATCAGTCCATCTCTGCATCATGGCTTCTTGAATCAATATGTCTCTCTCTTCTGCAGACAAACATAATGCTTGAGCAGTATGCTTCGCCATGCATGCAGAACCTGCATATTGATCGGTGATAGTACAAGCTCCCGAGCAACTGCAATCCACAATTGCAATTCTCCTAAGTGCCGCCTGTGAATCAAGAATACCGTCTCCAGCAGGTAAAATCTGATCTCCTTGTAGAGCAGAAGAGAACGGTAGAAATGATACTTCAAGGACGATTACTGAGATTAACATCAACAACATTCTGGGTCCTACTAAGTCAGCCGGAAGCAGGGCCCATATCAGTAATAGAGAGATTCCATGTAGACGCCAACGCCACCAATTCAGAGTTGCTGCATTCAACAGACCGGTCATTCCTGCAATCAATGAAGCCAACAAAGCCAAGATGAAAACCAATTCTACAGCAGCGATGGATAGTGAAAGACGAAGCAATTCAACCGCATCATATGCCGCACTTACACCACTAGCATTACCTCCTGTATGTGCCCACAGGTACAATTTCGGTAAAGCGAAGAGTGTAGTCCCTAGAACTGTAGAAACTGCAAGAAAGCCACCGATACCAATGAATCGACGCAACCAACGCCTTTCGCGCGGTAACAACCCCGGGCTGGCAAAGGAATGCATCTGCCAACATATCAGAGGAATGATACAAATTGTTGAAAGCAACAGAACTGACAACCAACGAATAGCCACCCATTCTGCAGGTGCATAGACCGACATACATTCGTTAACTGTACAAGGTGAAAGAATCTGCAGATAATGAGATAATATTTCGTCTACCCACCAAATCCAAAACAAAGAAAATGCTAGCAAAGCAAACAACAGAAGGCCAGCCCTTCCAGTTAATTCGTCTAGATGCGAAGTCAATGGGCGGTTTGAGTCAGTAGACAAACTCAACTCGCTACGCATGAATGTTGCAAGAGCACTCAGGTCATGACCACTACGGTCACAACATATCCTCTACTCTTACTGGAGCCTTGGCTTGTGAATAGGTTCGGAAGATACCGTATCCCGCCCACAATGCGAGCATACCTAATACAAGTGGCCAACCATATGGCTTACCAGTATTCAATGACCAAAAGAAGAGATAAGATAAGCCGATGAATAGAACCCCTCTACGAATACCCTGAGGCACGGCCAATCTCATGTCGAGATGCTCAGGTCCGCCTCCGAAGCGACGTTCATAGAACTCACCTTGAATTACTGCAGCGATAATGATAATCGATAGAGTAGTCCAGTAGTACAGATTTCCATATTCGAAATAGTTGTGCGCCAACTCCTCTTGCCGCTCAGCCTCCAAAGCCTCTGGATCGACTTCCTGCTTGAACAAGTTGTCATAATCTCCAACTGAGATAGTTCGCAGAGTAAGTGATTCATCATCTGAAACTGTTGCAGTTCCTGGCGCAGCGATACTGAAGGTCAATATGTTCCATGCATCTCCTTCATCAGCACCATTCTCTCCATTAACTGCATTTCCTACCAAGGAAAAGTGAATTACGCCTACGTCGCTATCTGGGGCGGTCCAAGGTACTAACCAGTCATTGCCTAATGCGGATTGCGAAACTGAATCTGGATCGCCCATCGCCTCCCTTACACCTTCTTCTTCAAGCACAGTGAATGTACCACTACCTCTGTCAGAAAGTAGGAAACCACCCTCGGTATTGCTATCATGAGATAGTGAAATTGTGAAATTGTAGGTCGCTCCGATTTCATAAGCCTGAGGGACTCCCTTAATCTTGACAATAACCGAATCAGATGCAACTCCACCACCATGGCAAGTACAGCCAAAATCGATGGTCGGGTCTTGTTCAAGATTGAGATTTGGCGGACCGTCGGGGTTAGCAATCACAGGTGCAACCAAAATCATCGATGCCGCGATGACCAGCACTGCCTTCAGTACCAGACTCCTGATGCTGTCCACCTCATTATCTCTCGACCTGAGGGACGCCCTTGAAGGTTCGCACCTGACAATGAGATACAGCCCCTCATTACTTCATGACTTGCCCGAGGGGAATCGTTGAAATCCAAAGCCTTTGAGAGGTGGTCGGAGAACAACATGTGGCCATTCCAGAAGAAGGAGAAACTGGATTGGCTGAAATTGGATGACAGCAAGAAACATCTGTACTCGCAGAAATTGTATCGACGCATGTTATACGACCGTAATCCATTGCTTACTACTCTTGAAGACAAGTACAAAGCGAGGGAATATGTGCTTTCAAAGGAAGTTTGTAAAGTTCCGGAGTTGTTGTGGTGGTCAACTGAAAGACCAGTATCTATCCCATGGGAAGAACTTCCGGAGAGATACGTTATCAAGACTAATCACTGGTCTGGAGATGGAATCTATTTCATTAACAATTCAGGTGTTCCAATCAAAGAAGTCGCTTCAGAAATGAGCATTGGAGAATTGTATAAAATTATTGAGAACGGTAGAGACCACAAGGGGAGGACAATATCGAGAAATTTGATGGAGCGGAAATTGTCGCGTCTGCTAAAGAAAAAATACGCGATGAAACTGGAGTGGGCAACTCAACAGATATCGCCAGCAGGTGTAATGATCGAGGGCATGCTACTAACTGATGGTGCGCTTCCTGATGACGTCAAATTCCACGTATTCCATGGCAAAGTGGGATGGATTCAGATTGATGTAGGTAGATTTACTGAACATCGACAGTCGATATATCGCATTGATGGAAGTCGCATAGAACAATCAAATCCTAAATTCCCAGGGATAGATGAACTCAAGCATCTGCATGAAAGATTCTCTCCTGAATATGTGGAACACATGGTTGAGGTTGCAGAGAAACTCTGCGAAGACATCGACTACACTAGGTTGGATTTATTTGACATCAAAGGAGAACTATACTTCGGAGAATTCACCAATTATCACAACGCTGCACATCCGCAATCAGATGAGTGGGAAGAGTTGGGGGGTAAATTATGGAAGACCGAATACTGAAACAAATAGAGGCGCGCAAGGAATTGATTTCCCTACTAGGGGATTTGCCCGATGATTCAATTCCTACCGCGGCTACAATGATTAGTGAACAGAAGGAACATGGATTGAATACTCAGCGTTGGATGCTCGATTTCGGCGGCCTAGAAAGTGTTCCTGTGCTGGTAGTTCTACCTGAGGGTGATGGGCCTTTCCCAGTCGTATTGTACAATCATGCTCATGGGGGCCATTATGAACATGGCAAAGAAGAGATATTAACGGGCAGACCAGCAATTCTCGACCCCCCATATGGAGGAGTTCTCGCGCAAAAAGGAATCGCTACAATCGGAATTGATACATTTGTTTTCGGCGAGAGAAATCACGACCATGAGGCTGCTGCATTCAAACGAATGTTGTGGAATGGACAAGTCATGTGGGGAATGATGGTTTATGACAATCTTCGAGCCCTTGATTTGATTGAACAACATCCAAAGTTAGATTCTGGACGAATCGCAACCATGGGGTTATCGATGGGTAGTACGATGGCTTGGTGGTGTGCCGCACTGGATGAACGAATCAAAGTCTGTATCGATCTGTGTTGCTTGAGTGACTTTGAGGCATTGATTGAAACCAATAACTTGAATGGACATAGTGTCTATTATTTCGTTCCAAATCTACTCAAAGAAGGATGGAGCACCTCACGAATAAACGAATTAATCGCTCCAAGACCTCGCTTAGCCTTGGCTGGAGACCTTGACCCATTGACTCCACCACACGGCCTTGAGAAGATCAACAAACACTTGGTTGAAATCTACTCACAAATGGGTTCTCCCGAAAATTGGCGCATGGTTCGTTATTCTGATATCGGGCACGTAGAAACTCCCGAAATGCGTAAAGAGGTTCTGGCATTTCTTGATGTACACCTTTGAGGTGCACAATTATTCACCGGCTGGGTTTGTTGATTCAACCATTGTTGATATAATCGAGAACATCGAAAATCACCTGTCCAATAATATCCATGTGTCCTTGATTCAAATGCGGCTGTAAAGAAAGGTCACAGGCGAATTCGATGAATTGAACGGTATTTGGCAAATTGACGTCCTCACCACCTTGAAGGTAATGCCACTCTCTAAAATCCCTAGCATTTCTATCTGCACCGAAAATCTGCATACCTAAGCCCTCCATTTGCATCAATTCGATGAAACGATCAGCATCCTCTCTACTAAATCCCTGCAAATGAAACTGCATGGTGTCGCAGAAGTATTCCGCCTTAGGATGACACTTAGGCACCCAAATATTGGGATGTGAGTCCAATATAGGCTCAAGATAACGATAATTGGCCTTGTGAATCTCATGGATTTCGAACAAGCGTGGAATCTGAGGTCGTAATATTGCTGCAACGATTTCAGTCATTCGCATGGAATATCCAGGTATATCATTCTGCAAAGAATCCATCATTTCAGGGTCCATGTTGTGATGTCTGTTCCATCTTTTCTCATATGAACCGGCGTAAAGCAATGCCTTACCAGCATACTCTTGCACATCTGTGGTCAATATCCCCCCTTCTCCAGAGGACAGCCCCTTTGAGGACTGAGTGGAAAAACAGGAGATGTCGCCAAATCTTCCGAGTGGTTTGCCATCCCAGAAGGTCATGTAAGCGTGGGCACAATCCTCGATGAAGAACAGGTCATGTTTACGAACAACTTCCATCACATCATCCATGTTTGGAACGTGCCCCCTCATATACGACATGAGCAGTACCTTGGCACCTGACTCGATCACTTTGGCCTCTAGGTCTTGAGCATCGAGTCCCCATTCATCGGTGGATTCGACGAATACAGGTACTGCGCGTGCATGATGGATGGCTGAAGGAACCGCAGTGAATGTGAAAGCGTTTGACAATACCTTGTCTCCGGGTTTTACTCCAGCGATGTTGAGTGCTATGAACATGGCCGAACCACAAGAGTTGGTAGCCACCACATATCCACAGCCAAGATGTTCGGCAAACTCCTTCTCAAACAATGAAGTATGAGAGTCCTCCAAACGCTTTGGCTGATATCTATACATCATACCGCTTCGCATCACTTCTATAGCGTCTTCAATGCCCTCTTCTGGAGCAGGTTTGAAGGCCTTGATATTGAAATCAATCAATTTCTCGCCACCTTCGACGACGAGTTTACGCGAGCGCTTGAACATCATCGATACCAATCCAAGTGATTGCTGCTGCCACTAGGTCCGTTTTCAACGCTTTCCCTCTCAGTATTCTTTGATAGCGGCGTTAAGTTCGTTCATCATCGCCTTCCCATCTCCGAATAACATCATGGTCTTATCCATATAGAACAAATCATTGTCAACGCCTGCATAGCCCACAGAAAGACTGCGCTTCACGATAACGATTGAACGTGCCTTATCGACATCCAGAATCGGCATTCCACCTAGTGGCCCTTCACCACTGCGCGCCGCAGGATTTGTGGTATCGTTGGCTCCGATAACCACTGCAAGGTCGCAGTCTGGGAATTCGGAATTGATCTCATCCATCTCAATCAATTGCTCATATGGAACATTGGCTTCAGCCAACAGGACGTTCATGTGCCCCGGCATTCTTCCGGCAACTGGATGAATAGCGTACTTCACCTCTGCACCACTGGACTCCATTAGGTCTGCGAACTCCTTGACTGCATGCTGACACTGCGAAACAGCCATTCCATATCCTGGCACAATAATAACCGAGCCGATTCCATCACACATCATTGCAACCTCTTCGGCGTCACTCCCTACCTTAGTACGAGTGACTTGTTCCTTATCGGTGCCTCCAAAGGACTTGAAGAGGACGTCCAATAGTTGCCTATTCATCGCCTTGCACATGATAAAAGTTAGAATCAGGCCTGCGGCACCAACCATCGAACCTGCGATTATCAGGACATTGTTATTGATCACGAAACCTGTGAACGCAGCAGCGATTCCTGACATTGAATTCAGTAGGCTAACTACCACAGGCATGTCTGCACCACCGATTGGCAAAACAAATAGAACACCCAATAGACAACTACTGGCAACCAATCCCCAAACCCAAATGGTATTCGCTGGCTCCCTTACCGAGAGAACAACGAAGGCAAGGCTTGCAAAGAATAGCGATACCTTAACCACATTCAGCCATGAAGGACCCCAAGTTGGGAATCTGACCCACTTCTTGGTTAGCGGAATTGTAAAACCTCCCTTGAGTTTGAACATCGCCATAATCGAACCGGTCAAGGTAATCCATCCGACTAGACCTGAAAGCCCGATTGCAATCCATATGGCCCAAAGGTTGAGACGATCTGTTGGAATCTCTCCATCGCCTATGCGAGCGAGCACCTCTGCCAAAGCAACCAAAGCACTTGCAGCACCACCAAATCCATTGAACAGTGCAACTAATTCCGGCATTCCGGTCATTTCTACCTTAATCGCCATCCATGCACCGATAATGCTGCCAATAATCAGGCCACCAGCAACTAATTCCCACTCTATCTTGCCATCTACAACCATTTTGACTAGAGTGACTAGTACTGCAAGGAACATTCCCGCGGCGCCGAGTTTGTTACCCAATGGTGCAGTACGTGGGCTGCTGAGTTTTTTGATGCCGAAGATGAATAGCGCTGCTGATACCAAATATCCGATATCGAATACTACTGGGTCGATATCCAATCAGGCCACCTCCTTCTTGCGTTTCTTTCCAGCGATCATCTCCAACATTCGGTTAGTGACCATAAATCCACCAACACAGTTGATTGTCGCCATGATAAGAGCAGCGAATCCCAACCAAGCTGCTAATCCCGGCGAACCATTGTTGAATGCGACATTGCTGGCAATCAACGCCCCTACAACGGTTATTCCTGAAATTGCATTGGCTCCCGACATTAGGGGGGTGTGCAAGGTCGCAGGAACTTTGGATATCAATTCAAAACCTAGGAAAATCGCCAATACGAAGACCGTAATGCTTGCAATCAATGCTGCCAACGTCAGACTCATCCAATCACCTCCGCTAATCTAGACTGTTTCGGATGCATTTCACCATCACTACATATCAAGACTCCACCCATTCCAGCAACGTGGAAATCATCTCCTTCTGGTGCCCCAACTAGAATATCATCTTCTAAATCCAGAGTCAATTCACCATCCTTTACCAATGAAGTAACAAATGTGGTCATATTATTTGAGTAGAGCATGCTCGCTGTATTTGCCAAAGTTCCAGGAAGGTTTTGGATACCGATGATGGTCACTCCATGTTCTTCGACTATGCTGCCTGGCTGAGTCAATTCGCAGTTTCCTCCAACATCCGCGTTCATATCGACAACAACAGAACCATTCTTGAATGACTCAATGGCACTAGCTGGAACGGTGATTGGGGCTGGACGCCCGAAAATCCTAGCCGTGGTAATGATTACGTCAGCATCAGAAGCGACTTCGCAAACTGTATCGTTGACCTTCTGAATAAACTCAGGAGTTAGTGGCTTGGCATAACCTGACTCGTCCTCAAAATCATCCATACCTTCGACTTCGATGAAACGGCCACCAACTGATTCAATCTGCTCCGCAGCGGATTTCCTCACGTCGGAAGCATAGACTACCGCTCCCAATCGCTTTGCAGTTGCTATGGCTTGAAGCCCTGCAACTCCACTTCCCATGATGACAAACTTTGCTGGCCTGACAGTTCCCGCACTGGTAGTCATCATCGGTATGCCCTTGGACACATGTGCTGCCCCCATGAGAACCGCCTTATATCCTGCGAGATTGTCTTGACTGGAATTGACATCCATTGCCTGAGCACGGGATAAGCGGCGAGGAATCATGTCCATGCTGAACAGGGTTATACCTGCCGACAAAGCCGCTTTTACACTGTCGTGGTCCCTGAAGGGATCACTGACGCAAGCCAACATCTGACCCTTCTTCATTTTCGAAACCTCGGGCATGCGAATCGAGATGATGATATCACAAGACATGATTTCTTCACGCGATGCAATACTTGCTCCTGCGGCAACATATTCTTCGTCGGAATATCGAGCTTGGGTACCCGCACCAGACTCGACAAGAACCTCAAATCCTGCCTTTGCTAATTTCTTCATTGAACCTGGAACAATAGCCACGCGATTTTCAGATTCCGGCTCAACAGGTACTCCCAAGCGCATTGACTCACATCCATTTGTCGAGAAGGAAGGCACTCAACAGGCGATGCGACCTGAAGTCAGTTCTTCAATGCCACGGCCAAGAAGAGTCAGTGATTCTGCCACCAACGCGCTTATGGACTCAACATATGTGGCCTATGTGAGTGTGAAGTGATGACCTCTGGACGCAGCAAGATAGCAGTGATTGGCGCAGGTAATGTTGGAGCAACATGTGCCTTCGTTTTGGCCCAAATGAAACTCGGAGACATTGTCATGTTAGACATCTTCGAAGGCTTCGCCAAAGGCAAGGCTCTCGACATGAGTCAAGATGCACAGGTATTGAATTACGACGGAAATATAACCGGAACTGCCGATTACGCAGATATCGCTGGAGCAGACGTAGTAGTCGTAACCAGCGGATTCCCCCGGCAACCTGGAATGAGTAGAGAAGACCTCATTGGCAAGAATGCTGAGATAATCACTCAAGTTGGCACCGGAATCAAGGAACATGCACCTGATTCGATAATCGTCATGGTTACTAATCCGCTCGATCTAATGACCTATCACATGCAGAAGACAACTGGATTCCCCACTCATCGCGTTGTTGGACAAGCAGGTATTCTTGACAGCGCTCGAATGACCCACTTCATCGCTGATGCGGTAGGTTGCAGCGAGGAAGACGTGCAGGCAATGGTTCTTGGTGGCCATGGTGATACCATGGTTCCTCTTCCGAGATATACTACAGTCGGCGGAATTTCAGTCGATCAGTTACTCGATGAAGAAACCATTGCCTCAATTTGCGAAAGAACCGCCAAAGGTGGTGGAGAAATTGTCAAACTTCTCGAGAGAGGTAGTGCATTCTATGCTCCAGGAAGTGCTGCAGCGATAATGGCTGAAGCGATTGTCAAAGATCGCAAGAGATTGATTCCAGCAAGTACATATCTCACAGGGCAATATGGATTGGATGAAGTCTACATTGGAGTGCCCATAATCTTAGGTTCCAATGGTGTCGAGAAAATCATCGAGTTGGAATTGACCGAGGGCGAGTTGTCCAGCCTACAAGGCTCAGGTAATTTCTACAAGCAACAACTCAGTGAATTGCTCGGCTATTGATTAGGCAATACTCCACTTTGATTGGCAGGCAATGCTCGATCAATCATCCTAACTTTACCAAGTCGTTGCCATTCAGCCTTCTGCCATGCTTCATATTCCTCTATGCTTGAACATTGGAGAGCGGGGTTATTCTGACGATTCCATTCAAGAGTTCTCGGAACGGCACCTGGCGGCTCATGACCGGACATGACCAAAACATCTTCACCGAATCGGTTCAAGACCTCAAGCGATTTCCAATGTGTGTGTATATTGCCACCGGGAAGGTCATCTCTCCCCACTCCACCATCTCCATTGAACAGGAAATCGCCGGTCAATATGTGCCCTGAAAACCCCACAATCATACTGTCAGCAGTATGTCCAGGTGCGGCATGGAAAGAGAAAGTAATCGACCCCATGTCCAGTTTCTCTTCATCGATCACATGCTGAGTCACTCCGTAAGTAGATGCGCCTTCCAACATGATGAACTGACATCCACTACGCTCAGCAAGTAACCATCCCGCACTGATGTGGTCAGCATGCGTGTGGGTCCCAATAACCAGCTCCAATTCAAGGCCCCGAGTATTCAGAAGTGACAAATTCGACTCTAGGTTATCCCATATCGGATCGACCAACGCAGCCTTGGAAGATTCCGGGCAAGATACCAGATAAGTGCGGGCCCAGCCCTCTTGATTCAACTGCTCGACCTGCATGTACCACGACTAGAGCAGATACTTGTCATTCTTCCGCCAATATTGCGAGAGTTCATAGAGGGTCGACGCGACTCCGCACTTGGCGGCGTGGAAATGGTTGACTATACGGGTATGTTTATTGCAATTATCGGGTCATTATTGGCATTCATCATTGGATGGTATTTGGCTAGACAAGGAGATAATGGTGCGCTTAATGAAGATCGATTGAAATTGCTCCTCAATGAATCAAATTCCGATTCAGAGGCAGCACTCAGGGGAGAATTAAGGGATATGAACAGCGAAGCAAGAGAAACAATCATTCAGGCCGTAGAAGGCCTTGGTAGTGCTCAACAAGAACATCTTATCAATGTCAACAAGGGCCTAAAAGATCTACAGGAGACAAACAGCAAGAGTATCACAAAACTTCAGGAGTCAAACGAAAAGAAACTCGAAGAAATGCGTAACACAGTTGATGAGAAGTTGCAAACTACTCTAGAGAAGCGGATTGGTGAATCATTCAAACTCGTCAGTGACAGACTGGAAGCGGTGCAACGCGGATTGGGTGAGATGCAGGCTTTGGCAACAGATACTGCGGACTTGAAGAAAGTCTTGGCTAATGTGTCGACGCGCGGGGCAATGG
>CAZGIY010000036.1:0-13854 GCA_964526445.1 uncultured Candidatus Poseidoniales archaeon
AACCACTTCCAGACTTGCGTCCGAGCTTTCCTTGTTCCACCATTTCAATCAATAGTGGGGCGGGAGCGTACTTATCATCAGCAAGTCCTTCATGTAGTACATTCATTATATGCAGCACAGTATCAAGACCAATCAAATCAGAAAGAGCAAGTGGGCCAATTGGATGATTCATTCCAAGTTTCATAATACCATCAATCGCTTCAGGTTCAGCAACACCTTCCTGCAAAGTCAATATCGCTTCATTGAGCATCGGACATAGAATTCTGTTTGAGACAAAACCTGGTGAATCGTTACAAGAAAGGGCGGTCTTATCCATCTTCTCTGCAGCCTTTACAACTGCGCTGTTCACCTCATGGCTGGTTGCACTACCATTAATCACTTCGACCAATTTCATCAAGGGAACAGGATTCATGAAATGCATGCCAATGACCTTGTCAGGACGATTTGTTGCAGCCGCTATCGAATCAATGCTAATACTCGAGGTATTGGATGCTAGAATGGTCTCCGGTTTGCAGATGGAATCCATCTCCTTGAATGTTGAATACTTGAGTTCTGGAATCTCGGGAATCGCTTCGATAAGGAGATCATGATTTGCCGCCATTTTTCGATCTGTCGAGATGCTTATTCGAGCCAATGCGGATTGGGCATCATCTGCACTCATTCTATCCTTAGCCACCAACCTATCTAGAGATGATTTGATGGTATTGATTCCATTTTCGACATATTGTTGTTCAATATCTATCATCAATACTTCATATCCAGCGCAGGCTGCAACCTGAGTTATTCCATTACCCATCTGTCCTGCGCCAAGCACAGCAATCTGTTCAATGGCCATGTCATGGCGGCGGAGAAGGCCTCCTTCATCCTTGCCATAGGCTCCATGACTGGTCATGTTCCTGTTGCCAGTGTTCTCCTTCTAGAGTTCTGTACCATACAGTGCCATTGGAATCCGCAGGTAAATATTCCCCGCCAGCAGGCAACTCTTCCCATGATTGAACCCAAGTAACCGCATCGACATTCTCGACTACCGGATCTTCTTCATGTACGACCTCTGGTTCTTTTGCGGATCTTTTCCGAGTGGGAGGTGGTTTTCTCAAGAGCACTACAACAGCACCGACTAATCCGAGAACTACAATTCCACCCAAAGCCGCTAATCCGTACATCAAAGTCATGTCAGAACCACTGGAAGTGTCATCAGCTAGGCTATCAGACTCATCATCTTGAACTGAATCATCAGGTGGACAACCATCAGATTGTGCATATTCATAAGCCTGTAAAGGACATTTGTCAGGCTTACTAGCAGAGGGAACAAAGGTTCCTGGCCAACTGGAATTCCTGCTTGCATTCCACTCAGGATTTCCCCAATTATCCCCATAACCATCTCCATCCGAATCTGACCATTGAGTTGGATCTGAACTGCGCCAATCAGCGCCTTGTGAAATAGACCATGTAGAATCTGGGTCGCTGTAACCATCTCCATCATTATCTATACAACCACGTCGATCCATCGTGCTGGTCCCAGCAGTTTCAGGACAGTCATCACCATCTGGAGCCGAATGATTGTCACCAAAGCCGTCCTCATCATCATCACTACTCTGATTTGCATCAAAAGGCGCCCAATCAAGGTCATCTGATACCCCGTCTCCATCGCTATCTATCTCAGAAGGGGCACAGCCGTTTGAATCAACCTTGAAGACTTCAAACGGAGGAGTATTAGGGCACTCATCCATAGAATCCGTTATTCCATCATAGTCCGAATCTCGCTCACTTGGACCACAACCTTCGTAATTGATCATATCCTTCTCTTCTGCTAAAGTATCAGGGCATTGATCAGCCGATACACCAACTGGATTGTCACCCTTTCCATCTCCATCACGGTCCCACCATTGAGTAGATTCCTGAGGTAAATCATCTATGCTGTCAGCATAACCATCGCCATCACTATCTATACAACCATACGTCTCATTCTTAATTGAAGTTCCAGGCACATCTGGACAGTTATCACCATTGGTTCCATTGACCTCATCTCCGAAACCATCGCCATCTCGATCCCACCATTGACTTGGGTCATCAATGAAAATGTCTCCACTTTGGTTCACTCTCGCGTCTGATTCGCCTTGCCAGTAGTAATTATCTCCATAACCATCCGAATCACTGTCTTTCCATTGCAAAGAATCGCTTGGGAAGGCATCAGAACCATTCTCAAGACCCCATTCTCCTGACTCATCAGCATTAGACCATCCATCTCCATCCTCATCTATACAGCCGAATCTATCCTCTGTAGAATTGCCTACCACATCGGGACAGGCATCTGCTTGATTGCCCAATGGATTATCGCCGAAACCATCCGAGTCTGAATCTCTCCACTGGCTTGAATCCTGAACAAAGGAATCATCGACATCTGCGTACCCATCACCATCTTGATCAGGACAGCCGACATAGGGTGATTGCGTTGCATTGCCGAATGATGTATCACAATCATCCAAAGCATTGTTTATTCCATCTGAATCATCATCCAGTTGAGCTTCGGTACACCCATTTTCATCAACGATGCTACCCGAGGGAGTATTTTCACATTGGTCATCTCCATCCCAAACTCCATCCCCATCATCATCAGGTAACATCCAAGTCTTGTCATGTCCCATAATTCCCCAAGACCTTACCTGATCAAGTATGCTCAGCCTGACAAATTCATGGTTTTCCCAAAATATGATGCCACTGGTATCCAAAGACCATTCGATGAATGGACGCTTATCCTCGAGATTATTACTGTTGACCAGATAGGTGTAATCGCTCTGCACGGGCCACAAGCCATCGCGTGAATTGTTGTAGGTTGCTTGAACAGCAACATCTCCTGCAGCCAAAGCGTCTACAACTCCATGCGTAAGATTGTCAACTAAAGGAACTAAGGAAATTCCCGCAGGATTGTTTGTTGCATACATCAGATCAATCATTCCAAGCAACGAATCTCCTGAAGGTCCAGTCAATCCGTCGATTACTTCAGATGGATATTCAACCTGAAATCTAGCTCTATCATTAGAATGTGAATACAATGAATCCTTCTGCTGGCAACCGCTGCAAAACAACTCTTTCATTAGAATTGCAGAATCGGTCTTGTTCTCCCATTCATGAACGAATACCATATCATCTTCAGGACAAGTGCTGGAGATATCTGACCATTCCTTGACGCCATCATTATCATCGTTTGGAGCAACAGAGTTCATATCTAATCCAGGCAATTCTCCTATTCCAGAGATAAGTGCATTTTCACTTGATCCTGAAAGGAACCAACGAAGTTGGCCAGAAGTTAAACCTCCTATAGAAGATAGGCATGAATCTATTAGTCCTGATTGTTTGACCGCGAAAGCCATAGGAACTCTACCGACTGGAATTTCCAATAAAGTATCTGAACTGGTCAGACAATCGAGCCGCCCATTGCTACTGTAGTTTACATCCTCGGAAACATAAGTTGTAGCGGGACCTTCTACAGATGCATGGAGGATACCATTATTCGAGCATAACCCAACTGTGCCAAAATAACTAGTCAAATTTTGAGTGCCGACCAATTTACCATGGTTAGGTTGCCATTCCTGACGCCAATCCTCTTCAAGTCCATGAGTCAATTCTCCTCCAGAAATCTGCAAATATCCTTCATCCACAACATGAGTTGTGATCCTACCGCGTCGCTGACCAAATGCTATAGCATACTCTGAAGGAGACCACTCGACTGCGCGCAAACCCCGATTGTTGTTGCCACTACCAAATGAGCCAAAACTACTGGATTGTTCCCAGTTCTCTGCATCGTAAATTAGCGCAGAAGAACTCTGCCTAGCTACGATGAAATGGGAACCTTTTGGATGGAAGGAAATCCCATACACATCTGAGCCAACCATGATTGAATCATGCAGAGATTTGTTGGAAACGTTGTAGATATTGACTATGTTGTCGAAACCTCCAGTTAACAACCAACGGCCATCAGGACTGAATTCTAAACCCAATGCATGGCTACCAGTGTGATTGTTGAATTCCATGTAAGAAGTGCCATTTTCTGCCCAGTATACCTTGAGTTCTCCGCCACCGGAAATACCTGCAATCAACCTATCGTCAGGACTAGTATCCAAAGCCCATACATTTCCGAAATTATAGGAGTAATTCATATCCATCATCCAGTTATCATGCACGGAAAATCTGCGTATCTCATTTTCAGCCCCCGTATAGAGATAGGAGCCATTCGATGACCAAGCAAGGCTTGGAACATCGGTATCCGGGTGCATCGAAGATAGATTCTGGATAACCGTAGCAGTAAGTGATGCCCAATTCATCTCCAAAACTAACATCCACCCAGATCGATTCTCCCATTGATCTTCTTCATATCCACCTACTGCAAGATAAGACCCGTTAGGTGAGAATTTCAATGCCCTTACATTCTCACCTATTGTGTGCAGAACTGTAAGTAGACCACCAACCCAATACAGATTCACATCTCCATCCCCAGCACCTGCAATGTACATGCCATCAGGGGACCAAGTAACCGCTCTAGCGTCTCCACCTGAATGATATAGTTCACGAGATGAGTCATTCCACGCTGGATAATTTACTCCGACAAAATCAGGATTCCCATCACCATCATGATCAGGACAACCTGTAAAATCGATGGTACTGTTTCCAGCCGCGAATTCACAATCATCCAAGGCATCATCTATGCCGTCTCCATCCCCGTCAGTGGCACCAGACAATTGTAGTGCTGGAATGCTAAACAGCAGTACTAATACAAGAAATACCGGCTTTGCCGATACCGTATATCTTGGCTTAGATGGATGTTTCACGTTTCTGCGCCTACTCTCAAGGACTTATGTATGACGCCTCAATGCTTATGCCAATCAATCAAATTCTTCCAATTCATCAAGGATTGATAAGTACTGAGATTCTTCCTTCAATAATTCCTTTGAAGCCTGTAACAAACTAGCGCTTTGAGCAGGCGTAGGAGGCATTGGAGCGGATGTTACTCTTGGAACAATAGCCTCAGTTTGTGGTTGAAGTGGCTTGTTTTCTGCAAACAACTCAGGATCCATTGGAACTGAATCAACGATATCGCCTTCTTCGCGTCTAGGCCTCAAAATGAATCCAACAATGATAGCTAGAGCCAAGATTCCAATGCTAATATTGAGAGGTCCGCCTGCGGCCTCTAGAATCGATCCAAGCCCTTGTTCTTCAGGTTGCAATGATATCTCGATACTTACATTGCTCCAATGGCCTGCAGAATCCCTAACAGAGAGGGTTGCATTCCAAACACCTTCCAAATTTCCGGACATTGCAATCTGTGAACGCATTTCTAGTTCTTGATAGGGTTCGGAAATCTTGCCATCATGAACAATGGTCAAATTCCATTCCTCCACAGCATCCTCGCTCCATATATCATGCATCAAATATAATTCCTCTAAATCGCCAATCCACTCTATAATTACTTCAGGAGGGGATGTATCGATGACTGTGCTAATCACTTCAGACACAGAATTCTGAGCAGCATCGACTGCGAGGCAAGTGATTTCTACAGCGCGTGAATCGATATCTGCATCTCGCCAATCAGCCCAAGGCGTCAAACCTAGACTGAATGTGCCATCTTCAGCACTTGTGGTTTGGGACCAAACACCCTCATTGAGAACATCACATCTGACACTTGCCAACGGTTCAGTAACTCCTTCTACAGTCAGCAAAGGGAATCCTGGATTGATATCTTCCTTGACCAGAGCAATGCGTGATTCAGGACTGAGCAATTCCAAAGTCGGAACTAATGTGTCTCGGTAAACCGATAATTGCCATGTTTTCTCGATACCTAATCCTTGAGCAGTCATCACAAATGAGTTTGAACCTTCATTTATTGGGATGCTGATATTCACCACTCCTCCAAGTCCCGTCCCTCGCAATGAAATACTCTCTCCTTCAACTTGCCAGGTCTGACCTGATCCGAGGTATAATTCTGCGACAACTTCGCTACTGTTCACCCACTCTTTATCCCAAGGTGCCGTCAATACAGGAGTGTAAACTGAATCAGGCAAAATAACTGAAAGACACGAAATTACTGCATTCCTGCCAGAATCAGTTGCTCTCAAACATATCTCGTGCGCACCAGTATTTGCCAATTCAACAACCCAAGAATTTCTTCCAACCGAGCCACTCGGTATGGTTTTCCATCCAGTAGAATCAAGGTTGAGTTCCATACTTACTTCCTCAGAAAGACTCCAAGCGATTGGTACAACATGATGAGCAAGACTGGCGTTAACCTCTGGTTCTAACCACTGCATAAGGGGCATGATACTGTCAACCTCAAACTCCAATTTGGCCTCGGCCCAGTTACCTGCTGCATCTCTTGCTACCATCGAGACCTCAAACGAACCTTGCTTAGTTGAAATTTCATGATTCACCCATTGTAAGGAATCTGGGTTTACGATTTCCATTCCTGACAACCATAGATCTGTCCCCGGTTCTACCTTAAATTGGAATTCTACAATTGTAGTATTGACAACCAACAATGTTGCGTCACTACGCATCAACAGATCGGGCGAAACTGTGTCTCTAACTACCACAATACTACTGTTATTCGCATTTCCAGCCCTGTCACTAGCGTTGATGAATATCTGATTAGAACCCTCATAGGCAAGTGGAATACTCATGTTATACCACCAAAGTTCAGAAGCATCGATACTCAAGTTCAATTCAGATGCAGTTGCTGTATCGATCAAAGTAATCTGAGGAACTATGCCATTGGCCTCAATGTCAAGATTTGCTTCTCCAACTATGGTAAGTTCCCATTCCGTTTCATTGCTCAATGTTGTTGTCTCACCAAGTCCTTGGGGAACATATTTCGGAAGGGTTGAATCATATGTCAGTATCACCATACTTGAAGTTAAATAGCCTGCATCATCGCTTAAATTTATCCAGAAGTGGTGTTCCATCTCAACTTCTGGGAGCGTGAAATTGAACCATGCCATCGATAGAATAGGGTTACTTGTTGATTCGACATAATCGCCCGTCAATACCTCTTCAGAGCCATCAGAATATATTCCAACCAAATCAAATGAATGATTTGAGAGATTCATCTCATAAAGCGATTCAAAGCTGATATTCGAAAGGCGGAATCCCGCACCTGAATCAGATAACAAAGCACTGACATTGACTGAGTTGTTATGGTGGCTGCCAAATGCAGGCTCAAGGAACAAAACTTCACTCGGCAACTCAAGTAAATCATATTCAAACTCAAGACGGAATTCTCCACCACCTTGTAATTCAACAATGATAAAGCCAATCCATGTCCCTGCGGAGTCTGGCCTAGTCAATGTGTAATTCACTTGCCAAGCCTTACTTGCTGCTTCACCCCCTAAATTGTTTGAAGCATTTGGCCATAAAGCGTTGACCTCGGAAGAGTTGTATTCACTATGATTGGTCACTTGCAGTTGTGTTCCTCCAGAACTCTTGACGCTCAGCCAGAATGTGCCATTGTTTCCATGCACGTAATATCCGTGCACGATAATCCACCATTGCCCATCTGCAGGATCGAATACTATCGTCTCATCGCTCGCAGCGCCACCGGATGATTGCTTCAATTCATCATCCCAATCCAATTGCCCATCTCCATCATCATCGCGGTAGAGGAATAAATCGAGATCATCTCGGTATCCATTGCTGTCAATTCTAACTTCGACTTCGTCAACTCCTGAAAGATTGATACTACGAATGTACGAGGATGATGACTTGACACCTGGATCATCTTGGGAAATACTCTCATTGGCCCAATACATTGGCTCACTCCATCCTGTTCCAGTTATCGAATCCACACTCAGATTAACAGTCGATGCAAAGACGGCACTAGAATTGAAGTCTCCAGTAGACCAATCGCTGACATTAGCCGAGATATTACCCGAAATCAAAGCGGCATATCCTATGGACACATTCACTGGGTTATCGTTGGTGAAAACACCATGCATGGTACTGTGCAAAAGCAGAATCTTATGTCCAGGGGTTGCACTTGCGGTCAATATCTCGCGGTCTGTACCAGTACTTGTCTGCCTCTTCCAAATTCCTGAGCCGGTGTGTTCATTTTCAGAACCAACTTCTATAGAAAGGCCCTTTGCACCATATGCATCAGGATCTTCTAAGGAAAAGGGATGGGATATTTCTGACAACCAGAATGCATCGATATCTGTGAATCCATTATCAGGCCAATCGACGTCAATAATGATTTTACCACCACTCATATTTGCCGGCCAATCAACTGCAAATGCCTTCCAATCTCCAGACTCCGCTCTCCAACCCCATCTCTGAGCCCCTTGCATCCATGTCTCTCGATACAATGTCTGATTCGATAAGTTATCATCGACATTTGGCGGAGTCCAAGAAGTTGGTCCAGAACCTGCAACTGTAGTTACAACTGGCAAAAGCCAGTCCCTGCCATGCTCGTCGGCAATCCTGATTCCCGATTGACGCAATCCCGGAACTGCATCGATTGGTACATCTACAACCACAGTCAGATTTCTGATAGCACCAGCTGGTATTGTACGCGAAGGTTGAGTGGTCAACCAACTATCCGAAACGGGTGAAAAGCCAGTTACATCTATGCTGACTGGTAATGGATCAATATACCCTGTACGAACTTCTCTACGAGTAACTGCCAACAAAATCCCATCGCAATCCTCTTCCCAAGGATCTGAAACCTTAACTTCAGATTGAGGACCAGTATAGGTAAAAGACGTCATCAAGGAGACTTCGGACGACTGCCACTCTCCATCTCCAACAAAAAAATCATTGTCAACATCATCCCAGTATTTTCCGTCACCATTGCTGTCATTCCACCTATAGGCGTAGAGATATACCGAATTTTCAGATTGCCTGTTCTGGTTTCCGTCGAAACCCAGCGGATGTACTGTCGCTCTAGCCCTAATCAACGTATCAGTGGGTGAAATTGTTGTGTTATTTGCATCTCCATCAATCAGCAGAGGTATGACGTAATCAGGACGCGAAGACTGGTACCCATCCCAACCCAAACTACTATTGGAAAGCCATGTGAAATTCTCATACGAAGTTGCTTGCCAAGTCTCGCTGCTGAAGTCAAGCACTTGAGTATCAGCAGTTGGATTATGCAATTGAATACGGTGAACACTTCTCTCTCCGGGTAACATCCAATTCGCATTGGCCAACCTATGGTCTCCATCATTTTCACCGGGCATCAAAGCAGCAGGAGAAGTCCACCATGTTTCATCAGCACCCTGAATCGTTTGAACTGCTCTATACGCATCGAACCAACCTGCTCCCTGAACCAATGGATCATGGGCAATATCTCTAGAGGTTGACATAACTAGGTCTCTTATTTTCTGTGAATCTGGATAATGTCCATTCTCAACGAAATACGCTTGGTATACCAACGCCATCAAACCGGCCGCCAGTGGTGTGGCAAGGGAGGTCCCTCCCCATGTTGTATATGCGGAATTTGCATTTGTCTCTTCATTGAGAGTGGTGTCCCCAGTTGCAGACCAACCTATCGCAACAATGTCGGGGTCCATTCTCCCCTGTGAATTTGGACCGCGGTTAGTCCACATCGCGGTATCACCCCATGTGTCTCCAATCGATTCACCTGTCTTGGAAGAAGCAGCACCTACTGAAACCACACCAGCAGCACCACCGGGAGATGCAACAGTTCCATAGCCGTGCCCTCCGTTACCCAAAGCGACCATGTACGTGGTGTTGCGAGAATATACTCTGGTCAACCAATCGAGATACATCGAAGCATAATCTGAACCCGCATCGACGATGCTCGAATAACCAAATGAGAATGAACCGATATGAGCCTCGTCCCCCGAATCAATGATGCCATCAGGGCCTTCAGCCACATAGCGCCAGGAATCATATCCTGAGATTCCGCCATTGTAGTAATTGCCAACTGCAATGATATCTGCATCAGGCGCCATACCCTGCACCTTTCCATCACTGACAATCGCTTGCGCAGAAACTGCACTTGCACATAATGTGCCGTGATTACCAGCAGGGCCATTTCCTTCGTTAAGCATGAATGCAACCATGTCGCCATTATCTGGAATTCTATCTGACACACCAAATCTTGCCGCTAGAGTAGGAGCATACTGAACAGAAGTATTTCCATCAGCGATGAAGTAAATCATCCCCCCGCTGCGGTCCCATAATCCATCACCATCGAGGTCAAGCCCTGCAGTCTCAGAACCCTTACTCATTGGAATCTCATCAGCAAAAGATGAATCTCCATCGAGGTCCACATAAACGGTATCGTAGACATTTGCTTGGAAAGAGTCTACTAACAATATCGCAACATCATCACCAACTCTTGACTGTAAATCATCATCTGGATGCTCACCGATACGAAACTCCCCTGATTGGCTAACGATTCCTGACACATCCAATCCTGAATCATCTAATGAGGAGTCAGAATCATTGTCAAAATCCATTAGACTTGTATCCGCATACCATGAATCAGATTCTCCGGGATATGTTTCTCCATCCAACAACCAATCTTTGATTGAACGTGGGTCCAAAGCGATTGGCCAACCATCCCATGGGCTGCTGGAATTGTCAACTCTGGCTTGAGTTCCATTGAGATCCGGATGAGCGAAATCTACCCCGCTATCGACTATTGCAACCTTGACACCTTGCCCAGTACTGTTTAGCGACCAAGCATTGCTTGCGCCATGGATATCCTTAGCCTTGACAGTGGCTGGCTGGGGGGAATATGTATCATAGACATCTGCTTCTGGTAAAGGTTGAGTCAATGATCTGATACCTGGCAATTTAGACAACTCCGAAATTCGCATTGCTGGAATCTCTACCAAGCGATGCTGCAGTCTAGATTGCAATATCTCCAAATCGCTTTCAATTAGTTCTCCAACCCCTTCTTTCTGCTTTGTCAGTAAGCCCTCACTTGACTGCCAATAATGTAAAGCAGGCAGATCATCGGTCAGAACAACAACCTCGATGCTACCTTCTTGTTCCAACCACCAAGACAATGGCGGTTGGAAGAATACCTCGTGGAAAACATCGCTCGGCGAACTGGAACCAACATATGATTCATCTACAGCAGAACTGGCATCATCTTCTAGAACAGGAAAGGCTGGCAACATGATAAAACAGAGTAGAAGAGCCTGCAGCACCCTCTGCATGGCACTTCGAGGACCATGACGTTCTTGATGCTGTGGGACGCTGGTTTGTCCGACAATTCAAGAACCCCGCGATTCTCGCAGGGCCGATAGCCCCGTAGTGTAGTGGTCCATCATGTTGGTCTTTGGAACCCGCGACCCTGGTTCAAATCCGGGCGGGGCTACTCTTGAAATGAGCCCTACCAGTCATCATCTTGGCATCTGTGGTTGCTGAAATTGCGGCGCCACCTGTTGTGCCGGCTGCTGCATCGCCATCTGTTGCATCTGTTGCTGTTGCACCATTTGCTGCTGGGCCTGCGGAGCCATCTGTTGCATAGGTTGTTGCATAACCATGGGTTGTTGCATCATCGGTTGTCCGAAGGCGTTATTATTCATCCACAACTTGCTCAAATCCTGCGCCGTTATACGCTTCCACCAAGGTATGTGTATTCGGAACAAGAAAACAAACCAGTTGATGACAACTAAAATAGCCGCTAATGGTAAGAACCAATTCAAATGGAATGATACTCCATCGTATGTGCTATCACTAGCTAATTCCCCATGCAATCCGGGAATTGAGATATACATGAGAATCGTGAAAATCACAATTGGAATCAAGAATCCGACCAATAGGGCATTGATTTGGCAGACTCCTTCCATTATTTTCTGCATTTTAGGCAACGAAATACCAATCATCATTACCATCAATGATAGTTGCACCCATAGAACCACCAAAAAGTAATCATGTAACCTAGCCTTATTTACGAGTACATCATATGTGTCAGGAGAGTCTTTCTCAAGTTGATCCCAGTCAGGGTACCAAGAACCATCAGATTCTTCAATGCTGAAATAGAATGAATCTAACATTAATGGAGCCAATGGTACTCCCGAACCATCTTTCTCTTCATCATACCAAGGAGAGTCCTTGTAATCATCAGAGTATGATTGCCAAGCAATTGGGAATAATGGAGTGAATACCAAGGCGATTACTGCACAGAACATCAAATTAGATGCGACCTTGTACATTGGCCTCTGCAATTCACCGGTTTTCCAACCATCTGAAACTTTCTCAAGACTAGATTCAAACAACATAAATGAGGCACCTAATGCTAGGCCCAGAATGGCATTATAGTATACCATAACATGCATATGCATGTCCATATCTCCAGGCGCAAACATCTGGTTGAAGTAAGAACCCAGCCACTCTCCAAAACTCATCATCATGAAAATACTACAGGTTCCATTTGCAAGCAGGAATAGGCCGTGTAAACCTCCTTGGACGCGTTTAGGCATTGGCACTAGGTCAATTACAATCAATGGAACGGAAAACACAATTCCAAGAATCATTATGGTAGTAGGCCATAGCATCATACGCAATACGAAAGGTGGCTGTTCATCGAGATCATCAATCTCATCCAACAGTTCTTCTCCATCTAACAATGTTCCATTGTCATCATCACTCCAAACCCATGGAGTTCCACTAGCATCCATGATCAGTCCAGTTATGCTCAATACAAGAATCACGATCCCGAGAATACCTGCTGCGGTCAATCGAGGTGTTGTCCAACCAGGACGTTGTATTCTTGGCTGTTTGAAAGCCATCTGCTGCTGATACATCATCTGTTGTTGTTGCACATATTGCTGCGCCATCTGTTGATTCTGTAATGGCTGCATCTGCGCCTGCATCATCGGTTGTTGCATGACTGGCTGCTGTGGAGCATAGCCAGTAGGCGTGGTTGGGTCATAGGCCCCGGGTTGCGGCTGCACGACCCTGCGTGATACTTCTTACTCAAAACCTTGATGTCAAGAAATATCGGAATAATCGTTCCTTTCTGACATCTTGCCACCTAGGTATTCCACGAATTCCCATTCCCCGTCATCATGGTCAAAGAAATAGCAACGCTTTCTATGCGGATGGTCAAGCACATGGTTTCCTTCTCTATATCCAGCAGAAATCATTCTCTCCATCAATGAATCAACTTCATCAACTACTATGCCGTAATGATTGAGCCCAGGGTGGAAATATGCCTTGTGAGGTGATTGGTTGGGGCCCTCTCGCTCTTCTATGGCAATATAGAAACGCTCACTACCAAAATGTAACCACCTGCATTTGTCTGATGTTGCTCCATTTCTTACCTTCCATTCTGGAATGGCCGTTCCGAGGAATTCAACCATCATATCACAATCACTAGTAGTGATATTGACATGTTCAAGATATGAACTCACTAACTCACCTCGGCCAGTTTTCTATGCAGATCGTCTTCCAATACCTTGAGAGCTGAATCGATGAATTCTGAAAGACCACCATATCTTTGCGCCTGCAAAGCCATGTCGAGTTTGTCCATCGCCTTGAGGAATCTCGCCTCTGGAGTAGTGCCTTGTTCGTATTCGTCCCACAATTCCTTCAATTCATCTCTGTGACACATAGGTTCCAACAATTCCTGCATGGCAGCATCCTCCATGCGGTGCTTTTCGGCGCTAGAAATGCCATCATGTGGCGTGATATCACCTACTCTGACTTCTGCCAAATCGTGCAATGCGGCCATTTCGAGGATTCTGCCCCTATCGAGGTTTGGCGGACAAAGGACCATTGTCAACCAAGCAATCCCCCAAGAATGAGCAGCAACACTCTCCGGCCTCTCAATACCTTTGGAAACCCACCCAGCGCGAGGCAATTCCTTGAGGGCCAAACTCTCCAACA